>CAMLMQ010000045.1 GCA_946481135.1 uncultured Microbacteriaceae bacterium
ACGATGCGGCCCGACTCGTAGCCGTGCAGCGCGATCTCGCGGTCCTTCTTCTGGAGGGCGATGCAGATGCGCTTCGCGACGAGGAACGCGACGACCGGGCCGACGAAGAGCAGGGCCTGCAGCGCGTGGGTGACGCCCTCGATCGTGAGCTTGAAGTGCGTGGCGATGAGGTCGGACGAGGCCGCCGCCCACAGCACCGCGTAGAACGTCACACCGGCGGCACCGATCGCGGTGCGCATCGGGGCGTTGCGGGGACGGTCGGCGATGTTGTGGTGCCGCTTGTCGCCCGTGATCCACGCCTCGAAGAACGGGTAGAACGCGACGAGGGCGAGGAAGAGCGGCAGCACGAGCAGCGGGACGAGGATGTTCAGCGACAGCGTGAACCCGAGGATCTCGAGCTCCCAGCCCGGCGGCACGAGACGCAGGGCGCCGTCGGCGAAGCCGATGTACCAGTCGGGTTGCGTTCCCGCCGACACCGGCGACGGGTCGTACGGGCCGTAATTCCACACCGGGTTGATCGTGACGTTCGCCGCGACGAGCACGATGACGCCGAACACGATGAAGAAGAAGCCGCCGGCCTTGGCCGCGAACACCGGCATGACCGGCACGCCCACGACGTTGTCGTTCGTGCGCCCGGGACCCGCGTACTGGGTGTGCTTGTTGACGAACACCATGATCACGTGGATGCCGACGATCGCGACGAGGATCGCGGGCAGCAGCAGGATGTGGAGGCTGTAGAACATGCCCACGACCTGCGTGCCGGGGAACTCTCCGCCGAAGAGCAGATAGGAGATCCAGGTCCCCACGATCGGCACGCCCTTGACCATGCCGTCGATGATGCGCAGGCCGTTGCCCGAGAGGAGGTCGTCGGGGAGCGAGTAGCCCGTGAAGCCCTCCGCCATCGCGAGGATGAAGAGCGTGAAGCCGAGCAGCCAGTTGAGCTCGCGCGGCTTGCGGAACGCGCCCGTGAAGAACACGCGCAGCATGTGCAGACCGATCGAGGCGACGAAGAGCAGCGCCGCCCAGTGGTGGATCTGGCGCACGAGCAGTCCGCCGCGCACGTCGAAGGAGATATCGAGCGTCGACGCCATCGCGGCCGACATCTCGATGCCCTTGAGCGGTACGTAGGAGCCCTCGTACTCGATCTCGACCATCGACGCCTGGAAGAAGAACGTCAAGAAGACGCCCGAGAGCAGCACGACGATGAGGCTGTAGAGCGCGACCTCGCCGAGCATGAACGACCAGTGGTCGGGGAAGATCTTGCGTCCGTAGTCGCGGATCCAGCCCGAGAGCTTGAAGCGCTCATCGACGTAGCCCGCGGCCCAGTTGGTGAACCGCATGCCGCGGCCCGTCTCTTCGACGGCCTCGCCTTGGCCCGGACGGGTGGTTGTTTCGACGGTCACAGCGAACGCTCCCAGAAGGACGGCCCGACGGGCTCGGTGAAGTCGCTCTGCGCGATGAGGTAGCCCTCGTCGTCGACCGTGATCGGCAACTGAGGCAGGGGGCGCTTGGCGGGGCCGAAGATGACCTTGGCCTCCTGCTTGATGTCGAACTGGGACTGGTGGCAGGGGCAGAGCAGGTGGTGAGTCTGCTGCTCGTACAGCGCGACGGGGCAGCCGACGTGCGTGCAGATCTTCGAGTAGGCGACGATGCCGTCGTAGCTCCACGACTTGCCCCGCTCGCTGTACTCCGAGAGGTCTTCGGGCTTGAGACGCATGAGCAGCACGGCTGCCTTCGCCTTCTCTTCCAGCCGACCGTGGTGCATGTCCTGGAGGCCTTCGGGGATGACGTGGAACGCCGAGCCGAGCGTGACGTCGGAGGCCTTGATGGGCGCGCCCGACGGGTCGAGCGCGAGGCGCGTGCCCTTCTTCCACATGGTGTGGCTCAGCAGTTCGACCGGGTCGTCGGCGGGGGCCAGGTCGCGGAAGAGCACGACCGCCGGCAGGGGTGAGACGACGAGGGCGCCGATGAGGGAGTTGCGGATCAGCTTGCGCCGCGTGAAACCCGACTCCTTGTTGCCGAGCGAGAACACCTCGGCGGCGCCGGCGCGCTTCTCGTACTTCTCGGCGGGCGGGTGGCCGGCGTTGCGGTCCTCGACGAGGTCGTGGCCCTCCATGATCGTGCGCGACCAGTGCACCGCGCCGAAGCCGATGCCGAAGAGCGCGAGCGCGATGCCGAGGCCGAGGAGCGCGTTGTTGGTGCGCACCGAGCCCGGGTCGGCCGCGTCGATCGGGAACGCGAAGTAGGCGACGACGGCGAAGATGCTGCCGACGATGGAGGCCCAGAAGAACCAGGCGACGCGGCGCTCGTTGGCGCGCTCCTTCGTCGGGTCGACGTCGCTGACGCGCGGACGGTGCGGCGGGAAGCCGGGGTTCTCGATCGCGTCGGAGGACACGACGGCCGTGCCGGGGGCGTCGACGGGGACGGCGACATCCTTCCCGGGGGTGGAGCCGTGGTCTGCCATGCTCGTGTGCTCTCTATCTCTCGGTGCGGGTCTCGGGCGGTTCGTCAGTTGGCCTTCGAGGTGAGCCAGACGGTCACCGCGACGATCGCGCCGAGCGCGAAGATCCAGACGAAGAGGCCCTCGGACACGGGGCCGAGGCTGCCGAGATCGAGGCCGCCGGGCGACGGGTTGTCGTTGAGGTACTCGAGGTAGGCGATGATGTTCGCCTTGTCCTCGGGCGAGATGTTGAGGTCGTTGAAGACCGGCATGTTCTGCGGACCGGTGACCATCGCCTCGTAGACGTGGGCCGGGTCGATGTTCTGCAGCCCGGGGGCGTATTTGCCCTCGGTGAGCGCGCCACCGGCACCCGCGACGTTGTGGCACATGGCGCAGTTGATGCGGAACAGCTCGGCACCCGTGGCGACGTCGTCGCCGCTCGCGAGCAGCTCCTCGCTCGGGATGCCGGGGCCGGGGCCGAGGGTCGCGACGTACTCCGCGAGCGCGAGGATCTGCTCCTCGGTGAACTGCACGGGCTTCACCTCGGCCTGCGGACCCGAGGCCGCCATCGGCATGCGGCCGGTGCCGACCTGGAAGTCGACGGCGGCGGCGCCCACGCCGACGAGGCTGGGCCCGTCGGTCGTGCCGATGGCGTCGATGCCGTGGCACGAGGCGCAGTTGGCGAGGAAGAGCTTCTCGCCCTCTTCGGCCGTCGCCTCGGCGGCGGCGGTCGTGCTCGCGGTGGCGCTCGACGTGACGAGCGCGTAGACGCCGCCGGTGGCGAGCAGTCCGATGAGCAGGAGGGCGACGGAGGCGAGCGGGGAGCGGCGACCGTTTCGTCGTGAGGAGGTAGTCATGCTGTGAGGTCGCTGCCTTACTTCAGGATGTAGATGATCAGGTAGAGGCCGATCCAGACCACGTCGACGAAGTGCCAGTAGTAGGAGACGACCACGGCCGTCGTGGCCTCCTTGTGCGTGAAGTTCTTCACGGCGAAGAACCGGCCGATCACGATGAGGAAGGCGAGAAGGCCGCCCGTCACGTGCAGACCGTGGAACCCGGTGGCGAGGTAGAACGCCGACCCGTACGAGTCGGAGGTGAAGCCGACGCCCTCGCTCACGAGCAGGGCGTACTCGAAGACCTGGCCGATGATGAACAGCGCACCGAGGGCGAACGAGAGGTAGAACCACTCGACGACCCCCCAGCGACGCAGGTTCCAGATCGGGCCGGTGCGCCACTTCTGCAGGCGCTCGGCCGCGAAGACGCCGAACTGAGCCGTGAACGACGAGGCGACGAGGATGATCGTGATCGCGAGCGAGAACGGGATGTTGAGCTTCGCCGACTGCTCGGCCCACAGCTCGCCCGACGTCGAACGCAGCGTGAAGTAGACCGCGAAGAGGCCCGCGAAGAACATGACCTCACTGCCGAGCCAGACGATCGTGCCGACCTGGACGGAGTTCGGGCGGTTGATGCCCCCTACCGGGGAATGCGCGATCGGTGCGGAGGTCACCCGTCCATTATGGCGGATACCCGAGGTCGCTACGATCGACGCCATGCCGACGGAACTGACCTGGCCCGCTGTGCTCACCCAGTTGCTCGCCGGCGCCGACCTCTCGATCGCCGAGGCGACGTGGGCGATGGAGCGGGTCATGGAGGGTGAGGCCACCCCGGCGCAACTCGCGGGCTTCCTCGTCGCCCTGCGGTCGAAGGGGGAGACCGTCGATGAGATCGTGGGCTTCCGCGACGCGATCCTCGCGCACGCGCGGCCGCTTCCCGTCGACCCGATGGCGCTCGACATGTGCGGCACGGGCGGTGACCGGTTCGGCACGGTGAACGTCTCGACGATGGCGTCGGTCGTCGCGGCGGCCGCGGGCGCGCGGGTCGTCAAGCACGGCAACCGCGCGGCCTCGTCGGCGTCGGGGGCGTCGGATGTGCTCACCGCCCTCGGGGTCAACCTCCAACTGGAGCCCGAGCGCGTCGCCGAGGTGCTCGACGAGGCCGGCATCACGTTCGTGTTCGCGGCGCTCTTCCACCCCGGATTCCGGCACGCCGGCCCGGTGCGGGGGGAGCTCGGCATCCCGACCGTCTTCAACTTCCTCGGACCCCTCTGCAACCCGGCGCGCCCCGAGGCGTCGAGCATCGGCGTCGCCGCTCTCGACAAGGTGCCGCTCATCACGGGCGTGTTCCGGACGCGGGGCGCGACGGCGCTCGTCTTCCGCGGCGACGACGGGCTCGACGAGCTGACGACGACGGGGCATTCGCACGTGTGGGAGGTCTCGCGCGGCGACGTGCACGAGCACGACATCGACCCGGGCGATTTCGGCATCCCGCGCGCGACGATCGACGACCTCCGCGGCGGCGACGCGACGCGCAATGCCGCGGTCGCGCGCGGGACCTTCGCGGGCGACGAGGGGCCGGTGCGCGACATCGTCCTGCTCAACGCCGCGGCCGGCCTCGTCGCGTGGGACCTCGCCCGGGACGCCGCGCAGCAGGAGCGGGACATCCGCGTGCGCTTCGAGGAGCGCCTGCGCGACGCGGCCGCCGCGATCGACTCGGGTGCCGCCGCGGCGAAGCTCGACGCCTGGGCCGCCGCGACGAACCGCTAGGCGTCGACCCAGTCGAACGTGCGGGTGACGGCCTTGCGCCACACCCGCAGTCGCTCGGCCCGCTCCTCGGCGTCCATCGCGGGCTCGAAGCGCCGCTCCTCGCGCCAGAGGGTGCGCAGCTCGTCGAGGCCCGACCAGAACCCGACCGCGAGTCCCGCGGCGAACGCCGCGCCGAGTGCGGTGGTCTCGATGACGGCGGGGCGGACGACGGGGATGCCGAGGACGTCGGCCTGGAATTGCATGAGGGTGTCGTTGGCGACCATCCCGCCGTCGACGCGGAGTTCGCTGAGGGCCGCCGGCAGGTCGCCGGCGGCCGCGTCGATGACGTCGACGCTCTGCAGGGCGACCGCCTCGAGCGCGGCGCGGGCGATGTGCGCCTTCGTCGCGAAACGCGTGAGGCCGAGGATCGCGCCGCGCGCGTCCGGTCGCCAGTACGGCGCGAACAACCCCGAGAACGCGGGCACGAAGGCGACGCCTCCGGTGTCGGGCACCGAGAGTGCGAGTTGCTCGACCTCGGCCGACTCGGCGAAGAAGCCGAGGTTGTCACGCAGCCACTGCACGAGCGAACCCGTGACGGCGATCGAGCCTTCGAGCGCGTAGCGGGCGGGCTCGTCGCCGAGACGGTAGGCCACGGTCGTGAGCAGCCCGTTCGCGGAGTGCACGAGCTCGGTGCCCGTGTTCACGATGAGGAAGTTGCCGGTGCCGTAGGTGTTCTTCGACTCGCCCGCCTCGAACGCGACCTGGCCGAACGTCGCCGCCTGCTGGTCGCCGAGGATGCCCGCGATCGGCACGCCGGCGAGCGGACCGTCCGCGACCTCGCCGTACACCTCGGAGGAGGAGCGAATCTCGGGCAACAGCGAACGCGGCACGTCGAAGGCCGCGAGCAGGTCGTCGTCCCATTCGAGCGTCGCGAGGTCCATGAGCAGCGTGCGGCTCGCGTTGGTCACGTCGGTCGCATGCACGGCGCCGCCCGTCAGATGCCAGAGCACCCACGAGTCGGTCGTGCCGAACGCGAGCTCGCCGCGCTCGGCCCGCTCCCGTGCGCCGTCGACGTGCTCCAGCATCCAGGCGATCTTCGTCGCCGAGAAGTAGGTCGCGAGCGGCAGGCCCGTCGTCGGGCGGAACCGGTCGACTCCGCCGTCGGCGGCGAGCGCGTCGACGAGGCGCTGCGTGCGGGTGTCCTGCCAGACGATCGCCGGCGCGATCGGCTCGCCCGTCGCGCGGTCCCACAGCACGGCCGTCTCGCGTTGATTGGTGATGCCGATCGCGGCGACGTCGCCCGAGGAGACGCCCGCGGCATCCAGGGCCAGGGCGATGACGGCGTCGACGTTCGCGCGGATCTCGGCGGCGTCGTGCTCGACCCAGCCGGCGCGCGGGAAATGCTGACGGTGCTCGCGCTGCCCGATCCCGAGGATCGTGCCGGCGTGGTCGAAGACGATCGCGCGCGTGCTCGTCGTGCCCTGGTCGATCGCGACGATGCAGGTCGCAGAGGCCTCGGTCATGGCGACAGCCAAGCACAGGGCAGGATGGGTGTGTCCGTCCGCGTCTCGCCACCGACGCCGAAACCCGGAGAGGATTCCGTCATGTCCGCGCCCCTCGAGGATGCCCCCCGATCGACCCAGGAGGCGCAGCGCGACTGGCTCGCGCGCGTCGCCCTCGCCGAGACCGCGATCCCGATCATCGGCACCCTGCATCGCGAGCGGAACGTCATCCCGCACGTGCACGGCCGCAAACTCGTCAACCGGTCGGCGACGCAGCTGCTCCGAGGACTCCGCCCCCGGCAGGCCCACGCGTTCGAGGTCGACATCGCCGACGCGATGCTCGTGCTGAGGCTCGCCCACGAACTCGGGGTGCAGGGCGTGTCGCTCGATCTGGGGGCGCTGCTCGTCGACGCGCCCGCGGATGCCACCTCCCGCGAGCAGCACGTCCGCGCCGGGATCGAGGCCCTGCAGTCGTGGGAGGCGCAGGGTCCGACCGACGTCGTGCTCTACGGCTTCGGGCGCATCGGACGGCTGCTGGCGCGGATCATCATCGGGCACGCGAACGGCAACGGGCTGCGGCTGCGGGCGATCGTCGTGCGCCCGTCGAGCGTGTCGAACGATCTCGAGAAGCGCGCCAACCTGCTGCGCAACGACTCGGTGCACGGCGTCTTCGACGGCACGATCGAGATCGACGAGGAGGCGAACACGATTCTCGCCAACGGCACCCTCATCCAGGTGATCTACGCCGACGACCCGGCGACGGTCGACTACACCGCGCACGGCATCCGTGATGCGCTCGTCGTCGACAACACGGGGCGGTGGCGCGACGAGGCCGGGCTCTCCCAGCACCTCCGGGCTCCCGGGGTCGCGCGCGTGCTGCTGACCGCGCCGGGCAAGTCGCCGCTGAAGAACGT
This sequence comes from uncultured Microbacteriaceae bacterium, assembly GCA_946481135.1. The sequence goes on from CAMLMQ010000045.1 coordinate 7,439, forward strand.
CGTGTTCGGCATCAACCACGCCGACATCGCGCCGACCGACGTGATCGTGACCGCCGCGTCGTGCACGACGAACGCGATCACACCCGTGCTCAAGGTGATCGACGACGCGTACGGCATCCGTCACGGCCACGTCGAGACGGTGCACTCGTACACGAACGACCAGAATCTCATCGACAACTTCCACAAGGGCGACCGGCGTGGCCGCTCGGCGGCGCTCAACATGGTCATCACCGAGACGGGCGCGGCGACGGCGGTGGCGAAGGCCCTGCCGCAGCTCGCCGGCAAGCTGACCGGCAACGCCATCCGGGTGCCGACGCCCGACGTGTCGCTCGCGATCCTCAACCTCGACCTCGGTGCCGAGACGGATGCGGCGGCGCTCAACGCGCTGCTGCGCGGCGCCTCGACCGCGGGGCCGCTGCGCACGCAGATCGGCTACCTCGAGTCGTCGGAGGTCGTCTCGACCGACTTCGTCGGCAACAACCGGGCGGGCGTCGTCGACGGGCTCGCGACGATCGCGACGGGACACCACGTCGTCGTCTACGTCTGGTACGACAACGAGTACGGCTACTCGTCGCAGGTCGTGCGCGTGCTGGAGCACCTCGCCGAGCAGCCGCGCGCCTCGGCTACGGGGTGAGCGTCGCGAGCACGTCGGGCGTGAGCTCGCCGATCGTGCGGTGCCCGGTCAGCGCGAGCGTCAGGTCGACCTCGGCGACGAGATTGCGCAGCACCTCGGCGGCGCCCGCCTCGCCCGCGATCGCCATGCCGTAGACCCACGGACGTCCGACGAGGACGGCGGCGGCACCGAGCGCGAGCGCTTTGACGATGTCGGCGCCGCCGCGCACGCCGCTGTCGAGCAGCACCGGGACGGCGCCCGCGACCGCGTCGACGACGTCCGGCAGCGCGTCGAGCGTGCCGATCGCGCCGTCGACCTGACGCCCCGCGTGATTCGACACGACGAGCCCGTCGACGCCCGCGTCGACCGCGCGGCGCGCGTCGTCGGGATGCTGCACGCCCTTGAGCACGATCGGCAGCCGCGTCATCGCTCTCAGCGCGTCGAGCCGGTCCCACGTGAGGTCGGTGCGCGAGAACACGTCGAGGAAGGTCTCGACGGCGCGGCGCGGCACACCCGAGCGCAGGTTCGCGCCGAAGCGACCGGGATGGCGGCGGGTCATCCCGACGAGCGTGCGGATGGCCGTGGGTGTGACGCGGGGACGCGGGACGGCCGGGTCGCGGGGGAGGGCCGCCCGTTCGGCGACGAGTCGACGGAACACCGGGTCGGAGGTGTACTGGGCGATCCCCATGCCGCGGATGAAGGGCAGCGACCCGCGGTCGAGGTCGCGCGGACGCCAGCCGAGCAGGATCGTGTCGAGGGTCACGACGATCGCCTGCGCGCCGATCGCCTCGGCGCGGGCGACGAGGCTCGCCGCGAGGTCGTCGTCGCGGCTCCAGTAGAGCTGGAACCATCGGGGTCCGCCTCTGCCCTCCGCCGCCACGCGCTCCATCGGGATCGACGCCTGGCTGGACAGCACCGTGGGGAGCCCGAGCGACGCGGCCGCGCGCGCGATCGCGAGGTCGGCATCCCGGTGGACGAGCTCGAGCACGCCGATGGGCGCGGCGATCACCGGGGCGGGGTAGCGGTGCCCGAAGAGCTCGACCGCGAGGTCGCGGTCGCCGACGTCGCGCAGCATCCGCGGCACGATCCGCCGACGGTCGAACGCCGCGTGGTTGGCGTCCGCGGTGCCTTCGCGTCCCGCGGATCCCGCGACGTAGGCCCACGCGTCGGGGGTCATCGCGCGCTCGGCGGCGGCGACGAGGTCGGGCCATCGCGTCGGGACGGCGGGCCTCCCGCCGCTCGCGCCCGCTCGGTAGACGGCGCTCTGCGCCGTCCGACCGAATCCGCCGTCGCCTCGGGATGACCGCTCCGTCATGCGGGTCAGTCTCTCACCAGGCGGCGGGCCTGTAGTCCTTGAGGAAGACGCCGAACAGGTCCTCGCCGGCCTCACCGCGCACGATCGGGTCGTACACCCGCGCGGCGCCGTCGACGAGGTCGAGCGGGGCGTGGAAGCCCTCCTCGGCGAGGCGCACCTTCGTCGGATGCGGGCGCTCGTCGGTGATCCAGCCGGTGTCGACGCTCGTCATGAGGATGCCGTCGCTCTCGAACAGCTCGCGGGAACTCGTGCGTGTGAGCATGTTGACGGCGGCCTTCGCCATGTTCGTGTGCGGGTGGCCGGGTCCCTTGTAGCCGCGTCCGAAGACGCCCTCCATCGCGCTCACGTTGACGATGTAGGTGCGTCGGGCGGGGGAGGAGGCGAGCGAGGAGCGGAGCTTCGAGATGAGGATGAACGGCGCCGTCTCGTTCGCGAGCTGCACCTCGAGCATCTCGAGCGGGTCGACCTGGTCGACGCTCTGCACCCACGAGTTGACGGCGTCGTGATCGGGGATGAGGCCCCCGGCGTCGATCGCCGTGCCCGCGGCGAGGCGTTCGAGCGACGACGACCCGGCCGTCATCGCGGCCTCGGTGAGCGCATCCGCCTGGGCTGCGGCGGCCGCGAGGATGGGGTGGGCGGCCACCGAGCGGGCGAGCGCCTGCGGATGGGCGTCGTTCGTGTGGCCGAACGTCTGCAGCTGGGGGAGCGGGCCGTCGGGAAGTGGCGCGAGCTCGGCCTCGACGAGCTGCGAGTAGGCGCCGGGGGACCGACGCACCGTCTGCGCGGCGTTGTTGATGAGGATGTCGAGCGGCCCCTGCGCGGCGACGTCCTCGGCGAGCGCGATGACCTGGGCGGGGTCGCGCAGGTCGATGCCGACGACGCGGAGGCGGTCGATCCAGTCGGCGGAATCGGGCAGGCTCGTGAACCGCCGCACGGCATCCCGGGGGAAGCGCGTCGTGATCGTCGTGTGAGCGCCGTCGCGCAGCAGGCGCAGCGCGATGTACATCCCGATCTTTGCGCGCCCGCCCGTGAGCAGCGCCCGCTTGCCGGTGAGGTCGGTGCGCGCGTCGCGCTTCGCGTGGCTCATCGCCGCGCACTCGGGACACAGCTGGTGGTAGAACGCGTCGACGACCGTGTAGTCCTGCTTGCAGATGTAGCAGGGTCGCGGCTTGCGGAAGACGCCCGCGGTCGTCGTGGCCGTGCCGGAGATCGGGATGCCGCGGGTCTCGTCGTCGATGCGGTCGGGAGCCCCCGTCGCCGTGGCGGCCACGACCGCGCGGTCGTGCGCCTGCTCCGCGGCCCGCAGTTCGAGCCGGCGCTCGCGCTTCACCTCCTTGAACATCGCCGAGGTCGCGCGGCGCACCGCGACGAAGTCGGGATGCTCGCGGTCGACCTTCGCGAGCCCCGCGAGCACCCGCAGCGTCGTCGCGAGGTCGTCGGGGTCGATCCCGCTCGGCCCGAGCGGGTCGGCGGGGCGGGAGGCGTCGGAGGGCACAGGAGATTGTCCCTCACGACGCCTGCCCTGTGCGTCACTCGCGCTCGACGGGGAGCCAGAGCTCGGTCGTCGCGGTGGAGAGGTCGGGGGAGCGCTCGAGCACCGCGACGATCGAGGGGCCGGGCCGCAGGCGCCACGGGTTGGACGGCAACCAGTCCGTCGCCGTCGCGGCCCAGGTCTCCTGCAACGCGTCGGGGTAGGCGCCCTCCGTGCGGAACACGGCCCACGTCCCCGCGATCACCTCGATCGCGTCGAGGCCGTCGGGCACAGCCACCTCGTAGGAGACAGCGACGCCGTGCAGGTAGGTGAGTTCCGTGCCCTCCGTGTAGTCGGCGTCGACGTCGTCGCTCACGGCGAGCAGCCCCGCCGGCTCGCTGTCACCGAGGGCCTTGAGGCGATCGTGCGCCGTCGGGGGGAGCGACGCGATGTGCCGCTGGATGTGCGGGTTCACCCCCGTGTGGATGAGCGGAACCCGGGCGGCGTGTCCGACGAGTCGGAAGGCGGGTCGTTCGGTGATGCGGGTCTCCATGGCGGTGTTCCCTTCGATCGTGAGGCGGAATCGGAGCCGGGACTGCGGGCGGAGCGGTCCGCCGGTGCGACGTACGTCGGCGGGCGAGGATCCGTGCACGGCACGGAACGCCCGTCCGAACGCCTCGGTCGAGCCGTAGCCGTACCGCACGGCGATGTCGAGCATCCCGTCGCCGCGGAGCACGTCGGCCGCCGCGAGAGTCATGCGACGCCGACGCACGTACTCGGACAGGGGCAGCCCGGCGACCGAGGCGAACATTCGCCGCACGTGGTACTCGGTCGTCGCCTCGGCGCGCGCGAACCGGGTGAGGTCGAGCTCGCCGGAGAGGTCGCCCTCGACGGCGTCGACGAGTCGAGTCAGTGTCGCGATCATCCCCGGTCCTCCTCACGGCCGGTGCGAAACAGCGCGACCGACCGAGTGCCCAGCCTGAAGGATTCGAGCAGGGCGGCGCCACCGTGGCCAGGCACCCGGCGGCCCCGCAGCGCGAGCGCGACGACCGCGTCCCGGTCGAGCACCGAGCCGAGGGAGGCCAACAGCGCGGGCAGCGGCGCGCCCTCGGGGCGCCCGAGCCAGGTCGTCGTCTCGCCGTAGGGCAGGTCGGCGACGACGACGTCGGGTCGTCGGCCCTCGAGGGCCCGCGCGAGGGCGGCGGGGTCGAACGCATCCGCGACGGTCGTGTACGCGGGGAGGGGACCACCGTCGGCCTCGAGTCGTCGGGCGAGACGGTCGGCGGCCCGGGCCGTGTCGACATCGCCGGGACGTGCCAAGAGGTCGGCGCGTCGACGCAGCTCGCGCGCGCGAGCCGCGAGGCCGTCGTCGCCGAGCAGCCGGAGGTTCTTCGCCGCGAGTCGCACCGCGCCGGTGTCGAGGTCGGTGCCGACGACCCAGGCGAGCTCGCGGCGGTGCAGGAGCGCGAGTGTCGTGAGCAGGTGACCACTGCCGCACAACGGGTCCCAGATCCCCACGCGGGGGAGCCCTCGACGGGCGACGGCGCGTTGGAACATCTCGCTCCCGAGTCGCGCGGGGAACGCCGGGAATCCCGGCGCGGAACGCAGGACGTGCCCGGACGCCAGATCCGCGTAGTTCTCCCGCACCCGGGCGAACCGGTAGCTCACGCGGCGCGGCCGCGCTGCGCACGCTGTCGTGCGGCCTCGTAGAGCACGACCGTCGTCGCGCTCGCGGCGTTGAGCGAACTCGCCGTGCCGCGCATCGGGATTCGCGCGACCACGTCGCACGCAGCGCGCCACCCCGCGCTCATGCCGGTCGTCTCGTTGCCGACTACGACCAGGGTCGGACCGGTGAGATCGAGCTCGGCGATGTCGACGTCGCCGAGCTCGTCCGTGCCGACGACCGCGAGGGGTCGTCCGTCCGGACGTTGCGCGCGCGCCCAGGCGAGCGCCTCGCGCGACCCGGAGACCCCGACCGTGGGCACGGCGAACAGGGATCCCGTGGAGGCGCGGATGGACTTCGGGTCGTACGGGTCGGCCGCGTGGCCCGCGACGATCAGGCCGTTGCCGCCGAAAGCGTCGAGAGAGCGTACGAGGGCCCCAATGTTCCCGGGGGAGGAGGGTCGGTCGAAGGCCGCCCCGAGGAAGTCGGTGCCGACCTCGATACGCCCGGGATCATCCTGCGGCCGCTGAGCGACGGCGACGAGCTCGGGCGTCTCCGCGTCCTTGTCGCCCAGCCGGGCGAGCAGGTCGGGGGAGAGGGTGACGACCTCGGCCTCGACCTCGGCGAGGATCCCTCGCGCCCAGGCGGAGAGAGGGCGGTCGGATCGGTGCAGGATCGCCCGGAGGGGCCATCCGCGGTCGACGGCGAGCGTGATGGGCCGAACCCCGTGAATGAGGAATGCTCCGATTCGACGCCGCTTCGTGCGGTTGTGGAGGAGGGCCTCCCACTCCTGAAATCGTGCGGTCGCCCGAGACATCCGCACCGCTCGCTCCATTCGCATCAGTCGGCGACGCGAACCCGACGCGTCGCCGACTTCCCACCCTCGGGGAGTCCGCGACGCGAGACCCGATCATCGGTGCCCGGAGATGTCGGATGCGCGGGGACCCGGCGTCTTCGAGACTTGCTGACATAATGCTGCTTATCGGATCGCCTGGAGGTGGCGAGAGGGGGTGGGATCACCCGCTGATCGCCTTCTTCAGCGTCGCGACGAACTTCTTCGCGTCGGCGTCGGTCAGCTCGGTGACGCCCCAGGCGGTCGGCCACATCGTGCCGTCGTCGAGATTCGCGCTCTGCTCGAAGCCGATCGTCGCGTACCGCACCTTGAACTTCGACGCCGGTTGCAGGAAGACGAGCATCTTGTCGTCGGCGTTCGCGAACCCCGGCATGCCGTAGTACGTCTTCGGCACGAGGTCGGGCGCGTGCTCGGTGACGAGCTCGTAGAACCGTTCGGCGATCGTCCGGTCGCTGCCCTCGAGCTCCTCGATCGCCGCGCGCACCGCCTTCGTGCCGGCGGCGCGCTTGTCCTTCGCCTTCTCCTGCGCCTTCCGCTCGGCGGCGGCCTGCTTCATCGCGGCCTTCTCCTCGGCGCTGAACACCTCGGACGACTTCTTCGCGGTCATTCGACCGTCCCTTCTGATTCGGAGCGTGACTCCACGATAGGGAGCCGCGTGCGCCCGCGGCTTCTCCGATCCTGCTCGGCTCGGCGCGGACGTCCCGACGCATCGAGGACGGCCGACCCTGGATGCCGGGACGACGGGCGCGGTGTGCTCGGGTGTCACCCGATGAGAGGAATCCACCATGACCGCATCCACCGTCTCCCCCAGCACCGAACACCGCGATCGCGGCCGCGGCGTCACGCCCCGCGTGCCGCGTCGCGTCTGGCCGCTCGCGGCCGTGGTCGCCGGGGCCGCCGGCTTCGGCGCCACCATCCTGACCGACATCCGCCTCGCCCAGTCTCGCGTGCCCGCCCTGGAGGGCTACACCCAGGTCGCCGACCAGGTCGAGGAGATGACCCCGGGCATCCTCCGGGTCGGCTTCGTGCTCGGCCTGATCTCCGTCACCGCCCTCGCGGTGTTCACCGCGTGGTGGAGCCGACGGATCGAGGATGTCGCCCCCCGCTCGATCCCCGGCCGGGTCGCCACCGTGGGTCTGCTCGTCGCCACCTCCGGCCTCGCGCTCACCTACGGCTGGAAGGGGGCCCTCGCGAACTACCTCGGCCCCGAGCGGGGCACCTACCAGCAGGACGGGCTCTTCGTGTACTACATCCTCGCCGACTTCGGCCCGTTCATCCCGTGGCTCGGCGCCACCATCGCGGCGGCCGCGATCGCCTGGGTGTCCTTCGAGGACCGGGTGATCTCGCGGGGCCTGGGCGGCGTGAGCGCGGCCATCGCGGTGCTCGTCGCCGGTGCTGTGCTCGTGAGCGGCGTGCCGGGGCTCCCCGGCATCCCGATGCCGATCTGGCTCGTCATCGCCGGCGTCTGGCTCACGGTCGGACGCAGCCGCCTCGTCGTCGGCTGACGCGCGGCATCACTCCCCCCGGCGCAGCGGGCGGAATGGCTGTTCGGTGCCGGCCTGATTGAGGGCCGCGCTGATCAGCCGGGCCGCCCGCAGCACCGACGGCGCGAGCAGATTCGCGTCGATCGTGCCGATCGTGGCGACGATCGACACCGCGCCGTAGAACACGCCGCGCGGCCCGAACACGGGCGCCGAGATCGAGACGGTGTTGCTCACGATCGCGCCCTCGCTGATCGACACCGACGTGCGACGCACCTCGCGGACGACCGCGCGCAGCCGATCGGGATCGGTGACGGTGCGCGGCGTGTAGGCGTGCAGCGGCCCGGCCTCGATCGTCTCCCAGAGCTCCGGCGGGCCGAACGCGAGGAAGACGTGCCCCGGCGATGAGGCGTGCAGCGGCAGCCGCTCCCCCAGTCCCGCGGCGAGTCGCGCACCGCGGCGGCCGAGGAGCTGCTCGACCATCACCCCCTCCCCGTCGAGCAGGGCGGTCAGCACGACGTGCTCGCGCGTGGCGACGAAGAGCTCCTCCAGATACGGCAGGATGCGGGCGCGGTGCTGGTAGGCGCGCGGCGACAGCACCCCGATCTCCCACAGGCGCAGCCCGATGACGTACCGTCGCCGTTCGTCGCGCTCGAGGGCGCCCCACGCGACGAGATTGGCCACGAGGCGGTGGGCCGTCGAGACGGGCAGCCCGGTGGCCTCGGCGATCTCCGACAGGCTCAGGCTCGGCCGGTCGGCGTTGAACGCGCCGAGCACGCTGAGGATCCGTTCCTGAAGGGCCACCGTGTCAGACTTCCATTAGCTGGGATTGCGATTGTCGACAATCTACCCCTCCCCTAGGTTGCCAAGCACACAGCAGGAGGCGATGTGGCCGAAGGCGACGAGAACGGCGCGACGATGCCCGATTCCGCAGCACGGATGCGGCGTGGTGCGCGTTGGTCGACGAAATTGTCTACAAAACTATTGCCCGTGCCGGACCCGCGGGTTACCGTGGCCACACCCTTCGAACGCACCACCCACCACCACACATCCCTGCAACGAAGCGGAGGACGGCTATGGCCGCTCGTCTGAGGCTCACCGACGTCTCCCTGAGATTCGGCGGCATCTCGGTGCTCACCGACGTGAGTTTCGAGGTCGAACCCGGCGCCGTGTTCGGTCTCGTCGGACCCAACGGTGCCGGCAAGACGTCGCTGTTCAACTGCATCAGCGGTCACTACCGTCCGACATCCGGATCGATCCGCATCGACGAGGTCGAAGCCACGTCGGTCTCCCCCGCACGGCTGCCCCGCATCGCGGGCCTCGCGCGCACCTTCCAGCATCCCGCGCTGCGCCTCGAGGCGACCGTGCTCGAGAACGTGCTGCTCGGCGCGCATACGGAGCTCCCGGGCGGCCCGCTCAGCTGGGCGCTGCGGCTGCCGCCCACCATGAGGCGCGAACGCGAGGCCCGCGACGAGGCGCGCGACCTGCTCGAGCGCTTCGGGCTGGGCGCCTACGCCGACACGATCGCGGATGAACTCCCCCACGGCCTGCACAAGGGCGTCGAGCTGTGCCG
>CAMLMQ010000046.1 GCA_946481135.1 uncultured Microbacteriaceae bacterium
CTCGCCCGCGAGACGATGCGCGGCATCGCGGAGCTCGCCGTCGAGCCGCCGCTGTGGGAGGTGGACGCCAACCTCCGCCCCGAGGGCAAGGACGGCGCGCTCGTGCGCACCCTCGACTCCCACCTCGCCTACTACGAACGCTGGGCGAAGTCGTGGGAGTTCCAGGCCCTGCTCAAGGCGCGCCCGCTGGCCGGCGACCGCGACCTCGGGCAGCGCTACGTCGAGGGTGTCGCGCCGATGGTGTGGGCGAGCTCCGGCCGCGACGGGTTCGTCGAGTCGGTGCAGGGCATGCGCGAGCGCGTCACGGCGCACATCCCGCCCGACGAGGTCGACATCCAGCTCAAGCTCGGTCCGGGCGGCCTGCGCGACGTCGAGTTCACCATCCAGCTGCTGCAGCTCGTGCACGGCCACGCCGACGCCGACGTGCGACACCGGTCGACGCTCGACGCGCTCGCGGCCCTCGCCGACGGCGGCTACATCGGACGCGTCGAGGCGGCCGAGTTCGCGCGCGACTACCGCTTCCTGCGCCTGCTCGAGCACCGCATCCAGCTCTCCCGACTGCGCCGCACCCATCTCATGCCGCGCGACGAGGAGCAGCTGCGGGTGCTCGCCCGCGCCTCGGGCGTCGCGACTACCGCTGCGGGCCTGCTCGACGCCTGGCAGAAGGTCAAGCACGAGGTGCGGACGCTGCACGAGCGGCTGTTCTACCGCCCGCTGTTGTCGGCCGTGGCGGCACTGCCCGACGACGGATACGCCCTCACGAGCGAGCAGGCCGAGGCCCGTCTCGCCGCGATCGGCTTCCGCGACCCGCGCGGCGCGCTGCACCACATCGCGGCGCTCACTTCCGGGATGTCGCGGCGTGCGCAGATCCAGCGCACCCTGCTGCCGGTCATGCTGCAGTGGTTCGCCGACGGGGCCGACCCCGACGGCGGCCTGCTCGCATTCCGGCGCCTCGCCGACGACCTCGGCGAGGCCTACTGGTTCCTGCGGATGCTGCGCGACTCGTCGGGGGCGGCCCAGCGGCTCACCGGCGTGCTGTCGGGGTCGAAGTACGTCGGCGTGCTCCTCGAGCGCTACCCCGAGGCGGTCGCGTGGCTGGAGAGCGACGGCGAACTCGTGCCCCGTGCCGCGGGCGTGCTGCTCGACGAGGCGGCCGCGACGGTCGCACGCCACGGCGACGACCGGGACGCCGCCGCGAGCGCTCTCCGCACCGCCCGGCGACGGGAGGTGCTGCGGCTCGCCCTCGGCGCCATCGTCGGCGTCGTCTCGGTCGAGGAGCTCGGGCGTGCGCTCAGCGACGTGACGAGCGCGCTGCTCACCGGGGTGCTCGCGCTCGTGCACCGCTACGGCGACGGGCTGGAGTTCGGCATCGTCGCGATGGGCCGCTACGGCGGCGAGGAGCTCGGCTTCGGCAGCGACGCCGACATCGTCTACGTGTACCGGCCCGCGGGTCTCGAGAACGACGAGGCGCAGCGCCGTGCCGAGCAGATCGTGCACGAGCTCAAGCGGTTCACCGAAGACCTCCGCCTGCCGCTCGACCTCGACGCGGGCCTGCGGCCCGAGGGGCGCAACGGGGCGATCGTGCGCTCCCTCGACTCCTACCGCGCCTACTACGAGCGCTGGTCGCTCACGTGGGAGGCCCAGGCGCTGCTGCGGGCGCGCGGAGCGGTCGGGGATGCGGCGCTGCTCGATGACTTCACGGCCCTCGCCGACGAGATCCGCTACCCGGCCGCGATCTCGCCCGCCGACGTGCGCGAGGTGAAGCGCATCAAGGCCCGGGTCGAGTCGGAGCGCCTGCCGCAGGGCGCCGACCCCGCCCGGCACCTCAAGCTCGGCCGCGGTTCGCTGTCCGACGTCGAGTGGTTCGTGCAGTTGCTGCAGCTGCGCCACGCCGCCGCGGTGCCGGGCCTGCGCACCACCTCCACTCTCCGCGCGCTCGCGGCCGCCGTCGAGGCCGGCCTCGTCGAGGTGGACGACGCCGCGAAGCTGCGGGCCGCCTGGCTCATCGCGTCGCGGGCCCGGTCCGCGATGACGCTGTGGACGGCGAAGACGGCCGACGTGCTGCCGACCGACCGCACCCAGTTGGAGGGTGTCGCGCGGCTTATGGAGTACAGCCCCGGGAGTGCGACCCGCCTCGAGCAGGACTATCTGCGCACGACGCGCCTCGCACGCCAGGTGTTCGAGAAGCGCTTCTACAAGGAGGCCTGACCGTGCGACCGAACATCCTCATCGTCATGGCCGACCAGCTCGTGCCGTTCCTGACCGGGGCCTACGGGAGCACCGCCTCCCGCACCCCGCACCTCGACGCGCTCGCCTCCGACGGCGTCACGTTCGACGCCGCGTACACGGCCGTCCCGCTCTGCGCCCCCTCCCGGGCGGCGGTGCTCACGGGACGGGACGCCTCCGCGATCGGCTGCTACGACAACGCATCGGTGCTTCCCGCCGAGCAGCCGACGCTCGGGCACTACCTCACGAACGCGGGCTACGCGACGGTGCTGAGCGGCAAACTGCACTTCATCGGCCCCGATCAGCTCCACGGGTTCGCTGAGCGGCTCACGACCGACGTCTTCCCCGCCAACCTCGACTGGGTACCCGCGGTCGGCCCCGACGGTCGTTTTCCCGCGGGCGGTCACGCGCGCCACTACGCCGACCCGGACCCCGGCGTGCGGTCGTGGACCCAGTTCATGACGTTCGACGAGGAGACCCTCTCGGCAGCGGCGACCTGGTTGCGGGACCGGTCGCTCGACGCCGACGCACCGCCGTTCGGGATGGTCGTGTCGCTCCACCATCCGCACGACCCCTTCCACGTGCGGCAGGAACACTGGGACCGCTTCGAGGACGTCGACATCCCGATTCCCGCCGCGTGGGACGAGGCGACGCTCCCGCGTTCGGCGATGGACCGCTGGGCGAACGAGGCGCATGAGACCGACCGCTACGACCTCCGTGACCCGGGGAGCCTCACCCGCCTCCGTCGCGCCTACCTCGCCGCGGTCGCCTACGTCGACGACCTGCTCGGCGGACTTCTCGCGGCCCTCCGCGACTCCGGCGAGCTCGACCGCACCGTCATCGTCGTGACGAGCGACCACGGCGACATGCTCGGCGAGCGGGGCATGGTGCAGAAGCGCTGCTTCTACGAATGGTCGGCGCGGGTCCCGCTCGTGATCCGTCGCCCCGGGGCCGTGGGAGCGGGATCGCGGGTTCCCGACCCGGTGTCGCTCGTCGACCTGCTGCCGACCCTGCTCGACGTCGTGGGGGTGTCCGCCGACGACCGTGCGCCGATGGACGGCGAGAGCTTCATCACGGAGCTCGAGGGCGGTCACGGGTCGACGGAGCGGGTCGTCTTCTCGGAGTACCACTTGGAGAAGGTGTGGGCGCCGTGCTTCATGGTGCGTCGCGGACGGTGGAAGTACATCCACATCCACGGCCACGCCGGCCAGCTCTTCGACCTGCGGGCCGACCCCGACGAGCTCGACGACCTCGCGGGGCGGCCCGAGACCGCCGAGATCGAGGGCGAGCTGCGGGCGCTCGTGCTCGCCCGTTTCGACGTGGAGAGGCTCGAGCGCGCGAGCGCGGCCACCATCCGCCCGCGGCAGATCGTCGCGGAGGCGATGCGCCGCACGGGTCTGCGGTGGGACTACTCGCCCGTCGTCGACGGATCGCGCTTCGTGCGCTGACACCGTTCGCTCGGGCGCCGTTCATCCGCCGTTCGCGTGTCCCGCACCCGGCGCGTCATGCCGGGCGTCTGCACTGGCCCCATGACACCCCGGGTGAGTGTGATCGGAACGGGCTACCTCGGAGCCACGCATGCCGCCGCGATGGCGGAACTCGGATTCGAGGTCGTCGGGGTCGACGTCGATCCCGCCAAGATCGAGCTGCTGTCGAGCGGGCGCGTGCCATTCCACGAGCCCGGCCTGCCCGAGCTGCTGCAGACCCACCTCGCGACCGGGCGTCTGCGCTTCACGACGGACCTCTCCGCGGCGGTCGCGGCCGGTGACATCCACTTCATCTGCGTGGGAACCCCGCAGCAGTCGGGCAGCACCGCCGCGAACCTCGACCACGTGGAGGCCGCCGTCTCGGCCGTCGCCCGCGCGATGACCCACGACGGCCTGGTCGTCGGCAAGTCGACGGTGCCGGTCGGCACGGGGGAGCGGCTGCGGGTGCTGCTCGACGCCCTCGTGCCCGACGGCGTCGCGGCGGAGCTCGTGTGGAACCCCGAGTTCCTGCGCGAAGGCCGCGCGGTCGACGACACCCTGCACCCCGACCGCATCGTGATCGGGGGAGCCTCCGCCGAGGCCGAGCGGATGCTGCGCGACCTCTACGCGGCGCCGATCGCGGCCGGCACCCCGGTCATCGCGTGCGACCTCCCGACCGCCGAGCTCGTGAAGGTGAGCGCCAACGCCTTCCTCGCGACGAAGATCTCGTTCATCAACGCGATCGCCGAACTCTGCGAGGTCGCCGGCGCCGACGTGACGGTGCTCGCGGATGCACTCGGTCACGACGCGCGGATCGGCCGCCGATTCCTCAACGCCGGCGTCGGATTCGGCGGAGGATGCCTGCCCAAGGACATCCGGGCGCTCACCCATCGCGCCGGCGAACTCGGCGCTCCCGCGATCGGCTCCCTCATGCGCCGCGTCGACGAGATCAACATGCGTCAGCGCGAGCGCGTCGTCGATCTCGCGATCGCCGCGTGCGACGGGTCGGTGCTCGACGCCCGCATCGCCGTGCTGGGAGCGGCGTTCAAGCCCGACACCGACGACGTGCGCGATTCCCCGGCCCTGTCGATCGCGGCGGCCCTGCACCTGCGCGGCGCGCAGGTCTCGGTCTACGACCCGGCGGCGGGGGAGACGGGGCGCCGCACGTTCCCGACGCTCACGTTCGCCGGCTCCCTCGACGACGCCGTGCGCCACGCCGACGTCGTGCTCGTGCTCACCGAGTGGCCCGAGTTCACGACCGCGTCGCCCGCATCCCTCGCTCTGCTCGCGCGCGGACGCACGGTGATCGACGGCCGCAACTGCCTGGATGCCGACGCCTGGCGTGCCGCCGGGTGGACGGTGCACGCCCTCGGCCGTGGCATCCCGGCCCCGACCCGGAGCGCCGTCTTCGCCTGAGCGCACCCGTCTCCGCCGGCTTGCTCCGCGATTCTCGCGTTGCTCCGCCACCGATCCGCGGAGCAGCGCCGGATGCGCGGAGTAACCACGAGACGACTCAACGCGAAGGGCCGCCCTCCCGAAGGAGAGCGGCCCCGTGCGACTGTGACGGTCAGACCCCGAAGTAGAGCTCGTACTCGAACGGGTGCGGACGCTGCGCGAAGGGGAGAAGCTCCTTCTCGCGCTTGTAGTCGATCCACGTGTCGATGAGGTCCTGCGTGAACACGCCACCCTCGAGCAGGTAGTCGTGGTCGGCCTCGAGCGCGTCGAGCGCCTCGCCGAGCGACCCCGGCAGCTGCGGGATGTTCTTGGCCTCCTCGGGCGGCAGCTCGTAGAGGTCCTTGTCGACGGGCTCGTGCGGCTCGATCTTGTTCTTGATGCCGTCGATGCCCGCCATGAGCTGCGCCGCGAACGCGAGGTACGGGTTGCCCGACGAGTCGGGGGCGCGGAACTCGATGCGCTTCGCCTTCGGGTTGGTGCCCGTGATCGGGATGCGGATCGACGCCGAGCGGTTACCGGCCGAGTAGACCAGGTTGACCGGCGCCTCGAAGCCCGGGATGAGGCGGTGGTAGGAGTTCACCGTCGGGTTCGTGAACGCGGCGAGCGACGGCGCGTGCTTGAGGATGCCGCCGATGTACCAGCGCGCGATGTCCGACAGGCCGCCGTAGCCCTGCTCGTCGTAGAACAGCGGCTTGCCGTCGTTCCACAGCGACTGGTGCGTGTGCATGCCCGAGCCGTTGTCGCCCATGAGCGGCTTCGGCATGAAGGTCGCGACCTTGCCCCACTCGAGCGCCGTGTTCTTGACGATGTACTTGAACTTCAGGATGTCGTCGGCGGCGTGCACCATCGTGTCGAACTTGTAGTTGATCTCGCCCTGGCCGGCGGTGCCGACCTCGTGGTGCGAGCGCTCGACCTCGAGGCCGACCTCGATGAGCTTCAACACGATGTCGTCACGCAGGTCGGCGTGCTGGTCGACCGGCGTGACGGGGAAGTAGCCGCCCTTGTACGGGGTCTTGTTGGCGAGGTTGCCGCCCTCTTCGTCGCGGCCCGAGTTCCAGGCGGCTTCGGAGGAGTCGACCTCGTAGTAGCTCTTGTTCTGCTTCACCTCGTACTTGACGTCGTCGAAGATGAAGAACTCGGCCTCGGGCGCGAAGTACGCCGTGTCGGCGATGCCGGTCGACGCGAGGTACTTCTCGGCCTTCTTCGCCACCTGACGCGGGTCGCGCGAGTAGATCTCGCCGCTGCGCGGGTTGTAGATGTCGAAGACGATGACGAGCGTGCGCTCCGTGCGGAACGGGTCGACGAACGCCGTCGAGATGTCGGGGATGAGCTGCAGGTCGGACTCGTGGATCGACTGGAAGCCCCGGATGGACGAGCCGTCGAACAGCTGGCCGACCGAGAAGAACTCCTCGTCCACGGTCGACGCCGGGATGTTGAAGTGCTGCTGGATGCCGGGAAGGTCGGTGAACCGGATGTCGAGGAACTTGACATCCGTGTCCTTGATGAACTTCAGCACCTCGGACGAGTCGCTGAACAGGGGCTTGGACATGGGAGGTACTCCAGTGGGCCGTGGAACAGGGACTGCGGGCCGCAGTCTCCGGTCGAGGCTAGGGGAGGGCCGTTTCCCGACGGTGACGCCATTGTTTCGGGGATGTTACGGCGCCCGTTCACCGTAGGCTGGACCGGTGAGCGACCCGGGCGAACAGCGGTGGCCCGGTGAGCGTCTCGGGCTGCCGGAATCGGGCCCGCGGTCGCTCGCCCGACCCGGTCGCCGCATCCTCGCCGTCGCGATCGACTGGGCGGTCGCGACCGGCCTGTCGCTCGCGTTCTTCTCGACCGGGCCGTGGCAGACCGACGGTCTGGTCACACTCGCGCTGTTCGGCGGCATCCAGGCGCTGTTCGTGCTGCTCGTGAACGGCGGCATCGGTCACCTGCTGCTCGGCATGCGCGTCGTGCCGATCACGGGCGGACGGCTCGCGCCGTGGCGGGGGCTGCTGCGCACCGTGCTCGTGTGCCTCTTCGTGCCCGTCGTCATCATGGATGCCGACCAGCGCGGGCTGCATGACCGCGCGGCGGGCACCCTGCTCGTGCGGGTGTGAGCCCGGAGTTCTGGCTACCGCGGACGCGGGGCGCGCACCCGGTTGGGGTCGATGCCCTTCGGGATCGGCAGCCCATTCTTGCCGAGCGACGACAGCCGGTTCGACACCGCGCTGATCTCCGACTTCGTGAGCGCCTTCTTGTAGGTGCGCAGGGTCGGCACGATGCGGGTGAGCGGCGTCGCCTCGGGGTCGCGCGCGTCGACGTAGATGAGGTGCACGGGCACCTCCGGCAGGATGCGGCGCACGTTCGCGCGCTCCTTGTCGAGCATCGGCTGGGTGCGCGTGCGAGGACCCTCACCGATGAGCACGACGCCGCCGCGCCCGATCGCGCGGTAGACGGCATCCTGCGTCTTGTTGAAGTTGATGGGGATCTCGTTGCCCGTCCACGAGCGGCGCAGCGAGCTCTTGAGCACGGCGCCGACCGCGCCGGGCTGGCCCTCGATCTGCGAGAAGGCGGCCTTCTCGGCACGGCGTCCGAGCACGATGAGCACGAGCAGGATGCCGGCGAGCACGCCCGCGACGAGGTAGAGGATCCACAGCACCGCGTTGCCGTCGCCGAACACGAGGGCGAGCACGATGCCCGCCGCGACGGGGGCGACGAAGGCGAGAAGCAGGTAGACGACGACGGCGCCGTCGTAGCGGCGGGTCATCTGGAAGACCTGCCACATCTGCTTGAGACGTCCGGGTTCCTTCTCCGGGGCGGTGGGGCGTGCCATGCCGTCAACGATACGGGTTCGCGGACCTCACGATCGCACGGGACGGCTCCTCACCCGGGCAGGCCGGGAACCGTTGTCCACCGTGCGGGCGGCTCGCGCTCCGGCCGGGTCGTCGGGCGCGGCACGATCCCCGGGTGGAGGAGGTCGCGGGCTACCGGGTGGTGCGGGCGGCGGGCACCGGCTCGCGGTCGCGCGTGCTCGTCGGGCACGCACCCGGCGGTCCGGTCGCGCTCAAGGTCTGCGCGACCGACGATCCCCGGGTCGCGGCCGAGATCGACGCCCTCGACCGGGGAGCGGGCGAGCACGTCGTGACCCTCCACGACGTCGCGGCGGACGCCCGCACGACCGTGCTCGTGCTCGAACGGCTCGGCCCCGCGACGCTCGCCGACCTGATCGAGCGTCGCGGCGTGCTCGACGCCGGTGAGGCCGTCACGATCCTCGCGCCGCTCGCGGCGACGGTCGAGCGCCTGCACGCGTCGGGCGTCGCGCACGGAGGTCTGTCGGTCGCGGCCGTCGGCTTCCGCGACGACGGCGCCCCCACGCTCTTCGGCTTCGGGGCGGCGGAGCTCTTCGCGCCCGGCTCACCCGAGGTCGTGCGGGAATCCGTCGCGGCCGTGCGCCACGACCGGGAGGCGCTGCGCGACCTCGCGACGCTCGTGCTCGCACGGGTCGGTGGCGCGCACGCCGCCACGGCACGCCGGCTCGCGACCGAACTGCCGCACGGGCCGGCCGGGATGCTGGCCCCCGCGCTCTTCGGCCTCGCGACCCCGACCGCCGTCTCATTCGACGCCGATGACGACCACGGCGTCGCGCTGCGCGCCCGAGAGCCGTCCGACATCGTGCTCGTCGACGAGGTCGACGGCGTCGTTCCGCCGGCGGCCGTCGTGCCGCCCTGGCTCCGGGCGCTCATCCCCGACGCGTGGCGGGAGCGCGTCGACGACGTCCTGAGCCGGGTCGTCACCCTCTGGGGCGGCTGGTCGGCGACTCGGCGGCGTCTCGTGCTCGCCGGCGGTGCGGCGGCGCTCACGGTCGCGGTCGCCGTCGCCGTCGTGCCTTCGGCCCCCGACGGCCCCGCGGAGCCCGTCAGCCCGGCCGCGATCGCCTCGCCGTCGTCGGCACCGGTCGACGATCTGCCCGACGATCCGGTCGCAGCCGCGGGTCTGCTGTTGGAGCGTCGCGCGCGGTGTCTGCGCGAGTTGTCGGCGCTGTGCCTCGACGGTGTCGTGCAGCCGGGATCGGCGGCCCAGGCCGACGACGTCGCGCTCGTGCGCCGCCTCCAGGCCGGGGGCGAGTATCCGGGCGACGGCGACCGTATCGTCGTTGCGGCAGGGGAGGTGGTGCTCGTCGAGCGGCTCGGCGACTCCGCGCTGCTCGACCTCCCCGTCGGCAGCTCGCCGCGGTCGCTGCTCGTGCTGCGGACGGCAGAGGGCTGGCGCATCCGGGACTACCTGGATGCGCCAGCCCTCGAGACCCGAACGGGTGAGGCCGGACCGGACTAGATGCCGAGCTGGCCCGCGAAGTCGCCGCTCTCGAGGCGCGCCTTGACCGCGCCGAGGAAGCGCGCGGCGTCGGCACCGTCGACGATGCGGTGGTCGTACGAGAGGGCCAGGTAGACCGTCGAACGGATCGCGATCGCGTCGAGACCGTCGTCGGTGACGACGACCGGCTTCTTCGTCACGATTCCCGTGCCGAGGATCGCCGACTGCGGCAGGAACACGATCGGGGTGTCGAACAGCGCGCCGCGGGAGCCCGTGTTCGTCACGGTGAAGGTGCCGCCCGAGAGCTCGTCCGGCGTCAGCTTGTTGTTGCGGGTGCGGTCGGCCTTGTCGGCGATCTCACCCGCCAGCTGCGCGATGTTGAGATCGCTCGCATTGCGCACCACGGGGGTGAGCAGACCGCGCTCGGTGTCGACCGCGATGCTCACGTTCTCGTGGTCGGGGTAGACGATGTTGTCGCCGTCGACCGTGGCATTGATGATCGGGAACGCCTTGAGAGCCTCGGCGGCGGCGAGCACGAAGAACGGCAGGAAGGTCAGCTTCTGCCCGGTCTTCGCCTGGAACGCCGCCTTCACCTCATCGCGGTACTGCGCGACCTTCGTCACGTCGACCTCGACGACCGTCGTGAGCTGGGCGAGGGTCTGCATCGAGACCACGGCACGCTCGGCGACGACCTTGCGCAGACGCGACATCGGCACCGTGGTTCCGCGCAGCGGCGACGTCTCCAGCACCGGAGCGGCAGCCGCAGCCGGGGCGGCGGGGGATGCCGGCGGGGTCGCCGCGGCGAGCACATCCTGCTTGCGGATGCGGCCGCCGACCCCCGTGCCCGTCACCGAGTCGAGGTCGATGCCGCGCTCGTTCGCGAGCTTGCGCACGATCGGCGTCACATAGCCGGCGTGCGCGGTGGCTCCGGCGGCGGCCGGAGCGGCGGGTGCCGCCGCGGCGGGAGCCGACGGGCTGACCGGGGCAGGAGCCGCAGCGGCCGGAGCCGGAGCAGGAGCCTGTGCCGGGGCGGGCTCGGCCGCGGGAGCCGGGGCGGCCGCGGGGGCCGGAGCCGGCTCGGGCTGGGCCGCGGGTGCGGGCTGTGCGGCCGGCGCGGGCTGTTCAGCCGGCGCCGGCGGCTCGGCGGGGGCGGGCGGCTCGGCGGGCGCGGGCTGCTCGGCGGCCGGTGCCTCGGCGGCGGGGGCGGGCTGCTCGGCCGGAGCCGCCTCAGCGGCGGGGGCCTCCTCGGCCGCGGGGGCTTCCGCGGTCGGGGCCTCAGCGGTCGGGGCCTCTGCGGCCGGAGCCGCCGGAGCCGACTCGCTGCTCGAGCCGTCGCCGATGGTGACGAGCACGGCGCCGACCTCGACGGTCTCGTCCTCCTGCACGAGGATCTGCTCGATCACGCCCGCGACGGGGGACGGGATCTCGGTGTCGACCTTGTCGGTGGAGACCTCGAGCAGCGGCTCGTCGACCTCGACACGGTCACCCACCTTCTTGAGCCAGCGGGTCACGGTGCCTTCCGTGACGCTCTCTCCGAGAGCCGGGAGGGTGACGGATTCGCTCATCAGCGGGTGCTCCTTAGAAAGCCTGAGTCTCTAGCTTAAGTCGGGGGTCAGATCGCGTGGAGGGGCTTGCCGGCGATCGCCAGGAACGCCTCACCCATCGCCTCGTTCTGCGTCGGGTGGGCGTGGAGGTACGGCGCGATGTCCTCCGGATACGCCTCCCAGTTGACCGCGAGCTGCGCCTCGCCGATCAGCTCGCCGACGCGCGCCCCGATCATGTGCACGCCGAGCACGGGGCCGTCCTTCTGGCGCACGACCTTCACCGATCCGGCGGTGTGCAGGATGTGGCTCTTGCCGTTGCCCGCGAGGTTGTAGTCGTAGGTCGCGATCTGGTCGGCGCCGAACTTCTCGACGGCCTTCGCCTCGGTGAGGCCCACCGAGGCGACCTCGGGCTCCGAGTAGGTGACCTTCGGGATGTTGACGTCGTCGACCACGATCGGGTTCAGCCCCGCGATCTCCTCGGCGACGAAGATGCCGTGTTGGAAGCCGCGGTGCGCGAGCTGGAGGCCCGGCACGATGTCGCCGACCGCCCAGACGCCGGGGATGTTGGTGCGCAGCCGCTCGTCGGTGAGCACGAAGCCGCGGTCCATGTTCACGCCGACCTCCTCGAACCCGAGGTTCGCGGTCGCCGGGCCACGTCCCACCGCGACGAGCAGCAGCTCGGCCTCGATGGTCGTGCCGTCTTCGAGCGTCACGACGACGCCCTGGTCGTTCTGCGTGACGCCCTGGAAGCGCACGCCGGTCTTGAACTCGATGCCGCGCTTGCGGAACGCGCGCTCGAACTGCTTCGAGATCGCGGCGTCCTCGTTCGGGACGAGGTTCGGCAGGGCCTCGATGATCGTCACCTCGGCGCCGAACGAACGCCACACGCTCGAGAACTCGACGCCGATGACCCCGCCGCCGAGCACGGCGACCTTCTTCGGCACGAAGTCGAGGGCGAGCGCCTGCTCGGAGGTGATCACGCGGCCGCCGATCTCCAGCCCCGGCAGCGAGCGCGAGTAGGAGCCCGTCGCGAGCACGACGTTCTTGCCGGTGACGGTGACGTCGCCGACCTGCACGGTCGTCGGGGAGGTCAGTCGACCTTCGCCTTCGATGGTCGTGATGCCGCGCGCCTTGATGAGGCCCTGCAGGCCCTTCCACTTCGACGTCACGACCTCGTCGCGGTACGCGGTGACGCCCGCGATGTCGACCGCGCCGAACGTGGCCTGCACACCGAACTTGGCGGCCTCCTTCGTGACGTCGGCGACCTCGGCGGCGTGGAGCAGCGCCTTGGTCGGGATGCAGCCGACGTGGAGACAGGTTCCGCCGACCTTCCCCTTCTCGATGAGCCCGACCGTGAGGCCCAGCTGGCTGGCGCGCAGCGCGGCGGCGTAGCCACCGCTTCCTGCACCCAGGACGACAAGGTCGAAGTTCTGCTCGGACACCCGGCGACTCCCTATATGCATGCGAGAACGGGCCGCGACAGGGGGTGGCGTGCGGCCCCGAGAAGCAGGGGATTCCCTGCCTCTTAGACCCTACTACCTCGCGGAAAACTCTTCCGCGAGAGCGAGCAGCGTCCGCACGGTCGCCCCCGTCGGACCCTTGCCCGTTCCCCCGTGCGCGCCGCCCGAGTTGTTGGCGACCCCCGCGATGTCGAGGTGAGCCCACGGGATCTGGCGCTTCTCGTCGCCCTCGCCGACGCTGCCGACGAACGTGCGCAGGAAGTGGCCGGCGATGAGCATCCCGCCGCTCGTGTTGCCGGGCTTGGCGTTCGCGATGTCGGCGACGTCGCTGTCGAGCAGCGACCGCAGTTCGGGCGGGAGCGGCATCGGCCACATCACCTCGCCGACCGACGCACCGGCGGCGACGACCTTCGCGACGAGCTCCTCGTCGCCCATCACGGGGCAGTAGCGCTCGCCCATCGCGACGCGCGCGGCACCCGTGAGGGTGGCGACATCCACGAGGGCGTCGGGCTGCTCCTCGCTCGCCGCGACGAGGCCGTCGGCGAGCACGAGGCGGCCCTCGGCATCGGTGTTGAGCACCTCGACCGTCGATCCGCCGCGCATGCGCAGCACGTCGTTCGGGCGGGTCGCGGAACCCGACGGCATGTTCTCGGCGAGGCAGAGCCACGCCGTGAGGCGCACCGGCAGCCGCAGTCGGGCGGCCGCGAGCAGCACCGCGAGGGTGGTCACCGCGCCCGTCATGTCGTACTTCATGCCCACCATGCCGGTCGGCGGCTTGAGCGAGAGCCCGCCCGAGTCGAAGGTGATGCCCTTGCCGACGAGCGCGAGATGCGTCGACGCGCCTGCGGGGGAGTAGCGCAGCACGACGAGTCGCGGCGGGCGCACCGACCCGCGACCCACCCCGAGGATGCCCCCGAACCCCCCGGCGGCGAGGGCGTCCTCGTCGAGCACTTCGACGTCGACCGGCAGCCCCTGCGCGAGGTCGACGGCGGCTGCGGCGAGCGTCTCGGGGTAGAGGTCGGACGGCGGGGTGTTCACGAGGTCGCGCACGGTGTGCACCGCACCGCCCACCGCATTGGCGCGCTCGACGAGGGCATCCGGGTCGGACGCGACCGCTGCGGGCACATGGACGACGATCTCGTCGGCCGGCGTCTTCGTCGTGCCGATCGTCGAGACGCGGTAGCCGGTGTACGCGTAGGCGCCGATCGCCGCGCCTTCGAGCACCGCGAGCGCCTCGGCCGCGTCGGCGACCGGAAGCGCGAGGGCGAGGCGGTCGATCCCGGTGAGCTGCCGGGCGGCCGACCCGGCGGCCTCACGGAGGGCGTCGGTCGTGACGGGCGCGGCGCCGAGTCCGATGAGGGCGATCGCCGCGGTCGACCCGTCGGCGGCCGGCAGCCGACGCAGCTCGTCCGTCGCGCCCGTCGCGGCGATGCCCGCGAGCGCCGCCGCGACCGTCGGGAAGGCGCCGTCGTCGACGGCGAGCACCGGGCCGTCGGGCGTCTTCCGCACCCCGAGCACGAGCACCTCCACGTCGGCGGTCCGGGGGTCGGCGGTGGACACGGAGAGCTGGGGCACGGCCATCGGGCCATGCTAACCGCGCCGTCGGGCGGCGACCGTCCGCGCGGGATGTCCTGTTCGCTCAGGGCTTGGCGTCGCGATCCTCCGCTTCCGGCAACCGATCGTGACCCCGAAATAGAATGGGGGCATGCGCGATCCCGGTGGCCTGTACGACCTCTCGGTCGAGACCGGTCAGGTGCCGCGCGATCTCCACCTCGTCGCGGGCCTGACGGGTTTCGCCGACGCGGGCAGTGCGGTGAGCCAACTGAGCGACTACCTGCTCGAGAACCTCGAGATGAACGAGATCGTCGCGTTCGACACCGACGCGCTGCTCGACTACCGCGCACGACGTCCCGTCATGTTCTTCGACCAGGACCACCTGAGCGAGTACAAGCCGGCGAAGCTCTCGCTCTACCTCGCGAAGGACGAGCTCGGGCAGCAGTTCCTGTTCCTCACCGGGTTCGAGCCCGACTTCCAGTGGGAGCGCTTCACCGCGGCCGTCGTGCAGCTCGTGCAGAAGTACGGCGTCAAGGACACCACGTGGGTGAACGCGATCGCGATGCCCACCCCGCACACGCGCCCCATCGGGGTGACCGTGAGCGGCAACCGGCTCGACCTCATCGATGCGATGTCGGTGTGGAAGCCGCGCACGCAGGTACCGTCGAACGCCCTGCACCTGCTGGAGTACCGCCTGCAGCAGGCCGGCCACCCGACGGCGGGGTTCGTGCTGCTCATCCCGCACTACCTCTCCGACACCGAGTACCCGCAGGCGGCCGTGGCCGCCCTGGAGAGCATCAGCGCTGCGACGGGCCTCATCTTCCCCACCGATCGCCTGCGCGAGGAGAACCGCGAGTTCATCGCCAAGGTCGACGACCAGGTGAAGGGGAACCAGGAGCTCGAGCGGCTCGTCGGCGCGCTCGAGGAGCGGCACGACAGCTACATGGAGGAGAACCCCCTCCCCTCACCGCTCGTCGACGCGAGCGGCGAGGTGCCGAGCGCTGATTCGATCGCGGCGGAGCTCGAGAAGTTCCTCGCGAACCGTCGCGACGACGACCTGTAGCGGTCTGCAAGCCGGGCGCGCCGGACTGTGAGACAATGGATGTTCAAGACCCGGTCGGGTTCCCGTTTTCCGTTCATTCGAACGTGGGGGACTTGACAAGGGTCTTCGTAATGCCCGGAACGACTGCCCTGTGATGGGCGTCAGGGAAGGAACCCGGATGGCAGCCCGATCCACCACGAAGCCCGCCGACACGGTCAAGGACGACGCGACGTCGACGAAGAAGACCCCCGCGGCCAAGGCGGCGCCTGCGAAGGCGGCGGCGAAGTCCACGCCGGCCAAGGCACCCGCCGCGAAGGCGAAGTCCGCGCCGGCGGCCACGGCGCCCGCGAAGGCCGCCACGAAGAAGGCGTCCCCGGCGAAGGCCTCGAAGGCCACCGAGGCGACGGCTGACGACGAGGTCGACGACGACGTCGAGGTCGACGACATCGAGCCCGGCGAGGTCGAGGAGGTCGACGCCGACGACGCGACCGACGAGGTCGACGAGAAGGCGACGCCCGACGCCGAGACGCCCGACGCGTCGGATGACTCCGATGACGACGACGAGGACGACGATTCGGCACCCGAGATCGAGCTGCCGACGGGTGCCCTGCGCCTGTCGATGAGCGACGACGAGGACGAGATCCCCGTCTACTCCGCCGCGATCACCGGTGCGACCGCCGACCCGGTCAAGGACTACCTGAAGCAGATCGGCAAGGTCGCGCTGCTCAACGCCGCGGAGGAGGTCGAGCTCGCCATGCGCATCGAGGCGGGCCTCTTCGCCGAGGAGAAGCTCTCCCAGATGAGCGACAGCGAGAAGCGCAGCCAGCTCGGCCGCGAGCTCGCGTGGGTCGCCCGCGACGGTCAGCGCGCGAAGAGCCACCTCCTCGGCGCCAACCTGCGACTCGTCGTCTCGCTCGCGAAGCGCTACACGGGTCGCGGCATGCAGTTCCTCGACCTCATCCAGGAGGGCAACCTCGGCCTCATCCGCGCGGTCGAGAAGTTCGACTACACCAAGGGCTTCAAGTTCTCGACCTACGCCACGTGGTGGATCCGTCAGGCGATCACCCGCGCCATGGCCGACCAGGCTCGCACCATCCGCATCCCGGTGCACATGGTCGAGGTCATCAACAAGCTCGCGCGCGTGCAGCGGCAGATGCTGCAGGATCTGGGGCGCGAGCCCACGCCCGAGGAGCTCTCGCGCGAGCTCGACATGACCCCCGAGAAGGTCATCGAGGTGCAGAAGTACGGCC
>CAMLMQ010000047.1 GCA_946481135.1 uncultured Microbacteriaceae bacterium
CACGGTCACCCCGCGCGACTCGATGTCGGTGCGCCACGGCGCGCGGCCGGTGACGACGAGCGGCAGCGACTCGTCGACGTGCAGCTTGTTGCCGAGCAGGCCCGTCGTCACCTCGGCGAGCGACTCGCCCTCGAGCTCCCCCTGGAAGCCGAGACGGTTGAACGCCGACAGCGCGTTGGGGCTCGCGAACGTGACGATGCCCTCGACGTCGAGTCGGATGAGTCCGTCCGAGGCGCGAGGGGCCCCGCGGCGCGGCATCGTCGGAGCGGAGAGGTCGGGGAAGTCGCCCGTCGCGATCATCGCGAAGATGTCGTTCGCGCACTGGTTGAAGGTGAGCTCCTGACGGCTCGGGGTGCGCGCCTCGCTCAGGTTGCTGTGCCGGGTGAGCACCGCGATGGGATGCTCGGTCACCGGCTCGCCGCTCGGGCTCGCCCGCCGCACGACGGGGATCGCCCGCACCCGCGTGGGGGTCTCCTCGTACCAGTCGGGGGCGGCGGTGTCGACGATCTGCGCCGTCTCGAACGCCTCGGTCACCTGCTGACGCCACTCGGGCTTGATCGGCTGCCCGACGAAGTCGCGGTAGAAGAGCGTCGCCGCCGAGGAGGGGCGCGAGTGCGCGACGGCGACGAAGCCGCCCTCGGCGGTCGGCACCCAGAGCACGATGTCGGCGAACGCGAGGTCGGCGAGCAGTTGGCCGTCGGCGACGAGGAGGTGCAGCCACTCGACGTCGGCCGGCGAGCGGTCCTGCGAGAGCATCAGCTCCGAGAGGGTCGACACGCCCCCACGTTACCCGCGTTGCGCCGCCCCGAGCCGCGCCGTCAGACCCGCGCGAGTTCGCCGGCGAGCTTGCGCAGCACCGACCGCGCGGGGGATCGCGGCGCCGCCCCGGCGAGCCCGCGGCCGGCGAGCAGCGCGGCGTCGAACCCGGCGGGGTCCCACGGGACGAGGTGCCGCGGCGTGACACCCCCGAAGCGTTCGAGGGTGGCGCGCACCTGACCCGCCGGGTCGAGGCCGACGGTGCCGGCCCGCACCTTGTTGGCGATCACGGTCACCCGCTCGGGCGCGGTGTGCTCGAGCAGCCCGGTGTGGCCGCGCAGGAACCGGGCGAGCCCCACCGGATCGGCGGCCCCGACGGCGACGACCCGATCGGCGCGGCGCAGCACCTCGACGGTGGCGGCATTGCGGCGCGGCGCGGCGAGGTCGGTGACGAGCTCCTCGTCCTCCTCCAGACTCGCCCCCACGTCGACGACGGTGACCCCCGCCCACGCGCGCACGGCATCCAGCACCCCGCCGACGCGTTCGGCGGTGAGTTCGGGCCAGCGGGAGGGCCGGCCGATGCCGGTCAGCACGCGGAACCCGTCGCGGTGGTCGGTCGCGACCCGGTCGAGCTCGGCGGAGTCGAGGGCGCCGGTGCCCGCGAGGCGGCACGCGGCGGCGAACCCCGGGGCCTCGTCGAGCAACCCGAGCGACGGGGCGACCGCGGCGGCGTGGGTGTCGGCGTCGGCGAGAGCGACCGACTGCCCGGTCGCGGCGAGCTCGGCGGCCAGGGCGATCGCGAGGCTCGTGCGCCCGGGAGCCCCGGCCGGTCCCCACACCGCGACGACGAGGCCGCGCGCGGGCCGCGCGGGGGGCGGAGCGGGCGGACGGGCCATCGTCGACTCGAGCGGTTCGGAGAGCGTCGCCTCGGACACGGTCGACTCGGGCACCCCGGCGACGTCGACCGGCGGCGGCCCGAAGCCTTCCGCGTAGCCGGGCGCGAGCAGCGTCCAGGACGCCGGGCCGGGCACGGGGTCGACGACGCCGAGTCCCGCGGCGAACCGGCGCTCGCGCGGGGCGTCCCCGACGACGACGAGCCGCACACCGTGGGCGTCGCACGCGGCGACGAGCCGGGCGCTCAGGTGCGGCGCCGACGCCGCCGCGATCACCACCTCGGGCTGCAGGCTCGCAAGCCGCGGGGCGAGCGCGTCGGCATCCGCGATCTCGGCGACCACCCGGTGGCCGTAGCGCGCGGCCTCGACCCCGAGCCGCTCGGCGTCGGCGACGGGCAGCGCGAGGGCGACGGCGGTCATCGGGATGCCAGGGGCAGTCCGGCGGGCACGACCGCGAGCGCATCGTCGGCGGCGATCGCCCGCAGCAGTCGGGCGACGCGGGAGCGCGGCACGAGCACCTCGACGCTCGACGCGGCGGTCGTCGACCCGGCGATGAGCGACTCGTCGGCCACGACCCGCACGACCGTCGCCTGGGAGGCGAGCACGACGGGGGTGCCGGTCTCGCCCTGCTCGAGCCGCGCGACGCCCCACACGTCGACGAGCGACCCGGGTTCGACGACGCTGCTCACGGGTCCGGCGAGCCGGAGCACGAGCGACGTGGCCCGCACGCCGTCGGCCGAGCCCGCGGCCGCGAGCGGCACGAGTTGCCCCGCGCCCACGGGCTGTGCGACGACGAACCCCTCGTCGGGCACGGTGCCGACGCGCAGGTAGAGGTCGTCGGATCCGTCGAGGGCGACGCTGCGCTCGACGAGGTCGTCGGCATCCACGCGGTCGCCGGGCGCGAGCGCGTCGGCGGCGGCGTAGACCCGCACGCGGGTGTCGGCGGCTGCCACGATGACGGTGACCGCCGCGACCGACGCCGCGACGAGCAGCAGCCCGATCACGAGCCGCACGTCGACGGCGAAGCGGCGCCGGGCACGGGGAGGCGGGGTCGTCATCGCGTTCTCCTGAGGATGCGGTGGGCGGGACGGGCACCATGCTGACCGGGCCGGGCCGACGGCGCGGGAAGTTCTCCACAGTCGGTCGACGACCCCGCCCGGCCTCGGCGCGCGGGCGGATAATCGACGCATGACGGCCGACGACGCGCGGGAACTCGCACGCTTCCTCACGCTCGCCGACACCGCCGAGGTGCTCGCGATCTCGGTCAACCAGGCCTACGCGCTCGTGCGATCGGGCGAACTGCCCGCGATCAAGATCGGCGGCAGCGGCCACTGGCGCGTCGAGCGCACCGTGCTGGAGGCGTTCATCGCCGGCAAGTACGAGGAGAACCGGCGCCGCGGGCTGTGGCACCAGGCGGCGTACGCCGACGTGGCGGAGCTGTAGCCACCTCGACGGAGTCAGCAGCGCACGACGTCGTCAGAACCGCACGAGATCGACCGCGTCGAACGCGACGACGAGGATGCGCGCGACCGCCGCGCTGCGCCGCGGCTCCCCCGCCGCGTGCTCGGCGAGGTCGAGGTGGTCGCGTCCGACCCGGTCGAGGGTGCCGTGACGGCGCACGCCGTCGACGAGCAGTTCGACAGGTGCCCGGCGTCGGCAGAGGTCGCGCAGCACGAACGCGAGCCCGAGGCGCGCGGAGAGCGCGGTCGGCGGCTCGGGTGCCGGGTCGACGCGAAGACTCGCGGCGAGCTGGGCACCGACCGGCTCGAGGGCGACGATCGCCGCGAGCGGCACGATCGCCTGACGGAGCGCGCCGACATCCGTCTCGCCCGCGACCCAGTCGCGACCGATCGCGCCGACGCTGAGCGCGAGCCGTTCGCCGCCGCGCACCGTGAGCCGCACCGGCGTGGTGGGGTCGCCGTCCCGTACCGCGCGGATGCGGTCGCGCAGCGTCAGTCGCCCGAGGCGCAGCCGCTCCTCCTCGGCGAGCAGGTCGCCCTCTTCCGCGCCGAGCTCGCTCTCGAGCTGACCCTCGAGGTCGTCGAAGAGGTTCTGCCAGCGCACGGCGCGACGCTATCCACCGCCCGCGCTCGCCCCCGGGGGTTATCCACAAGGGAAGTAGTTCCCATTTACGGGGTACGGCCTCCGTGCTCGGATGGGGCATCCCCAGTTGGGAGGGGACGCAACCGGAACCGATTCAGGGAGGCTACGGATGACTCTTCCCCCGCACGCGGCGTTCGACGGCACGGCGGCACGCGCCCTCGCGCCGCGCTTCGCCGCAGACGACTTCTTCGACCATCAGCCGACGCCCACGTCGGCGCTGCCCGACCCGCGGCCGCTCGTCGAGAACCTCACGCGCTGCGTGATCGAGATCCTCGCCGGGGCCCGCGAGTTGGAGCAGATCGCGCGCTGGCTCACCGACGACGTCTACCGGCACCTGCTCAAGCGTGTCGTGCTGTCGTCGCGCACCCGGCAGGCGACGGGCACCCCCGCGCTTCGCCCGACCTTCACGATCGGGTCGGTGCTCGTCTGCGAGCCGCGCGACGGCGTCGTCGAAGCCACCGTCGTCGTGCGGGGTCGAGCCCGCGTGCGCGCGGTCGCGCTGCGCCTCGAAGGGCTCGACCGCCGTTGGCGGGCGACCGCCGTACACGTCCTGTAGGCCACGCCTCCGACGCGAACGGCGACTAGCGCTTCTTGCCCTTCGCCCGACGCTGCGCACGGTTGAGCGGCGCCTGCTGCGGCGCTCCACCCTCCCGTTGACCGAACGCGCCCCGCGCGCCACCGGCGCCCGCACCCGTGGCCGGCCGACCCTGCGGCGGTGCCGGCGGAGCCGCACCCTGCGGCGTGGCCTGCCGGGCGAACGCGGCGTTCTGCTGCGCCGCCTGCTGCTGCGCGAGCGCGGTGGCGCGCTGCTGCACCTGGCCGCGCTGGTTGCGCACCTCGACCTCGCCCTGCGCGTCGGCGCTCGGCGCCGAATACTGCAGGTTCTGCGGCGCCGGCTGGTCGCCGGTGAGACCGCGGGCGGCGATGCGCGCCTGCCCCTGGTCGCCGGTGACCTGCACCTCGAGGTTGAACAGGAAGCCGACCGCCTCCTCGCGGATCGCGGCCATCATGCTCTGGAAGAGCGCATACCCCTCGCGCTGGTACTCGACGAGCGGGTCGCGCTGCGCCATCGCGCGCAGGCCGATGCCGTCCTTGAGGTAGTCCATCTCGTAGAGGTGGTCGCGCCACTTGCGGTCGATCACCGACAGCACGACGCGGCGCTCGAGCTCGCGCATCGCGGGCGCGCCGAGCTGCTCCTCGCGCCGCTCGTAGGCGAGCCGCGCGTCGGAGAGGATCTCCTCGGCGAGACGCTTCGACGAGAGGCGCCCCTTCGTGCCGACCTCGGTGACGACTTCGTCGATCGTGATCGACACCGGGTAGAGCGTCTTCAGCTCGGCCCACAGCGCCTCGAGATCCCACTCGTCGCTCGACGTGGCGGCGGTGTGCTCGTCGATGACCTCGGTGAGCACCCGCTCGAGGAACTGCTGCACGCGCTCCTGCAGGTCGTCGCCTTCGAGGATGCGGCGGCGGTCGGTGTAGATCGCGTCGCGCTGGCGGTTGAGCACGTCGTCGTACTTGAGCACGTTCTTGCGGATCTCGGCGTTGCGGCTCTCGACCTGCGACTGCGCCGAACGGATGGCGCGGCTGACGAACTTGTGCTCGATCGCGACGTCGTCGGGAACGCCCGACCGTCCGAGCAGGTTCTCGACGGCGCCCGCGTTGAACAGACGCATGAGGTCGTCCTGAAGCGAGAGGTAGAAGCGGCTCTCGCCCGGGTCGCCCTGACGACCGGAGCGTCCGCGCAGCTGGTTGTCGATGCGCCGCGACTCGTGCCGCTCGGTGCCGAGCACGTAGAGTCCCCCGGCCTCGACGACCTTGGCGGCCTCGGCCTCGACCTCGGCCTTGACCTGGGCGAACACGTCATCCCACTGGGCCTCGTAGTCCTCGGGGGTGTCGACGGGCGACAGGCCGCGCTCGTGCATGCGCGCGGTGGCGATGAACTCGGCGTTGCCGCCGAGCATGACGTCGGTACCGCGGCCGGCCATGTTGGTGGCGACGGTGACGGCGCCGATGCGGCCGGCCTGGGCGATGATCGCGGCCTCGCGCGCGTGGTTCTTCGCGTTGAGCACCTCGTGCTTGACACCGCGCTTGGCGAGCAGGCGCGAGAGCTCGTCGCTCTTCTCGACGCTCGTCGTGCCGACGAGCACGGGCTGCCCGGTCTTGTGACGCTCGACGATGTCCTCGACGACCTGGGCGAACTTCACGGCCTCGTTCTTGTAGACGAGGTCGGGCTGGTCCTGTCGGATCATCGGCTTGTTGGTCGGGATCGGGATGACGCCGAGCTTGTACGTCGACATGAACTCGGCCGCCTCGGTCTCGGCGGTACCGGTCATGCCGGAGAGCTTCGTGTAGAGCCGGAAGTAGTTCTGCAGCGTGACGGTCGCGAGGGTCTGGTTCTCGGCCTTGACCTGCACGCCCTCCTTCGCCTCGATCGCCTGGTGGATGCCCTCGGAGTAGCGGCGCCCGACGAGGATGCGGCCGGTGTGCTCGTCGACGATGAGCACCTCGCCGTTCATCACGACGTAGTCCTTGTCCTTCTTGAACAGGGCCTTCGCCTTGATCGAGTTGTTGAGGAACGAGATGAGGGGGGTGTTCGCCGACTCGTAGAGGTTGTCGATGCCGAGGTAGTCCTCGACCTTCTCGATGCCGGGCTCGAGCACGCCGACGGTGCGCTTCTTCTCGTCGACCTCGTAGTCTTCGCCCTCGACCAGCCGCTTGGCGACGTTCGCGAACTCGCCGAACCAGCGGTTGGCCTCGCCCGATGCGGGGCCGGAGATGATGAGCGGCGTGCGGGCCTCGTCGATGAGGATCGAGTCGACCTCGTCGACGATCGCGAAGTAGTGGCCGCGCTGCACCATGTCGGCGGTCTGCCAGGCCATGTTGTCGCGCAGGTAGTCGAAGCCGAACTCGTTGTTGGTGCCGTAGGTGACATCGGCGGCGTACTGCTCGCGGCGCTCCGCGGGGGTCTGCCCGGCGAGGATGCAGCCGGTCGACATCCCGAGCGCGCGGAAGACGCGGCCCATGAGCTCCGACTGGTAGGAGGCGAGGTAGTCGTTGACCGTGATGACGTGCACGCCTTTGCCGGCGATGGCGTTGAGGTACGCGGCCGTCGTCGCGGTGAGGGTCTTGCCTTCACCGGTCTTCATCTCGGCGATGTTGCCGAGATGAAGCGCCGCGCCGCCCATGAGCTGCACGTCGAAGGGGCGCAGGCCCAGGGTGCGCTTCGCGGCCTCGCGCACGGCGGCGAAGGCCTCGGGCAGCAGGTCGTCGAGCGACTCGCCGTCGGCGAACCGGTCGCGGAACTGCTTCGTCTCGTCGCGCAGCTCCTCGTCGCTGAGGTCGGTGAACGCCTCTTCGAGGTGGTTGATGGCCTCGGCGTAGTGCTTGAGGCGGCGCAGGGTGCGACCCTCGCCGACGCGGAGGACTCTCTCCAGGACGTTCGCCACGGACTCTCCTTATGGGATGCGGGCGCGGGTGGGCCCGCCGTTACCGGCGTGTGACCTGACCAGCGTAGTGGCCGGGTCCTGGGAGGACCCGGCCACGTTCGCTCACAGAGGACTACCGCCGGCGGCGCTGCGCGACCTCGTCGGCCTGGGCGTCGAGCGAGATGACGCCGTAGTGCCATCCCTTGCGGCGGTAGACCACCGACGGGTTGTCGGTCGTGGCGTCGATGAAGAGGAAGAACGGATGCCCGACCAACTCCATCTGGTCGACGGCGTCCTCCTTCGTCATGCGCTCCGCGGGGAAGAGCTTCTCGCGGATGACGACGGGGCTCCAGTCCTCCTCGGTCTCGTCGTTCTGCACGGGGACTTCACCGGTGGCGACCGCTTCGAGCACGGCGGTGCTCGCGGGCACGAGGTCGGCGACCTTGCCGTTGCTCGTCGCCTCGCCGAGGGACTCGGGGCGGCGGGCTCCGCGGTGGATCTTCTTGCGATCCTTCGCCTGCCGCACGCGTTCGACGAGTTTGTCGAAGGCGAGGTCGAAGGCGGCGTACTTGTCGCTCGCGGCGGCTTCGGCGCGCACGATGGGTCCCGGCCCGATGAGCGTCAGCTCGACCCGGTCGTCACCGGAGGAGCCGTTGGTCTCGTGATGCCGGATCACCTTGATCTGCAGGGCGAGCGCCTTGTCGGCGAGGTGGGCGACCTTCTCGGACTTCTCGGTGGCGTAGTCCTCGAAACGGTCGGGGATCTCGACTCCGCGACCGGTGATGGTGATGTCCATGGCACGTCCTCCTCTGGATCTGGCTCGATACTCCCCGGAGCCAGGTCGCTCCGGGAGCGCCTTTCGCCCCACCGTAGTCCTGCGCCCCCGGGAAGTCACGAGACCCGACTGGGGGTTCCCGCAGAGCGTCCGTCGCGCCGCGGGGTGTCGGCGAGCACGGCCGCGCCGACCACCTCGGCGCCTCCCGCGCGCAGCGTCGCGGCGACGGCACCGAGGGTCGCACCGGTGGTCAGCACGTCGTCGAGCAGCACGACCCGGAGCCCGCGGACGGGTCGCGCGAGGGCGAAGACGCCGTCGAGGTTGCGGGCGCGCTGGGTGACGTCGAGGCCCTTCTGTTCGGCGCGCGGCCGGGCGGTGAGCAGCGGGGCGAGACGGATGCCGGCGCGCCCGGCGAGCACACGCACCGGTTCGTAGCCGCGTCGTCGGCGCGCCCGGCGCGACCCGGGTACCGGGGCGACCACGGCATCCGGCGCCGTTGCGAGCGCGGCCGTGACGGATGCCGCGAAAGGGACGGCGAGCGCGCCCGCGACTCCGGTCGCCCCCTGCTCCTTGAGCGCGAGCACCGCCCGGCGGGGCACGCCGTCGTAGCGGAGGGCGCTCGCCACGGCCCCCACGTCCGGCACGGCGCGGGTCGCGAGTTCGACGTGCAGCGCCGACGCGCAGGTCGCGCAGAGCAGGCGCCCCTCGACGCCGCATCCGGCGCACGGCACGGGGAACAGGTAGGCGAGCGCATCCCGGAGGGTCACGCCGCGATCCTGCCCGGGGCGCCGGACGTCAAAGGGGCACCGGCGCGGAAGTGGGGAGAGACCTACTGCTGCGTGCCGAGGAAGGACGCCTCGAACCCGGTCGAGGTCCAGCCGCCGACCGTCGTGGGCCGCAGCACGACCCCGTCGGCCGTGAGCACCCGCAACCCGCCCTCGCCCGTGCCCCCGACGATCGCGACGCCGTCGTCGGCCACGCCGAGATCGGCGACCGGCCCGCCGAGCGGCAGCACCTCCACGACGGTCTCGCCGGCCACGGTGACGAGCGCCGCGACGCTGCGCCCGTCGACCCATGCGATGTCGCGCACGGCGCCCGAGGGTCGCAGGTCGTAGGGGGTGTGCAGGGCGACGGGGGCGAGGTCGGCATCCCGCTGCACGCCCACGACGAAGAGCCGCGACCCGTCGGCGGTCTCGAGCGCGACGAGCAGCCGGGCGCCGTCGCGCGAGAGCTCGATCGCGGTCACCCGGCCGTCCGCGGCGATCGGCACCGAGCGCGGCGCGCCGTCCTCTCCGGTCGCGACGAGGCCGCCGGGGTCGTCGGCGGGCACCGTCCAGACGAACCCGAACGGGTCGACCGTGGGGGCGATCACGCCGGGTCGGGTGTCGACGACGACGGGCTGCCCGGTGGCGCGCACGACCGACACCCCGCCGGTGCCGAGCACGGCGAGGGTCGAGCGGTCACGGGAGAGGGATGCCGCCACCGCACCGAGGTCGTTCGCGCGCGCTCCGATCTCCGTGATCGGCCGCACCCCGTCGGCGATGAGCGAGCCGATCGCCCCGTTCAGGCCGCCGAACGCCTCGCGAACGGAGAGGCTGCGCTCGGGCACCGTCTCCTCGGGGGCGGGGGCGAGCGCGAGTCCGTCGGCGGTGACGAGCACGTCGGCGGCGTTCACGTTGCCGATCGACGTGAGACTCGCGCGCAACTGCTGGATCATGCGCAGTTGGATGAGCGGCGACTCGGCGCGCACCTCGGGATTGAGCGTCACCTCGACACCGGACTCGTCGGGAACCGCCTGCGCCGTCGTGCCCTCGGGGAATGCCGACTGCAGCACGCCCGCGCCGAGCCAGTCGGCCTGCCCGAGCACGAGTTCGGACGCGATCCGGTTCGCGACCCGGTAGGTGGGGAACCAGTGCACCTCGGGCACGAGGTAGCGGAACGACGGGTCGAAGAAGTACAGCGAGTAGGACCGGAAGGCGGCGGCGAACCCGCTCGACGTGAGCACCGTGCCCGGTGGGGGCGTGAGGATGCGCTGCTCGCCGTCGACTGCGGTGAGATCGAAGGTGAGCAGCTGCGTCGTCGGACGCGGGAGCGCGATGTAGCGTCCGCGCTGGTCGACCTCGGCGACGACGTTGACGCTCACCGCGTAGGTGTCGGTGTCGATCTCGACCGGCGTGCCGATGCTCGACGCGACGAGCACGCGTTCCGTGCCGCTCCAGACGACGCCGGGCGCCAGGTACTCCTGCGCGATCGAGTAGTTGTTCTGCGGCCCGCGGCCCGCGCGCAGGAACCCCTGCACGATCTGGGCCGCGCTCTGGCCGGGCTGCGGACGCTCGGGAAGGAAGATCGCATCGGGATCGCCGATCTCGACGTCGATCAGCTCGCTCTGCACGGGCCCCGACGTCGGGATCGACACGCAGCCGCTCAGCACGATGGCGAGCCCCGCGACGATCGCGGCGCCGCGCAGCCGTCGGCGCATCACGGCGCCACCTCCTCGGGCGGCAGGCCGAGCGGCGACGTCGTGAGCTCTTCGCCGCGGCGCCGCGGCAGGGTGAGCCGGAAGCACGACCCCTCCCCCGGCTCCGACCAGACGTCGAGGAACCCCCCGTGCACGGTCGCATCCTCGAGCGAGATCGCGAGACCGAGGCCCGTGCCGCCGGTCGTGCGCTGCCGCGACGGGTCGGCCCGCCAGAACCGGTCGAACACGTGCTCGAGGTCGCTCGCCGCCATCCCGATGCCGTGGTCGCGTACGGCGATCGCCACGGCATCCTCGTCGCTGTCGACGTAGACGTCGATGGGCTTCGCCTCGCCGTGGTCGATCGCGTTGCCGAGGAGGTTCTGCAGCACACGGCGGATGCGGCGCGCGTCGACGTCGGCCTCGAAGTAGCCGCCGGGGGCGTGCAGTCGCAGCTCGATGCCCTTCTCGGCGGCGAGCGTCTCGAACTGCTCGATCGCATCCTCGGCGAGCCGCACGAGGTTCGTCGGTTCGAGCTCGAGCTGCACGGCTCCGGCGTCGTAGCGGCTCATCTCGAGCAGGTCGGCGAGCATCGTCTCGAAGCGCTGCGTCTGCGCGTGCAGCAGCTCGGCGGTGCGCGCCGTCGCGGGCGGGAAGTCGGCGCGCTGGTCGTAGAGCACGTCTCCCGCGAGCCGGATCGTCGTGAGCGGAGTGCGCAGCTCGTGCGAGACGTCGGAGACGAACCGCTGCTGCACCCGCGACAGGTCGGCGAGCTGCCGGATCTGCCGCTGCAGGCTGTCGGCCATGCGGTTGAACGAGCGGGCCAGGGTCGCGAGCTCGTCGTCGCCGCCCTCGGGCAGTCGGGATTCGAGCTCGCCCTGCGCGAGCCGCTCGCTCGCCTCCGCGGCGACCCGCACCGGGCCGATGACGAGCCGTGCCACGAGGTAGGCGACCGCCCCGATGAGCAGCACGAGGGTGAGCCCGCCGAGGACGAGCGTGCGTTGCACGAAGTCGAGGGTCTGCTGGCTCTCGCCGAGGTCGTACGCGAAGTAGAGGCCGTAGAGCTCGTTGCCGGGCAGGCGCAGCAGGGCGCCGACGACGACCCCCGGCGTGGTGGCACCCGAGGATGCCGGCAGCGCGACCGACTGCCACGAGGCCTCGTCCGGGTCGCCGCCCTCGACCGCGGACCGCAGTTCGGCGCTCAGCGGCAGCTCCTCGGGGGTGCCGTTGATGAGCTGGTCGATGAGCGGAGCCGACCCCTCCTGCCCGCGCACGCGGTACATCGCGACGACCGGGCGCGACGTGACGTTGCCCGCGACGGTGCGCAGCGCGTCGCTCTGCACGAGCTCGAGATCCGTCGAGGTGCCGCTGTCGACGGCCGCGGCGAAGACCTCCTGGGCGGCGACGACCGCGCGGGCGGCCTCCGCGACGACCCGCTCGCGGCTCTGGTCGAAGAGGTTCGCCCGCACGCTCGTCACGATGTACCCGCCGACGGCCGTCACGGCGAGCGCCGAGAGCACCATCGTGAGCGCCACCGTGCGCAGCTGCAGCGACCCGCGCCACAGCCGCACGGCCCGGTCGAGCCAGGCGCGCCAGTCGAACCGCGGCATGTCGGGGATCCCGACGTCAGGTGACGGCGCCCGCGCGGTAGCCGACGCCCCGCACGGTCGTCACGATGCGCGGGTTGTCGGGGTCGTGCTCCACCTTCGCGCGCAGCCGCTGCACGTGCACGTTCACGAGCCGGGTGTCGGCCTTGTAGTGGTAGCCCCACACCTGCTCGAGCAGCATCTCGCGGGTGAACACCTGCTGCGGCTTCGTCGCGAGCGCAAGCAGCAGCTGGAACTCCAGCGGGGTGAGGCCGATACGCGTCGATCCGCGACGCACCTCGTGCCCGGCGACGTCGATGACGAGGTCGCCGATCGCGACGGTCTCGTTCTCCGAGGTCATCGCGGGCCGCAGGCGGGTGCGGATGCGGGCGACGAGTTCCTTGGGATTGAACGGCTTCACGACGTAGTCGTCGGCCCCCGCTTCGAGGCCGCGCACGACATCCGTCGTCTCGCCCTTCGCGGTGAGCATGATGATCGGCACGCCGCTCTCGGCACGCAGCGACGCGCACACCTCGATGCCGTCGATGCCCGGCAGCATGAGGTCGAGCAGCACGAGGTCGGGGTTCTCGGAGCGGAACGACTCCAGGGCGGCCGCGCCGTCGGCGGCGAACACGGGCTCGTACCCCTCGGCACGCAGCACGATGCCGATCATCTCGGAGATGGCGGTGTCGTCGTCGACCACCAGGATGCGGGCGTTCATGGTGGGCACCAGAGTAGTGCAGCGTGAGAACATGAGCCTGAGTCCGTGATAGGGAAGGGCCCGAGTGACCGAGAGCGGATCGCCGGCGCGCGGTGCCGACGCGTGGGCCGCGCCCGCCCCCGGCGGGGTCGCCCCCGCTCGCGGAACCGTCTTCGGCGTCGCCGGGGCGCCGCTCCCGCCGCCCACGGGAGCCCCGCGCGACGGCGCCCCGCCCGTCGAGCCGCCCCGCCGCGCCCGCACGGTGTGGACGCCACCCCCGAAGCGCGGGCTGCTGCCGCTGCGCCCCCTCGCCTTCGGCGCCGTGCTCTCGGCGCCGTTCCGGCTGCAACGGCGAGCCCCCCGGCTGACCCTCGCGCCCGCGCTCGTCGTGAGCGTCGCCGCGACCGCGCTCGCCGCGCTCACCGGCTGGCTGCTCACGGTCGGGCCGCAGGCCGCCCTCGACGCCTCGTACTACGCCGACTACACGTTGGCCGCGAACATCCTCGGCATCGTCGGGGCGCTCGCCGGCTGGGTGCCGCTCGTGCTCGCCCTCGCGGCGACCGTGCTGCTCGCGGGCCCCGTCACGGTCGCGGCGTCGCGGAGTCTGCTCGCCGAGCGGGTGTCGTTCCGGGGGATGCGCTGGCGGCTCGCCGGGCGCACGGGCCGCCTCGTGGCGTGGGCGGCGCTCGTCCTGCTCGCCGGGGGCCTCGTGCTCCTCGCCGCGTCGCTCCTCCCCGTGCTCGTCGCCGGATCGGTGACGACGGCCGGCTTCGTGCTCGCCTCCCTCGTCGGCTTCGGCGAGCTCGTCGCGGTCGTGCTGCTCGGCGGCTACCTCGCCGCGCGACTCGGCTTCACCGCGCACGCGATCGCGCTCGAAGGCGCGCCGCTCCGGGTCGCCGTGCGACGCTCGTGGTCGCTCACCCGCGGGTCGGGCTTCCGGCTGTTCGCCTCCCAACTGCTCGTCTGGTGCGTCGTCGGGCTCGCGACCTTCCTGCTCACCCTCCCGGTGGGCTGGGCGCTCGACCTCGGCGTCACCCTCGTGTTCCCCAACGGCGCCGAGCAGGCGCAGTACGAGCTCTACGCGATCGCGCGCACCGTCGTGCTCACCGCGGTCACAGCCGTCACGGGGGCGTTCGGACTCGTCGTGCAGACGGTGACCGCGGCCCTCCTCTACCTCGATCAGCGGATGCGGGTCGAGGGTCTCGACCTCACCCTCGCCCGCTACGTCGACGAGCGTCAGCGCGGCATCGTCGTCGCCGACCCCTTCCCGGCGGGGGGTGCGCGATGATCGCCGACGTGCCGGTCGACCCCGACGACGACGAGGCGCGCCGCTGGCTCGAGGAGGAGCTCGGGCGCGGCGACGAGTACGAGCCGCCGGAGACACCCGGCTGGCTGCAGGATCTGCTCGAGTGGCTGCGGGAGCTGCTCGGCGGCGCGCCGAGCGAAGCGCCGGGCCCGGGCATGGATGTCGGGCCGACCGTGGGCATCCTCATCGCGGTCGTCCTGATCGTCGCGGCGCTCATCGTCGCGTTCGCGATCTTCGGCGTTCCGCGTCTGCGCCGCCGCAGCACCGTCACGGGCGAGCTCTTCGGCGAGGACGACGACCGCAGCGCCCGCGAGATCCGCACGGCGGCGCAGCAGGCGGCGGATGCCGGCGACTACACGTCGGCGGTCGTCGAGGTCTTCCGCTCGCTCGCCCGCGACCTCGCCGAGCGCGGCGTCGTGCTCGCCTTCCCCGGCACCACCGCCCAGGACTTCGCGCGCCGCGCGGCCGTCGTCTTCCCCGACGCCGCGGAGCGTCTGCGCGACGCCGCCGGGGTGTTCGACGGGGTGCGCTACCTCGGCCGCGTCGGCACGGAGGAACAGTGGCGGCGGATGTCGCAGCTCGATGCCGAGCTGCGGGCCGCGCGCGCCCCGCGGGCGCCCCGCGCCGTCGACGCGTTCGCCGGCGGGGAGGAGACGCCATGACCGTCGACGCTCCCCCGGCCGTGCCGCCGACCGCGCCGCGCCGCAGCCCCGTGCGCGGCATCCTCGTCGGCGTCGCCGTCGTGCTGGTCGTGGTGCTCGTCGCCGTGCTCGTGTCGGTGATCACCCGGCCGGGGCAACGTGAGGAGCACTACCTGTCGCCCACGTCGGGCAGCCCGGCCGGGTCGCGGGCGCTCGTGAACGTGCTCGGCGACCGCGGCGTCGAGGTGCACACCGCCACGACGCTCGCCGACGTGCGCGACCTCGGCCTCGACGCCGACGAGACGACGCTGCTCGTCTACGACCACTACTTCGCCCTCGGCCGTGACCAGCGCCGCGAGCTGCTCGACCTTGCCGACCGAGTCGTCGTGATCGAGCCGTACGACGACGAGCTCACCGACTACGCGCCGGGCGTCGTGCTCGGTGACGGGCCCGACGAGTTCGGCGCCCGATACCCGACCGACTGCGAGCTGCCCGCCGCCGTGCGCGCCGAGGCGATCGAGGCCTACCCCCTCTCGTACGACGTGTCGGGCGCCGACAACGCGGTCGACGGATGCTTCGCGACGGCCGACGACGAGTTCGCCGTCGTGCAGACCCGCACCCGCGGCGCCGACGTGACGATCGTCGGCATCGGCGCCGCCCTCACCAACCGCGACATCCTCGCCGCAGGCAACGCGGCGTTCGCGCTCAACCTGCTCGGCGAGCGCGAGACCCTCGTCTGGTACCGCCCCGATCTGAGCGAGGTCGACGCGGGCGACATCCCGAGCGCCGCGAACCGCACGGCGCCGTGGCTCACGCCCCTCATCGTGCTCGTGTTCGGCGTCGGGCTCGCGGCCGCCGTCTGGCGGGGGCGGCGGCTCGGCCCCCTCGTCGCGGAGCGGCTGCCGGTCGTCGTGCGGTCGAACGAGACGATGGAGGGGCGCGCGCGGCTCTACGAACGCGCGGGCGCCCGCGAGCACGCCCTCGACGCGCTGCGCATCGGCACCGTCGCCCGACTCGCCCGCCGCTGCGGCCTGCCCCGCCGCGCCGACGTGGACGAGGTGATCGACGCCGTCGCCGCGCTGACGGGACGGGATCGGGATGCCGTCGCCGAGCTGCTGATCGAGCGCATCCCGACCTCCGACGCCGCCCTCGTGACCCTCTCCGACGAGCTGCTCGTGCTCGAAGCCGACCTCGCGCGCGCCGTGCGCGAGCGCTGACCGACCCGCCCCGACCCGCGTCCGACCCGATCGACCCCGACAGAATGGCTGACATGACCGACATCCCGAGCCCCACGACCGACGGCGACGCCCTGCGCGCCGCGCTCGCCGGCGTCCGCGCCGAAGTCGGCAAGGCCGTCGTCGGGCAGGAGGGCGCCGTCACGGGGCTCATGATCGCGCTGCTCGCGGGTGGCCACGTGCTGCTCGAGGGCGTGCCCGGCGTCGCGAAGACGCTCCTCGTGCGCACCCTCAGCCAGGCGATGCGGCTCGACACGAAACGCATCCAGTTCACCCCCGACCTCATGCCGGGCGACATCACCGGCTCGGCGGTCTACGACCCGACGTCGGGCGAGTTCGAGTTCCGCGAAGGGCCGGTGTTCACCAACATCCTGCTCGCCGACGAGATCAACCGCACGCCCCCGAAGACGCA
>CAMLMQ010000048.1 GCA_946481135.1 uncultured Microbacteriaceae bacterium
GCGTAGCCGTTCTTGACGTCGACGACGTCACCGGCCGAGCCGAGGCCGGAGACCTCGGAGGTGAGGATGAGCTTCGACATGATTACCGTCCCGAACCCGCGTAGGGGAGCAGAGCCATCTCGCGCGCGTTCTTGACCGCGCGCGCGATGAGGCGCTGCTCCTGCACCGAGACGCCGGTGATGCGCCGGGCACGGATCTTGCCGCGCTCGGAGATGAACTTACGGAGCGTGGCGACGTCCTTGTAGTCGATCACACCCACCTTGATGCTCTTCGCGGGAGCGGCGTTCTTGCCGCCCTTGGGCCCGCGCTTGCGACGGTCGCCGCCGCTGCTGCTCTTGCCAGCCATGGTTCTTCCTCAGTTCGTGCGTTCGAGCCGACGGCTCAGAACGGGGTCTCGTCGTTGTAGTTGCCCGGGGTGTTCCAGACGTCGTCGGATCCCGAGGCGGGGGCACTCGCGGCCCACGGCTCCTCGGCACCGCTCGACACCTGGCTGCGGCCTCCGCCGCCGCCTCCTGATGCGCGGGTCACCTGCGCGGTCGCGTAGCGCAGCGAGGGGCCGATCTCGTCGACCTCCAGCTCGATCGCGGTGCGCTTGTTGCCGTCGCGGTCGTCATACGAACGCTGCCGCAGACGGCCCGTCGCGACGACGCGCATGCCCTTGGTCAGCGAGCCGGCGACGTGCTCCGCGAACTCGCGCCAGCAGGACGCGCGGAGGAACAGCGCCTCGCCGTCCTTCCAGTCGTTCGTGGCGCGGTCGAAGGTGCGCGGGGTCGACGCGATCGTGAAGTTGGCGACGGCCAGGCCGTTCTGCGTGTAGCGCAGCTCAGGATCGGCCGTCAGGTTGCCCACGACGGTGATGATCGTCTCGCCGGCCACGGTCAGACCGCCTCGGCCGGCGCGTCGTCCTTCGCGGCGGGCTTCGCCGGCGCCTTCGCGGCGGCGGCGGCCTTGCGCTCGGCCTTCTTCGCCTCGTCGGCGGCGTGCGCGGCCACGCGGGCCACGGCCTCCTCGGCGCGCAGCACCTTCGTGCGCAGCACGGCCTCCGACAGCTTCAGCTGGCGGTCGAGCTCGACGGTGGCGTCCGAGGTCGCGGTGAAGTTGACGACGGCGTAGATGCCCTCGGCCTTCTTCTGGATCTCGTAGGCCAGCCGGCGACGGCCCCAGATGTCGACGTTCTCGATCGTGCCGCCGTCGTTGCGGATCACGTTGAGGAACTTGTCGAGGCTCGGGGCGACGGTGCGCTCATCGATCTCGGGATCGAGGATCACCATCAGTTCATACTGGTGCGTCACAAACCCACCTCCTCTGGTCTCAGCGGCCGCAGACGTTCTACGGCAGGAGGGTGATGACGTGTCGCCGCGCGAATGCGGGCAACCTGTCGATGATAGGCCCTCGGCGCCCAGCTAGCCAGCTTGGGTCGCCCAGCTAGCCGGCTTGGGTCGCCCACCACTCCCGCAGGCGGCGCTCGGCCTCCTCCTCGCCGAGCGGACCGGAGTCGAGACGCGTCTCCAGCAGGAACCGATACGCGGCACCGACCTGCGGCCCGGGCTTCAGGTCGAGGATGCGCATGATCGCCTCGCCGTCGAGGTCGGGTCGCAGAGCCGCGAGCTCCTCCTCCTCGGCGAGCGCCGCGATCCGCTCCTCCAGGTCGTCGTAGGCGAAGGCGAGCCGCTCGGCCTTGCGGCGGTTGCGGGTCGTCACGTCGGCGCGCGACAGGATGTGGAGCCGCTCGAGGTTCTCCCCCGCGTCGCGGACGTACCGGCGCACCGCGGCATCCGTCCACGCGTTCTCGGAGTAGCCGAAGAACCGCAGGTGCAGGCGGATGAGATCGGACACGGCCTCGACGGTGGCCTTGTCGAAGCGCAGTGCCTTCAGACGCTTCGCCGCGAGCCGGGCGCCGAGCACGTCGTGGTGGTGGAAGGTGACGGCGCCGTTCGGCTCGATCGCGCGGGTCGCGGGCTTGCCGATGTCGTGGAGCAGGACGGC
This sequence comes from uncultured Microbacteriaceae bacterium, assembly GCA_946481135.1. Next base: position 1,987 of record CAMLMQ010000048.1, read on the forward strand.
GAGACGCAGCACGAGGTCGGGGGCGTGCCCGCGTTCGCGTTCGAGCTCGATCGCCTGGTCGAGGGCGGTCAGGCTGTGCTCGTAGACGTCCTTGTGCCGCGCGTGCTCGTCGATCTCCAGGCGCAGCGCGGGGACCTCGGGCAGCACCTGGTCGGCGAGGCCGGTGTCGACGAGCACGCGGATGCCGGCGGACGGCTCGGCGCCGAGCAGCAGCTTCGCGAGCTCCTGCTGAATCCGCTCCGCCGCGACGATCTCGAGGGACGGCGCCATCCGACGGGCCGCCTCGGCCGCCTCGGGCGCGAGTTCGAACCCGAGCTGCGACCGGAATCGCGCGCCGCGCAGCATCCTCAAGGGGTCGTCGCCGAACGAGATCTCCGGCGTTCCCGGCGTGCGGAGCCGCCGCGCCAGGAGGTCGTCGAACCCCCCCGTGGGGTCGACGAGCTTCAGCGCGGGCACGCGTAGCGCCATCGCGTTCACGGTGAAGTCGCGGCGCGTGAGATCGGCCTCGAGCGTGTCGCCGAACTGCACCTCGGGCTTACGGCTCGTGCCGTCGTAGGCGTCGGAGCGGTAGGTCGTGATCTCGCACACGTAGCCGCCCACCCGCACCCCGATCGTGCCGAAGCGACGGCCCGTGTCCCAGAGGGTGCGCCCGGTCGGGGCGAGGATCGCCTCGGTCTCGTCGGGGGTCGCGTCGGTCGTGAAGTCGAGGTCGAGGTCGTCGCCGCCGAGTCCGCGACCGAGGAACGCGTCGCGCACCGTGCCGCCGACGAGCGAGAGCTCGTGCCCGGCCGCCGCGAACAGCTCGCCGAGCTCCGCGACGGCGGGACGGGTCGCCAGGCCGCGCAACCGGTCCATCGCCTGCGCCACGCTCTCCATCCCTCCATTCTCCCGGGTGTCGCCCAGCCGCCCGCTCTCGCGCGCGGGCACGAGCGGTTTAGGCTCGGGGGCATGGCGGCGGATGGAGAGGATGTCCTGTGCCGTTGAGCCGCCGAGGCGCCGGGTTCGCCGTCGTCGCGGCGCTGCTCGCGCCGCTCGTCCTCGCCACGCCCGCCACCGCCGCACCCCGCGCCGTCGGCGCCCCGGTGACCGTGAGCGTGGTCGTGCCGCTCACGGTGCGCGGCGACGGGACCGGCCTCCTGGATGCCGAGGCGCTGCAGATCGCGACGTCCCCGTCGGGCGTGCTGACCCGGGCGCTCAACGAGGTGCTGGAGACGTCGGCGACGATCGCCCTCGACCCGCGCATCCCGGCGTCGGTGCGGGTGCTCGGCGCCGGGGCCCCGGCGTCGGCGACGGCATGGCTCGACCGACTCGAGGCGGCCCCCAACGAGGTCTTCCTCCTCGCCTACGGCGACGCCGACCTCACCGCCCTCGCGCGGGCCGACGCACTCGCCCTCACGGAGTCGCTCGACTTCGGGCCGCTCGACCCGGCCGCCTTCGGCCCGGCGCAGACCGCCACCCCGACGCCCGCGACGCCGACGCCCACCGAGACCCCCGACGACGACGATCCGCCCCCGTTGCCGTCGAACGACGACCTCGTCGCGTGGCCCGACGCCGTCGCGCGCATCGCCTGGCCCGCCGAGGGCACGGTCGCCGCCGCCGACGTCGCCGCGTACCGGGCCGCGGCCTACGACGCGGTGCTGCTCGACTCCGCGAACGTGTCCGAAACCGCGAGTTCGTCGGTCGGCCTCGACGGGATCGCCGGGATCGTCGCCGACTCCGCGTCATCCGACCTCCTCCGGCAGGCGAGCGCCGCGATCGACGACACGACCCGCCAGCAGGCCGTCGACCGGCTGCTCGTCGCGCTCGACGGCCTCGCCGCCGCCCACCCCGGACGTTCCGTGGTGCTCACCCTCGACCGCTCGACGACCTTCGCCTTCCCCGGTCTGGCGGAGACCTACGCGCAACTCGTGACCCGGGCCGGCACGCAGCTCGCCGGTCTCGCCTCGGTGATCGACGAGGGTGCCGACGCCGCCCGCGTCGTCGACGGCACCGAGCCCGACCACGTGGCGCGCACGCCCGCCCTCGTCGGCGGGCTCGCCGCCGAATCCGCCTTCGCCTCGATCCTCGACGAGCCCGCCCTGCTCATCGGACCGCGTCGGCTCGAACTGCTCGAACTGCTCGCCGTCGCCGAGGTCGAGCTCGCCGACTGGCCGGCCCGCGCCGATGCGTTCCTCGAGCGCTCGCGTGAGATCCTCGGCTCGGTCTCGATCGTCGACCCGGGCGATCTGCTCGTCGCGAGCTCGTCGACCTCGATCCCGCTGCACGTCGCGAACGCGCTGGAGTTCCCGGTCACCGTGCGCGTCGACGTGCGCCCGTTGCGCCCCCGCATCCGCATCGACAGTCCCGTCGAGGTGACGATCGAGCCCGGCTCGTCGAAGTCGGTGCGCCTTCCCGCACAGGCCATCGCGAACGGCGAGGTCGTCGTCGTGGTGAGCCTGTCGAGCCCGACCACCGGCGTCGAGATCGGGCAGGCCCGCAGCTTCACGGTCGACCTGCAGGCGCAGTGGGAGACCGTCGGCATCGTCGTCGGCGCCGTCGTGGTGCTCGTCTTCGCCGCCGGTCTCGTGCGCAACGTCGTCGTGCGGCGACGCCGAGCCGGCGGCGGCGAGGACGAGGCGTGAGCACCCCGCGGCGCGCGAGTCTCGTGCTCGCCTCCGGCACGGTGCTCTCCCGTGTGCTCGGCTTCGTGAGCGCAACGGTGCTCGCGACCGTGGTCGGCCTGGTCGGCGCCGGGCCCAACGCGTTCGCGCTCGCCAACCAGCTGCCCACGTACCTGTACGCGATCATCGCGGGCGGGCTGCTCTCGGCGGTGCTCGTGCCGCACATCGTGCGCGCGGCGACGCAGCCCGACGGCGGGCAGGCCTTCGTCAACCGACTCGTGACGCTCGGCGTCGTCGCGTTCTTCGGCACGACCGTCGTCGCGACCCTCGCCGCGCCCCTGATCGTGCGGCTCTACGCGCTCGACTCGTCGGACGCGGCACTCGCGGGCGGCGGCCTCGAGCTCGCGGTCACCCTCGCGTACTGGTGTCTGCCGCAGGTCTTCTTCTACGCCGTCTATGCGCTCGTCGGCGAGGTGCTCAACGCGCGCGGGGTCTTCGGACCGTACGCCTGGGCCCCCGTGCTCAACAACGCGGTGATGATCGGCACGCTCGTGCTCTTCGCGGCCCTGTTCGGCCTCGACCCCGCGCACCGTGACGCCGCGACCTGGGACGCCGCGAAGGTGGGGGTGCTCGCGGGCGGCGCGACGCTCGGTGTCGCGCTGCAGGCCGTCGTGCTCATCCCGTTCTGGCGACGCACGGGGCTGCGCTTCCGGCCCGACTTCCGCTGGCGCGGAGCGGGTCTCGGCGCTCCCGCGCGGGCGGCGGTGTGGGTGTTCGGCATGGTGCTCGTCGTGCAGGCGACCAACCTCGTGCAGAACAACGTGGCGCTCACGGTCGAGCCGGGCGACGCCTCCCTCGCGGTGCTGCGCGTCACGTGGCTCATCTTCATGCTGTCGCACTCGATCATCGCGATCTCGATCGCGACCCCCTACTTCACGCGCATGAGCCACGCGGTGAAGGATGGTGACATCCCGGCCCTGCGCGCCGACCTCGCGGCCGCACTGCGCAGCGTCGCCCTGCTCGTGACCGCCGCGGGCACCGCACTCGCGGCCGCGGCCCTGCCGTTCGCGGCGTTCTTCTCGCCCGACGAGGCAGCCGTCATCGCGCTCGTGCTGCTCGCCTTCCTCGTCGGCCTCGTGCCGTTCTCGACGCTCTACCTCGTGATCCGCGCGTTCTACGCGCTCGGCGACACCCGCACGCCGTTCTTCCTGCAGGTTCTTCAGGCGGGGGTCTTCATCGCGGGGGCGCTCGCGCTGCTGTTCGCGCCGTCGGCGTGGGTGGCGGTGGGCATCGGCGCCGTCACGTCCCTGTCCACGATCGTGCAGGCGGTCGCGGCCGTGCTCGTGCTGCGGCGACGCCTCGGCGGCGGCGGGCGGGCGCTGACCCGGCGATTCGGCGTCTGCGCGCTCGCGAGCATCCCGGCGGGGGCAGCGGGCGCGGGCGTGCTGGCGGCCCTCGGCGGGTTCGTCGACGGAGGGTTCGCGACCGCGGGCCAGGTGGAGGCGATCACCAGCACCGCGCTGGTCGGCCTCGCGAGCATCCTCGTCTTCTTCGCGGTGCTGCTCGTCGCGCGTGCGCCCGAACTCGCGATGCTGCGGTCTTCCATCCGCCGAAACCGCTGAGGCCCCGGGCACGAAATATCCGGAACCTAGGATGTGTTGAACCACGTGCACACCATCGGAAGGGCACACACATGCTGCGGCAGATCGTGATCATCGGGTCGGGCCCCGCGGGCTACACGGCGGCGATCTACGCCGCACGGGCGAACCTCGCCCCGCTCGTGATCGCGTCGAGCGTCGAGTTCGGCGGCGAGCTCATGAAGACCACCGAGGTCGAGAACTTCCCCGGCTTCCCCGAGGGGATCATGGGTCCCGACCTCATGATGAAGATGCAGGCGCAGGCCGAGCGGTTCGGCGCCGAGATCGTCTACGACGACGTCACGAAGCTCGAGCTCGACGGCGACATCAAGAAGATCCACCTCGGCAACGGCGACGTCGTCGAAGCGCTCGCCGTCATCTACGCGACCGGGTCGGAGTACCGCAAGCTCGGTCTCGCCGACGAGACCCGCCTCTCGGGTTATGGCGTCTCGTGGTGCGCGACGTGCGACGGCGCCTTCTTCAAGCAGAAGAAGGTCGCGGTCGTCGGCGGCGGCGACTCCGCGCTCGAGGAGGCCACCTTCCTCACCCGCTTCGCCGACAAGGTCTACCTCGTGCACCGTCGCGACGCCCTCCGCGCGTCCGCGGCCATGCAGGAGCGGGCCTTCGCCGACCCGAAGATCGAGTTCCTCTGGAACCAGGAGGTCGCCCACATCTACGGCGACGAGAAGGTCACCGGCATCGGTCTCGTGAACACCGTCGACGGCTCCGAGACGACGATGGACCTCGACGGCCTCTTCGTCGCGATCGGCGCCGACCCGCGCACGCACCTCGTGCACGGGCAGCTCGACCTGACCGCCGAGGGCACGATCGCCGTCGAGGGCCGCTCGTCGCGCACGAACCTGAAGGGCGTCTTCGCCGCGGGCGACGTCGTCGACCCGACCTACAAGCAGGCGATCACGGCCGCGGGCTCCGGCACCGTCGCGGCCCTCGACGCCGAGCACTACCTCGCCGACCTGCCGAACGAGCTGCTCGCCCGGGCGGGCGGCGACCCGCGGGAGCCGGCGGCGCCGATTCCCGACGCCGCCGCGGTCGCGTAGGGAATCGATCGAGCCGACGCCCGGTTGCACCCGGAAGACCTGACGAAGGAAGAAGGAAAAGGATGTCCACCGCGAAGGAAGTGACCGACGCCTCGTTCGAGGCCGACGTGCTCAAGTCCGACATGCCGATCATGGTCGACTTCTGGGCGGAGTGGTGCGGCCCGTGTCGCGCCGTCTCGCCCATTCTCGACAAGATCGCCGAAGAGAACTCCGACAAGCTGAAGATCGTCAAGCTGAACGTCGACGACAACCCGGCGACGGCGGAGAAGTACGGCATCACGTCGATCCCGGCGATGTACGTGTTCAAGGACGGTGAGGTCGTGAAGCGCGTCATCGGAGCGAAGCCGAAGCCGGCGCTCGAGGCCGACCTGGCGGAGTTCCTGGCCTGAGCCAGTCCGAGATTCCTGGCCCCTTCCCCGCTTGTGGGGGAGGGGCCTTCTCGTCGCGGCGGCTACCCTTGACGGTTATGCAGAACCAGGGCACCAACATGGATCCGTGGTACGGGCTGTACGCCGCCCGTACGGCCGGCCTGTCGGCCTCCGAGGTGCGCGCCCTGTTCGCCGTCGCGAGCCGGCCCGAGGTGGTCTCGCTCGCCGGCGGCATGCCCTACGTCTCGGCCCTCCCCCAGGAGCTGCTCGCCGCCGCGGTCGAGCGCACGGTACGCGACCGGGGGACGACGGCACTGCAGTACGGCTCCGGGCAGGGGATGCCGGCGCTGCGCGAGCAGATCCTCGAGGTGATGGCGCTCGAGGGCATTCATGCCGGCGTCGACGACCTCGTCGTGACCACCGGGTCTCAGCACGCCCTGGAGCTCGTGGCGAAGCTGTTCCTCGACCCGGGCGACGTCGTGCTCGCCGAGGGACCCTCCTACGTCACCGCCGTCACCGTCTTCAAGTCGTTCCAGGCGGAGGTCGTGCACTCCCCCATGGATGACGCGGGACTGCAGCCGGAGGCGCTGCGCGAGACGATCGCGCGCGTGCGGGCGGCGGGCAAGCGCATCAAGTTCCTCTACACGATCCCGTCGTTCCACAACCCGATGGGCGTCACGCTGCCCTGGGAGCGGCGCATGGAGGTGCTGGAGATCGCGCGGGAGAACGAGATCCTCGTGCTCGAGGACAACCCCTACGGCCTCCTCTACTACGACCAGGCTCCGCCGCACGCGATGCGCTCGGTCGACGAGGACGGCGTCATCTACCTCGGCACGTTCTCCAAGACCCTCGCTCCCGGCCTCCGGGTGGGGTGGGCGGTCGCGCCGCACGCCATCCGAGAGAAGCTCATCTTGGCGAACGAGGCCGCGGTGCTCTCGCCGTCGTCGTTCTCGCAGACCGTCGTCTCGGAGTACCTCGCGACCTCCGACTGGCGCGGGCAGATCGACACCTTCCGCGGCGTCTACCGCGAGCGCCGGGACGCGATGCTCGCCGCCCTCGCCGAACAGCTGCCGACGCTGTCGTGGACCGTTCCGTCGGGCGGCTTCTACGTGTGGCTGCGGTTGCCCGAGCACCTCGACTCGAAGGCCATGCTCCCGCGGGCGGTGAAGGAGCTCGTGGCCTACACGCCCGGCACCGCCTTCTACGCGGACGGTTCCGGCCGCAACGCGATGCGCCTGTCGTTCTGCTACCCGACGCCCGACTTCATCCGCGAGGGCATCCGCCGCCTGTCGATCGTCATCAACGGCGAACTGAGCCTGCTGAGCGAGTTCCAGCAGACCGGACCGGTGAGCACCCTGCCCGTCGAGCCCGAGGGCGTCCTGCCCCCGTTCGCCGGCTGATGGCGTCGCACCGACTCGGCACGGTCGTCGTGCTCGCGGGAGGCATCTCGCACGAGCGCGACGTCTCGCTGCGCAGCGGACGCCAGGTCGCCGACAGCCTGCTCGAGCACGGCGTCGCGGTCGAACTGCGCGACCCCGACGCGACGCTGCTCGCGCACCTGCGCGACACGCGACCCGACGTCGTATGGCCGGCCCTGCACGGTGCGAGCGGGGAAGACGGCGCGCTCCGCGGCCTCCTCGAGTTCCTCGGGGTGCCCTTCGTCGGATCGTCGTCGGCGGCGGCCCGGCTCGCCTGGGACAAGCCCACCGCGAAGATCGTCGTGGGGCGCGCGGGCGTCGCCACGCCCCGTTCGATCACGCTCGGCCGCGACGCCTTCCGCGAGCTCGGCGCCGACGCGATCTTCTCGGCGATCGAGGACGAGCTGCCGCTTCCCCTCGTCGTGAAGCCCGCCCAGGGGGGATCGGCGCAGGGCGTCACGATCGTGACCGAACGGGCCGGGATGCCGCGCGCGATGGTCGAGGCCTACACCTACTGGGACGTCGCGCTCGTCGAGCAGCAGATCCTCGGCACCGAGATCGCCGTCGGGGTGCTCGACACCGGCGACGGGCCGGTGGCGCTCCCGGCCGTCGAGATCGAGCCGCTGTCGGGCGTGTACTCCTTCGAGGCGCGCTACAACGCCGGCGAGACGCGCTTCTACACCCCCGCGCGCCTCTCCCCCGAGACCGCCGCGCGCGCCGCCGAGATGGCCGTCGCGGCCCACTCCGCTCTCGGGATGCGGCATCTCTCGCGCGTCGACCTCATCGTCGATGCGGCGGGCACGCCGTGGTTCCTCGAGGCGAACGTGCTGCCGGGGCTCACCGAGACGTCGCTGCTGCCCCAGGCGCTCGAAGCGGCCGGCCACGACCTCGGGTGGGTCTACACCACCCTCGCGGAAGTCGCACGCGCGGACGCCTGACCCGAATGTCGGTGATCGAGTAGCCGCGTAGCGGCGTGTCGAGATCCCCATCGGCCTCGACACGCGCCTGCGGCGCTACTCGACCACCGGTGGCGGGCCCCGGGTCAGCCGACGTTCGGGTCGACCCCGAGCTCGGTGAGGATGCGACGCAGGTCGGCCACGGTCGCGAAGTCGATCGTGATCGTGCCCTTCGCCGAGCCGAGCGCGATCTTCACACGCGTGTCGAGCCGGTCGCCGAGGCGCTCCGCGAGCTCGGCGAGGTGGTCCTGCCGCTTGCCGGCTACGGGCTTCGCGGGCTTCTGCTTGGCGGGTGCGAGCATCCCGGCCGCCGCCTCCGCCGCACGCACGGAGAGCTCCTCGTTGACGATCTTGTCGGCGAGTTTGCGCATCCCCGCCTCATCGCCCACCGACAGGATCGCGCGTGCGTGCCCGGCCGACAGCACCCCGGCGGCGACCCGCGACTGGATGGCTTCGGGCAGACGCAGCAGGCGGATCGTGTTGGTGATCTGCGGACGGGAACGCCCGATGCGGTCGGCGAGCTGCTCCTGCGTGATGCCGAAGTCGTCGAGCAGTTGCTTGTACGCGGACGCCTCCTCGAGCGGGTTGAGCTGGGCGCGGTGGATGTTCTCCAGCAGGGCGTCTCGCAGCATCGCCTCGTCGGCGGTGTCCTTGACGACGGCCGGGATGCGCTCGAGCCCCGCGGCCTTGGACGCCCGGAACCGACGCTCCCCCATGATGAGCTCGTACTGCGGCTCGCCGTCGGCCGCCCCCGCGCGCGGGCGCACGACGATGGGCTGCAGCACGCCGAACTCGCGGATCGAGACCGTCAGTTCGGCGAGCGCCTCGGGGTCGAACTCGGTGCGCGGCTGCACCGCGTTCGGCACGATATCGGCGAGATCGAGCTCGGCGAGGCGCGCGCCAGGCACGGCGACGAGGTCCGACTCGGTGCCGAAGAAGACATCGACCGGACGATCCTGCTCGGTGTCTGCGGCGGGCGCCGTGGGGATGAGCGCACCGATGCCCCGGCCGAGCCCGGTGCGCTTGGGAGCGGCGGCCATCACGCCACGCCTCGCTGGGCGATCTCCGCGGCCGCCTCGCGGTAGGAGAGCGAGCCCGGCGAGTTGCCGTCGTAGGTGATGACGCTCTGCCCATAGCTCGGCGCCTCGGAGATGCGCACCGAGCGCGGGATCACCGTCGTCAGCGTCTCGGCGGGGAAGTGCTCACGCACCTCGTCGACCACCTGGTTCGCGAGGTTGGTGCGCGAGTCGTACATCGTCAGCAGGATCGTCGAGAGCGAGAGCTTGGGGTTGAGGTGGCGCTGGATCAGCTTGATGTTGTCCAAGAGCTGGCTCAGCCCCTCGAGCGCGTAGTACTCGCACTGGATCGGGATGAGCACCTCCTTCGCGGCGACGAAGGCGTTGATCGTCAGGAGACCGAGCGACGGCGGGCAGTCGATGAAGACGTAGTGGAAGGGCGTCTCACCCTGCTCGGCGAGGTAGGTCTCGAGCGCACCCCGCAGTCGCTGCTCTCGGGCGACGAGCGAGACGAGTTCGATCTCCGCCCCCGCGAGATGGATGGTGGCGGGCACGCACCACAGGCCGGGGAACTCGGGACTCTGCTGCACGGCGTCGCGCATCGGGGCGTCGCCGACGATGACGTCGTAGACACTCTCGATCTCCGCGCGGTGCTCGACGCCGAGCGCCGTGGACGCGTTGCCCTGCGGGTCGAGGTCGATCACGAGAACGCGCGCGCCCTGTTGGGCGAGCGCGGCGGCGAGGTTGACGGTCGTGGTGGTCTTGCCCACGCCGCCCTTCTGGTTGGCGACGGTCAGGATGCGCGTCTGGGACGGCAGCGGGATGGTCGCGTCGGCGAGCGCCTGACGGCGTCGGGTGAGCTCCGCGACCTCCCGGGCGAGGGGGGTCGTTGCGTCGTAGTTGCTCACGAAGGAGGCCTTTCCGGTGGTGCGAGGGGAGCGGATGTTTCACGTGGAACATCACGGGCGGCGAGTGCGGCCCGCCGGGAGTCAGTCAGCCAGCCTAGCCCGAAAGACCCGTGTGGCCTCGGGGACGATCCCCTCCCCCAGCACGACCACCTCCGGTTGCTGAAGACGCGCCTTCCGGATCGCCTTGTCGGCCGCGTCGACCTCGTCCTGCACCCGAGCGCCCTTCATGAGCACGAGCTCACCCCCGGGGCGCAGGAGCGGGACGCACAGCGGGATGAGCTTCGACAGCGCCGAGACCGCGCGCGCGGTGACCTGATCGAGCAGTGGCTCGGGCCGCACCTCCTCGGCCCGGCCCCGCAGCACGGTGACATTGGCGAGACCCAGGCGGTCCGCCTCCTCGCGGAGCCAGTCGGTGCGGCGCTCCATCGGCTCGATCAGCACGAAGTGGGCGTCGGGGCGACAGATCGCGAGGACGAGGCCGGGGAGGCCCGCTCCGCTTCCGACGTCACCGACGCGCCCCGGGCGCAGAAGCGGCGCGACGAGAGCGGAGTTGACCACGTGGCGCGACCAGAGTCGCTCCAACTCGAGTGGGCCGATGAGTCCGCGCTCCTCGCCGTGCTGCGCGAGGTCGGCCGTGAAGGCGCGCGCCTGGTCGACGCGGTCGCCGAACAACTCGGCGACGACGGCGGGCTCACTCTCGATCACGGCTCTCCCTCTCGTGTTTCACGTGAAACATCGAGACGCCCGGAGTCTCCCCCGGGCGTCCGACGTCACCGCCGATGTTTCACGTGAAACATCGTGATGCGCTCAGCGCGCGCGGATCACCGTGTGACGGTCCCGGCCTTCACCCTCGGACTCCGAGGCGTACCCGCGCTCGGCGACGATGTCGTGCACGACCTTGCGCTCATAGCTCGACATCGGCGGCAGCGAGGCGGAGGCCGCGCCCCCCTCGAGGCGGACGATGGCGTGATCGACGAGGGCGGCGAGCTCGGTCGCCCGCGCGTCACGCGACCCCCCGATGTCGAGGATCAACCGCGAGAAGCGTCCCGTGCGGTTCTGCACGGCGAGACGCGTCAGCTCCTGCAGCGACGCCACGGTGTCGGGCTTCGCAAGGAGCCGGAGGTTCGAGTCGGCCCCGGCCGTCACCGAGAGATAGGCGCGGCCGCCGCGGGCGTCGATGTCGATGTCTCCATCGATGTCGGCGATGTCGAGGAGTTCCTCGATGTAGTCCGCCGCCGCGTCGCCCTCGTCGATGATCTCCTGATCGGTCGGCGCGTCCTCCGTCGCGGCCGCGTCGGTCTCCGGGATCTCGGTGATGTCGGTCATCGGCGTCCGCCCTGCTTCTTCGATCGGTTCTTGCCCACCGGCTGCTGCCGCTGGGTCTTCTTCGGCTCCTCGACCTCGGTCGCGGCATCCTGGGCCTCGTCGGTGATCCCCTTGCGCTGACGGCGCTTCGCCAGCCGCGCCTCACGGGCCAGTGCCGCCTCGCTGCCCGGGGTCGGCATGTTCCGGATGACGATGAACTGCTGCACCATCGTCCAGGCGTTCGAGACGAGCCAGTAGAACATGACGCCGATCGGGAACGCGAAACCCGAGAACGCGAACACCAGCGGAAGGATGTAGAGCAGGATCCGCTGCTGCCGGTACATCGGCGACGCCTTCATCTCCGGCGACTGGTTCTTCGACATGATCTGCAGCTGCGTGATGAACTGCGACGCGGTCATCAGGATCACCATGACGACTGCGATCACGATGACGACGACCTGCACCGGGTCCTGCGAGGCGGCGGTCTGGATCGAGTCGTGCAGCGGCGCGACGCCGAACAGGGATGCCGATCCGAACTCGTTCGCGAGATCGGGGGTCAGCAGCCCGACGCCCGCCCGGCTGTTGTTCGCCTCGTTGAGCACCGTGAAGAGACCGAAGAAGATCGGCATCTGGATGAGCAACGGCAGACACGAGGCGAAGGGGTTGGTGCCGGCCTTCTGGTAGAGCGCCATGGTCTCGCGCTGCATCGCCTCGCGCGAGAACTGGTCGCGCTTGCCGCGGTACTTGTCCTGGATCTTCTTGAGCTGCGGGGCGACCTCCAGCATCTTGCGCTGGCTCTTGATCTGCCGCACGAAGATCGGGATGAGCGCCGCGCGCACGACGAGCACGAGACCGACGATCGAGAGCACCCAGGTCAGACCCGCGCCGGAGTCGAGTCCGAGGTTGGTGAGCACCCAGTGGAAGCCGACGAGGATCGCCTCGATGACCCACTTGATTGGCCACAGGAGTGTGTTGAAGAAGCCGAAGATGTCCACGGGTGTGAGTCAGACCTTTCCGTAGCCCGTCGGGATGACGAAGCCGAAGTCGGTGATGCGGTAGCGGGGGACGCGGCGGGCGGGGACGTCGTCGATGCCGCCCTTCGCCCAGGGATGGCAGCGTGCGATGCGCCACGCGCCGAGCGCGACGCCCTTGATCACTCCGTGCTGTTGGATCGCGCCGAGCGCGTAGCCGGAGCAGCTCGGGTAGTAGCGGCAGACCTGCCCGTAGAGCGGAGAGATCGCCGCACGATAGCCGCGCAGGACGAGCACGCAGGCGTTGCGGGGCAGGAGCCAGAGGAAGGTGAGCGCGCGCATCAGCGAGGAGCTCCCGGTCGCTGCGCGGTGTCGAGCACGGCGTGCATGTCGGCGGAGAGACTATCCCAGGAGCCTTGGGCCTCTCCGGGGAGGACGCGGATGACGACATCCTCTCCGCGGTGTCCCGCATCGACGAGCTCACGACCGAGAGCGCGCAGACGCCGCCGGACGCGGTTGCGGTCGACGGCGTTCCCGACCGCCTTCGACACGATGACCCCGAAACGCGCGGGCGCTTCGGGGTCGGTGGCGAGCCGGTGGTAGACCGCCGTCGGCGTCGCGACACGACGCCCCCGACGCACCGCGGCTCGGAAGTCCGCAGGGAGGACCACCCGGTTCGCCCTGGCGAGCACGGGTGCTACGCGGAGAGCTCGGTGCGCCCCTTGCGACGGCGGGCGGCCAGGATGGCGCGGCCGGCACGCGTGCGCATGCGGAGGCGGAAGCCGTGCACCTTGGCGCGGCGCCGGTTGTTCGGCTGGAAGGTTCGCTTGCTCATGATTGTCTCCACGCCCGGCGGCCGCGCGGAACGGAGGCCGGGAAGATCAGATAGTCGCGCGCAGCGGCGCGTGAACTGATTAAAGATACGGTCGCCGCGCGATTCGGTCAAACGGCTGATCCATGACCACCCTCGCGAGCTATCCCCAGTCACACGCAGGTTGACCTCTCCACACCTGTGAGAACTAAGGTGAACTGCCGTCCCTCCTCCCCGCAACGCGAGGGACCGATCCCCTGTCCACAGGAATCAGGCCCGTGGATAACCCTGTGCACAACCGATCCCGCGTTCCAGGATGAAGAGCATGACCGACACCGATCCCACCCGCGACCTGTGGGCCGCCGTGCTCGGTCAACTCGCCGCCGACGAGCGCATCACCCCGCAGTTGCACGGGTTCGTGAACCTGGTCGAGCCCAAGGGCGTGCTCGCGGGTGTGCTCTACCTCGAGGTTCCGAACGAGCTCACCCGCGGCATGCTCGAGCAGCGGATCCGCGTGCCGCTCATCGAGGCGATCACGGGCGCGGCCGAAGACGTCACGAACTTCGCGATCGTCGTGAACCCCGAGATGCAGGCCGCGACCCTGACGACCGTCCCCGACCTCGGCGCCGATGCGGCATCCTCTCTCGACGCGCCGCCGAGCCCGCCCGACGTCACCGCGCGTCGCAGCGACTCGCGTCTGAACCCCAAGTACAACTTCGACAACTTCGTCATCGGCGGATCCAACCGCTTCGCGCACGCCGCGGCCGTCGCGGTCGCGGAAGCACCGGCCAAGGCCTACAACCCGCTCTTCATCTACGGCGACTCGGGCCTCGGCAAGACCCACCTCCTCCACGCGATCGGGCACTACGCCGAGAACCTCTACTCGGGTATCCGCGTGCGCTACGTGTCGAGCGAGGAGTTCACGAACGACTTCATCAACGCGATCCAGAACAACCGTTCGGCCGCGTTCCAGTCGCGTTATCGCGAAGTCGACATCCTGCTGATCGACGACATCCAGTTCCTGCAGCGCGCCGTCGAGACCCAGGAAGCCTTCTTCCACACCTTCAACACACTGCACGACCACAGCAAGCAGGTCGTCATCACGAGCGACGTCGCTCCCAAGTTCCTCACGGGCTTCGAAGACCGGATGCGGTCGCGCTTCGAGTGGGGTCTGATCACCGACGTCCAGGCGCCCGACCTCGAGACCCGCATCGCGATCCTCCGCAAGAAGGCGCAGAGCG
>CAMLMQ010000049.1 GCA_946481135.1 uncultured Microbacteriaceae bacterium
TGTCGATCACCAACTTCGCCGGCACCGGCGTCGCGCTCCCCGCGGGAGAGCTCGTCCTGGCCAGCGAGGAGTGCGCCGACGGCGTGCTTCCCCCCGACTCCACGGCGTGGCTGCGCATCCCGTCGTCGGAGGCCTCCGACAGCACCACCCTCACCAAGTAGAAAGAAAGGCATGACGATGAAGTCACGGAAAGTGATCGCGGCCGGTGCCGCAGTCGCCACCCTCGCAGCCCTGGTCGGCTGCACGAGCGCGTCCTCGGGCACGACCGAACTCCGCGTCGCGACGTTCCCGCCCGGCGCCGACGCCGCCGCGTACGAGGCGTTCGCCGAGCAGGAAGCCCAGTTCGAGGAACTGAACCCCGGCATCGACGTCATCGGCGTCGAGTACGAGTGGAAGGGACCGACCTTCGCGGTGCAGCTCGCCGCCGGTTCGCTCCCGGATGTCTTCACCGTGCCGTTCACCGACGCGAAGACGCTCCTCGAGAACGGTCAGCTCATGGACGTCACGGCGGAGATCGAGGACCTCGGCTACGCCGACAAGTTCAACCCGATCATCCTCGACGCGGTCACGGCCGAGGACGGCGGCCTCTACGGCTTCCCCCGCCAGGCGTACGCGATGGGTCTGCACTACAACCGCGACCTCTTCGAGGCGGCCGGACTCGACCCCGACGCCCCGCCGACGACGTGGGACGAGGTGCGGGAGGCCGCGGCCGCGATCTCCGAGGCCACCGGCAAGGCCGGATTCATGGAGATGACCATGAACAACACCGGCGGCTGGCAGCTCGTCGCGGCGACCGTCGCCCGCGGCGGCAGCATCCAGGAGGACAACGGCGACGGCACCTACACGTCCACGATCAACAACCCGGGCACCGTCGCGGCGCTCGAGTTCCTCCACGACCTCCGCTTCGAGGACGACTCGCTCGGCAGCAACTTCCTGCTCGACTGGGGCTCGATCAACCAGGAGTTCGCCGCGGGCAACATCGGGATGTACACCTCCGGCTCCGACGTCTACACGGCGCTCGTGCGCGACTTCGGACTCGACCCCGACAGCTACGGCCTGACGGTCATGCCGGTCGACGACGACGGCGGCGTGCTCGGCGGCGGCGACATCGCCGTCGTGAGTCCGACCGTCGACGACGCGACCAAGGCCGCAGCCGTGGCGTGGATCGACTGGTACTACATGCAGAAGCTCCTCGACGAGGACGCGGCGAAGCAGGACGCCGAGACCCTCGTCGCGAGCGGACAGGCCGTCGGCACCCCGGTGCTGCCGGTGCTCGACCAGGAGACGTACGAGCAGGGTCGCGAGTGGATCGCCGAGTACATCAACGTGCCGCTGGATCAGATGTCGGGCTTCTTCGACGGCATCTTCGCGCAGACCCCGGTGGGCGAGCCGAAGGGCTCCACGCAGGCGATCTACGCACTGCTCGACCCGGTCGTGCAGGCCGTGCTGACCGATCCGGATGCCGACATCGACGCGCTCCTCACGCAGGCCGACGTCGACGCCCAGGCCATCCTCGACGGCAACTGACCCGCCCGCAGTAAAGGAACCCACGACATGACCGCTCCCGCGCAGCCCCGGCGCCTCCGGCGCCGGACCCCCGCCACCTGGCTGCGCGGGGGCGGTCTGTCGAACCTGCTCTTCCTCGCCCCGATGATCGTCGTCTTCGCGCTGTACTCGTGGGGACCGATCCTCCAGACCGTGTGGATGTCGTTCCAGAAGACGAACCTCATCACGTCGGAGTTCGTCGGGCTGCAGAACTTCGTCAACGTGCTGAGCGACCCCGTCCTGCCCATCGCGGTGGGCAACACCCTCTACTTCGCCCTGCTCGCGATGCTCTTCGGCTTCCCGATCCCGATCCTGCTCGCCGTGCTCATGAGCGAGGTGCGGCGGGGGAAGGGCCTCTACAGCGTCCTCGCCTATCTGCCCGTCGTCGTGCCGCCGGTCGTGGCGGTGCTCCTGTGGAAGTTCTTCTTCGACGCGAGCCCGACGGGCGTGTTCAACACGATCCTCGGCTGGGTCGGTCTCGGTCCGCTGCCGTGGCTGCAGAGCGCGTCGACGGCGATGCCGTCGCTCGTGTTGGAGGCGACGTGGGCGGCCGCCGGCGGGAGCGTCATCATCTACCTCGCGGCGCTGATCTCGGTGCCGCCGGAGCTCTACGACGCCGCCGAGGTCGACGGGGCCGGCATCTGGCGCAAGATCTGGCACGTCACGCTGCCCCAACTGCGGGGCGTCATCTTCATCATGCTCATCCTGCAGGTGCTCGCGACCGCGCAGGTCTTCCTCGAACCCTTTCTCTTCACGAGCGGCGGGCCCAACAACGCGACCGTCACGGTGCTGCTGCTCATCTACCGCTACGCCTTCCAGAACAGTCTGGGCGGCGACTACGGCGAGGCGACGGCGCTCAGTCTGCTGCTCGCGATCGCCCTCGCCCTGCTGTCGTTCGCCTACTTCCGGGCCACGAAGCGCTGGAGCACCTCATGACGACGACCGCCGCCTCGCCCACCGGAGCCGTGTCGACGGAGCCGCGCGTCCTCGACGACGCACGGGAGCCGCGCGACACCGACCAGCCCGACCGCGGCATCCTCTCGGTCTTCGAGCGCCGGCGACCCGGCGTGCGGGTCGCGATGATCGGCGTCCACGCCGTACTGCTCGTCGGACTCGTCGTCGCGGGATTCGGCCCGATCCTCTGGCTCGCGAAGGCCGCCGTCACGCCGACGCAGGACAGCATCCAGCAGCCACTCGCCCTCTGGCCGAACGGGATCGACTGGGCGAACCTCAGCCAGGCCTGGCTCGACGTCGAGGTCGGCCAGTACTTCGTCAACACGCTCGTGCTCGCCGCGGGCGCCTGGATCACCCAGCTCGTCGTCGCGACGACGGCCGGCTACGGACTGTCGGTGCTGCGGCCCCGGTATGCCCGCGTGCTCAACGCCGCGGTCGTCGCGACGCTCTTCATCCCGAGCGTCGTGCTGCTCGTGCCGTTGTACCTCACGGTCGTGCGGCCGGCGATCGGCCCGTCACTGCTCAACAACTACTGGGGCGTGTGGCTGCCGGCGACCGCGAACGCGTTCAGCATCGTGCTCGTCACGCGGTTCTTCGACAACCTCCCGCGGGAGATCTTCGAGGCCGCCCGGGTCGACGGGGCCGGGGCGTTCCGCGTGTTCTGGTCGATC
Organism: uncultured Microbacteriaceae bacterium; assembly: GCA_946481135.1. Next base: position 3,171 of record CAMLMQ010000049.1, read on the forward strand.
GTGCTGCCGATGTCGCGGCCGATCCTCGGGGTCGTGTCGGTGTTCGCGCTCATCGCGAGCCTCAAGGACTACCTCTGGCCGTCGCTCATCCTCACCGAACCCGACATCCAGTCGCTCGGGGTGCGGCTGCCGGCCGTGCAGTCGTTCGTCGAGATCGACGTGCTGCTCGCCGCCCTCGCGATCGCGACGACGATCCCGATCGCGCTGTTCCTGGTGTTCCAGCGGGTGTTCCTGCGCAGCGCCGGGCTCGGGGGTGCCGTCAAGGGGTGAGGCGTCCGGGGGAGCGCATCACCCGCAGTGCGCGGCGACCGTGTCGCCCGTCGAGGACCGTTCGATCGTCGTGCGGCGTGTCGACGGCGGGGGCCCCGCCGCGTCATCGGACGGCGACGCGGGGACGCGCGGCGACCGCGGATCAGCCGACGGCTCGGGCGGCCGCGTCGTCCTCGAACGCGGCCCGGGGCTACCCCGCGTGGGTGCCCTCTTCGCCCTCGCGCGAGGGCTGCTTCGCGGCGTGCTCCTCGGGGATCTCGTCGAGCGGGATGCCGTTGACCGTCACGACCTCCCAGCGGCCGTCGGCGACGCGCACCATCGACACCGACCCGTTGTCGATGCCGGGCACGGGGCGTCCGGCGAGGCGGGCGAGCGTGTAGCGGATGATCGTGCCGTGGCAGATCACGAGCACGGCGTCGCCGGCGTGATCGGCGGCGATCTCGGCCAGTGCGGCGGCGCCCCGGGACGCGACGGAGTCGAGACTCTCCGCGCCCGGGTACTCGCGGGTCGGCCACCGGTCGATCGCGGCGGCCGACGAGGTGCCTTCGAGCTCGCCGTAGTCGCGCTCGACGAGACCGTCGTAGGCCGCGCCAAGCGGGATGCCGAGGCCGTCGGCGATGATCTGCGCCGTCTCCCGCGCGCGGCGCAGCGGCGAGCTGACCACCGCATCCCAAGGCCGGGATCGCAGGGTCATGAGGGCGTCGCGTGCCTGCTCGCGCCCCGTGTCGTTGAGGGGGATGTCGCTCGACCCCTGCAGCAGACCGTCGCGGTTCCAGTCGGTCTGGCCGTGCCGGATGAGCGCGAGGATCATGCGACCATGGTGGCATGGCGGCGACGTGGTCTCTCGGGTCAGCCCTGCGGGGGATGTTCACGCGCGCCACGATCGACGACTCGACGTGGGAGACGCTCGAGGACGCCCTCCTCGGCGCCGACTTCGGCCCCGACCTCACCGAGTCGATCGTCGACGAGCTGCGCGGTCAGGTCGCGCGCTTCCGCACGACCGACCCGGCCGACCTGCAGAGGATGCTGCGCGAGACGATCGAGGAGCGGCTCTCCCGCCTCGACTCCACGCTCACCCTCTCGAACCGCCCCGCGGTCGTGCTCGTCGTCGGCGTCAACGGCGTCGGCAAGACGACGACGATCGGCAAGTTCGCGAAGTTCCTGACGAACTACGGGCGATCGGTCGTCGTCGGTGCGGCGGACACCTTCCGTGCCGCCGCGGTCGAGCAGCTCGCGACGTGGGCGGAGCGCGGCGGTGCCTCGATCGTGCGGCCGCAGCAGCAGGGTCAGGATCCGGCATCCGTCGCCTTCCAGACCGTCGAGAAGGCGCAGCGCGAGGGGATCGAGATCGCCCTCATCGACACCGCGGGCCGCCTGCAGACCAAGAGCGGACTCATGGACGAGTTGAGCAAGGTGCGGCGCGTCGTCGAGAAGCTCGCCCCGATCGCTGAGGTGCTGCTCGTGCTCGACGCGACGACGGGCCAGAACGGCCTCGCCCAGGCGGAGGCGTTCGTCGAGCACGCCGGCGTGACGGGCCTCGTGCTCACCAAGCTCGACGGCTCGGCGAAGGGCGGGTTCGTGCTCGCCGTGCAGGAGAAGACCGGCATCCCGATCAAGCTCGTCGGCCAGGGCGAGGGGATCGGCGACCTCACCGGGTTCACCCCGCACGTCTTCGCCCAGCAGCTCGTCGGCTGACGCCCCGGCTGACCGCCTGGGCTGCTAGATTCGGCGCACCGTTCCACGGCCGGAGCGGAACCGAGTCTTCAGGGAGATCCGGATGTCGCCGTCCCGCCTGCTCGTCCGCGCGCTCGCGTCCGCCGGCGCCGTCGTGCTCGTCGGCGCGATCGCCGTCGCCGCCGCGCAACCCCCACCCGCCGCGGACGACACCGTCGCCGGTCCGGCACCCGTCGAGCCGTGGGACGGGGTCGAGACCGTCGCGGACGAGGAGCCGGTGCCCGAGGGGACGGCGCCGTCGGGGGAGAAACCCGCGGACGACGAACGGGCACCCGACGCCGCGGAGCCCGGAACGGCGGGACCGGGCACGATCATCGAGACGGCTCCGGGCTTCAGCATCACGCTGCGCACCCCAGAGACGTCGGCGCAGGTGCGCTCGGTCATCGCCGCCTACCGTGCGGCACGGGGCCTCAGCGACGGCGGGTCGCCACCGAGCTGGATCTGCACGTGGGGTCCCGGCGGCAGCGTGATGGCCGGGTCGGTGCCGCCGTCCGAGTCGCTGGGAGCCGCGATCATCCGCACGATGCCCGCCGCCGCCGGCTATCAGGGGCCGCCGGGGTCGGTGACGGAACTCATCATCACGGTGCACTCGTTCATCGACGGATCGGGAGTCGAGCACCCGGGCCAGGGGGCGAACATCCTCACCAAGCACTGCGTGCCGCCGCCGTCCCCGTCCCCGTCGCCGAGCGTTCCCCCTCCGCCTCCGCCTCCGCCGCCGCCCTCGGAGCCTCCCGTCGAGCCGAGCGCTCCGCCGACCGAACCGGACCCGACGCCGAGCCCCTGAGCGTCGTCAGATCCCGAAGAAGTCGGCGATGAGCGTCGTCGCGTCGAGTGCCGTCGAGGGCGGGTCCTCCGCCCCCTCGCGCGGAACGGAGCCCGGCCACTGGTGTCCGGCATCGGCGATCGTGACGAGCGCCACGTCGCCGACGGTGCACGTGCTGTGCTCGGTGCGCACGGGCGGGGCCTCCGTCACGACGGGCGGCGCGCATCCGCCGACGGCCCGGAAGACCTCGACGGCGTCCGGTACCGGCATCCCGTCGACCCGACCCGGCCCATCGCCCGGGCCTCCCGCGAACGGCACCGTCGAGTCGAGCATCCCGTGCACGTGCATCACCGGGATGCCGCGGGGCTCGGGGCAGGACGTCACCACGGTGCCGGCGACCGGGGCGATCGCGGCGAACAGCTCGGTCTCGCACGCGACGCGGTAGGTCATCATCGCGCCGTTCGACATCCCCGTGCCGAAGGTGCGCGTCGGAGGGATGTCGAACTCGCTCTGGAGGTGCGCGACGAGGGCGGTGAGGAAGGCGACATCCTCGACCCCGTCGCGAGCCGCGGGCCCGCAGCAGTCGCCGGCGTTCCACGTGCGCGACACCCCGTCGGGGTAGGCGACGACGATGCCGCGCTCGTCGGCGATCCCGTCCCACCCGTAGGCACGCTGCGCCTGGGCGCCCGACCCGAACCCTCCGTGCAGCATCACGACGAGCGCGGGGTCGTCGTCGAGCGAGGCGGGCACGTGCACGCGGTAGGAGCGTTCGACGCCGTCGACCACGATTGCGCGCGTCTCAGTGCCGCGGGTCGGCGGTGGGTCGGCGGCGGCGCAGCCGGCCAGCACGGTGAGCGCGAGAACGGCGGAGACCGGGGCGGCGAGACGACGGATCGGCATGCGTTCAGTGTTCTCACGGTGACCGCCCGGCACATCGTCGGACGGGAGTCAGCCGACGTACTCCCCGCGGAGTATCGCGGGGGCCTAAGGTGATCGCCATGAGCGACACCGACGTCTACGTGAGCCCCACGCGCGTCCCCGCGACGATCGCGCTCGTGCTCGCCGGAGCGGGAGCGGCCGCCATGGCGTGGAGCTTCCCCACCGGGATCGCCGCCGCACTCGACAGCAGCGGCCCCGGCGCGACCCCCTATATCGCCGTCTTCCTCGGCGCCGCCGTCCTCGTGCTCGCGGGTCTCGTCATCGCGATCGTCTGCCTCGTGCGCGGACTCGCCCGGGGGATCGCGGGCCTCGCTCTCGTCATCGCGCTGCTGCCGCTCGTCGCGGTCATCATCCTGAGGATCGCGGCGATCTCCTAGGACGCGGCACTGCCCTCGGCGTCGCGGTAGACCTTCGATCGCGGCACGTACCGCGCGGAGTTGCCGTGCAGACCCGCGACCTCGTCGTCGGTGAGCTCACGGCGCACCTTCGCGGGCACGCCCGCGACGAGCGACCGCGGGGGCACGACGGTGCCCTCCAGCACGAGTGCCCCGGCGGCGACGAGCGACTGCGCGCCGATGACGGCGCCGTTCAGCACCGTCGCGTTCATGCCGATGAGGCAGCCGTCCTCGACGACGCAACCGTGCACGATCGCGCCGTGGCCGATGCTCACGTCCTCGCCGACGATCGTCGGGCTGCCGGCCTCCGTGTGGATGACGGCGTTGTCCTGCAGGTTGCTGCGGGCGCCGAGCACGATCTCGTCGATGTCGCCGCGGAGCACCGCCCCGAACCACACGTTCGCGTCGGCGGCGATCCGCACCTGGCCGATCACCGTCGCGTTCGGGGCGAGCCACGCCTCGTCGTCGATCTGAGGGTGGTGTCCGTCGAAGGGGAGCAGCAGCGCCATACCCCCACCCTAGGAGCGTCCCCGCCTAAGCTGTCCCCCGATATGGCCGCCTTCTCCTCCCTCTCCGATCGCCTCACCGCGACCTTCAAGAACCTCCGCACCAAGGGCAAGCTGACCCCCGCGGACGTCGACGGCACGGTACGCGAGATCCGCCGCGCCCTCCTCGACGCCGACGTCGCGCTCGAGGTCGTCAAGGGATTCACCGGCACGGTGCGCGAACGCGCCCTCTCCGACGAGGTCAACAAGGCGCTCAACCCGGCCCAGCAGGTCGTGCAGATCGTCAACGAGGAGCTCGTCGGCATCCTCGGCGGTCAGCAGCGACGGCTGGAGTTCGCCAAGAAGCCGCCGACCGTCATCATGCTCGCGGGCCTCCAGGGTGCGGGCAAGACGACCCTCGCCGGGAAGCTCGCGAAGTGGCTCAAGAAGGAGGGTCACACGCCGCTGCTCGTCGCGAGCGACCTCCAGCGCCCCAACGCCGTCACGCAGCTGCAGGTCGTCGGCGAGCAGGCGGGCGTGCCCGTCTTCGCGCCCGAACCGGGCAACGGCGTCGGCGACCCCGTGCGCGTCGCGAAGGACGGCGTGAAGGAGGCCGAGCGCAAGCAGTACGACACCGTCATCGTCGACACCGCCGGCCGCCTCGGCATCGACGCCGAGCTCATGAAGCAGGCCGCGAACATCCGCAAGGCCGTCGACCCCGACGAGGTGCTCTTCGTCATCGACGCGATGATCGGTCAGGACGCCGTCACGACCGCGCGGGCCTTCCAGGAGGGCGTCGACTTCACGGGCGTCGTGCTCACCAAGCTCGACGGCGACGCGCGCGGTGGCGCGGCGCTCTCGGTCGCGTCGATCACCGGCCGCCCGATCATGTTCGCGAGCGTCGGCGAAGGACTCGACGACTTCGAGCCCTTCCACCCCGACCGCATGGCGAGCCGCATCCTCGACCTCGGCGACATCCTCACCCTCATCGAGCAGGCGCAGAGCGCATTCGACGAGGAGGAGGCGAAGAAGGTCGCCGAGAAGTTCGCGACCGACACCTTCACCCTCGACGACTTCCTGCAGCAGATGCAGCAGCTGCGCAACATGGGCTCGATCAAGGGGATGCTCGGCATGCTCCCCGGCGCGCGCGGCATGCGCGAGGCTCTCGACAACTTCGACGAACGCGAGCTCGTGCGCACCGAGGCGATCATCCAGTCGATGACGAAGGCGGAGCGCGCGACCCCGAAGCTGCTCAACGGCTCGCGTCGGCTGCGCATCGCGAAGGGCTCGGGCTCGACCGTCACCGACGTCAACCAGCTCGTCATGCGGTTCGAGCAGGCCGCCAAGATGATGAAGACCGTCGCGAAGGGCGGCGTGCCGCAGGTGCCCGGCATGGGGCCGATCCCCGGCGGATCCTACGGCGGGGCGAAGAAGGGCAAGGCGCAGAAGAAGGGCGGATCGCGCAGCGGCAACCCCGCGAAGCGTGCGGCCGAGAACGCGGCGCGGGCCCAGGGTGTGAAGCCCGCGGCGGGTGGAGGCGGCGGCGCGTTCGGTCTCGGCGGCGGGGGTCTGGGCGGCGGAGGAGCGAAGGGCGCCCCGAGCCCGGAGGAGCTCGCCGCGTTGCAGAAGATGCTCGGGCGATGACCCGTCCGGTGCGCGTCGGCGTGCAGATCTCCAACCAGCACGCCACGTATCCGCAGATCCGCGACCGCGTGCGCGAGCTGGAGGATCTCGGTGTCGACCTGATCTTCAACTGGGACCACTTCTTCCCGCTCACGGGCGACCCCGACGGGCTCCACTTCGAGGCGTGGACGATGCTCGGAGCGATCGCCGAGCAGACCTCGCGCGTCGAGTTCGGCCCGCTCGTCAGCTGCAACGCCTACCGCAACCCCGACCTGCAGGCCGACATGGCCCGCACCCTCGACCACATCTCCGGCGGCCGCTTCGTCTTCGGAACCGGGTCGGGATGGTTCGAGCGGGACTTCGTCGAGTACGGCTACGACTTCGGCACGGCGGGGTCGCGGCTGAACGCCCTCGCGCGCGATCTGCCGATCATCCGCGCGCGGTGGGAGAAGCTGAACCCCGCCCCGACGCGGCGCATCCCGATCCTCATCGGCGGCGGGGGCGAGCAGAAGACGCTGCGCATCGTCGCCGAGCACGCCGACATCTGGCACTCCTTCGCCGACCCCGACACGCTCATCCACAAGCTCTCGGTGCTGCGGCACTGGTGCGACGAGGTGGGGCGCGACATCTCGGAGATCGAGCTGTCGACGGGCACCACCGTGCGCGGCCTCGGATCACTCGACCGCACGTCGCTGGACAAGTACCGCGAGCTCGGGGTGACGCTGTTCGAGATCGCGATCAATGCCCCCGACGACCTCGCGCCCGTGCGCGAACTGCTCGCCTGGCGCGACAGCGTCTCCTGACGGCAGGCCGCTTCTGCTCACGGCGGATTCGGGCGGCTCGACGTCCGAAAAGCGCTGTCGCGCGTCGGCGGTCGGCCGTACCGTGAGCGGGTGACCGCATCCCGTGCCCCGCTCGTCGCGGCCATCGCCTTCACGGTGCTCGCGTGGGCGAGCGCGTTCGTCGTCATCCGCGGAGTCGGGGTCGACCTCGACGGCGGACCCCTCGCCCTCGGGCGGCTCGTCGTCGCGACACTCGTGCTCGGCATCCTCGCGGCGTTCACCCGCGGCTGGGTGCGTCCGACCGCGCGCGAGTGGGGGCTGCTCGCGCTCTACGGCATCGCGTGGTTCGGCGCCTACAACGTGGCGCTCAACACCGCCGAGCAGACCCTGGATGCCGGCACCGCGGCGATGATCGTCAACGTCGGTCCGCTGCTCATCGCCCTCGGCGCGGGCGCGTTCCTCGGAGAGGGCATCCCGCGCTGGCTCGCGATCGGCAGCGTCGTCGCGTTCGCCGGGGTCGTGCTCATCGGCGTCTCGACGCTGCTCGACCGCGGAGCCGCCCGCCCGTTCGACCTCGTCGGCGCGGCGCTCGCCCTCGTCGCCGCGGTCACGTACGCCGTCGGGGTGCTCGCGCAGAAGCCGATCGTGCGGCGCATCCCCGCCATCCAGGTCACCTTCCTCGGCTGCGTGATCGGGATGCTCGCGTGCCTGCCGTTCGCGAGCACGCTCGTCGCGCAACTCGCGGTCGCCCCGGTGTCGGCGTGGCTCGGCACCGCCTACCTCGGCGTCGTGCCGACGGCACTCGCCTTCACGACGTGGGCCTACGCGTTGCGTCGCATGCCGGCCGGTCGTCTCGGCGTCACCACCTACCTCGTGCCGCCGATCGCGATCGTGCTCGGGCTCATCGCGTTCGGTGAGGTGCCGCATCCGCTCGCACTCCTCGGCGGCGTGCTGTGTCTCGCCGGGGTCGCGCTGTCGCGACGGCAGCCCATCGTGAGAGAGCAGGTCGCCCGCCCCGCCGGGTCCGAGTGAGGGCGTGGTCGCCGCTCCGACGAGAATCTGCCAGAATGGTCCGTTGGGTCCCGGTGTCCGACCCTCTATCCGACGCCGACGACCTCTGATCAAACTTGTTCTGCCCGAGTGTGCGCCCCACGCCCGAGGAGCAGTTCGTCCACGTCGCATCACACACTCTGGAGAACTCTTGGCTGTCAAGATCCGCCTCAAGCGGCTCGGCAAGATCCGCGCCCCCTATTACCGCATCGTCGTCGCCGACTCGCGCACCAAGCGCGACGGTCGCGTGATCGAGGAGATCGGCAAGTACCACCCCACCGAGGAGCCCTCGTTCATCGAGATCGACTCGGCTCGCGCGCAGTACTGGCTCAGCGTCGGCGCGCAGCCGACCGAGCAGGTCACGGCGCTCCTGAAGCTCTCGGGCGACTGGGGCACCTTCAAGGGCGAGAAGGGTGCGAAGAGCACCATCAAGACCAAGGAGGCGCCCGCCGCGTTCTCGGTCGACGAGAAGAAGAAGCCCGTCCTCAAGCCGAAGGCCGAGAAGGCCGCCCCGAAGGCGGAGGCCGCCGAGGAGGCGCCCGCCGCCGAGGAGCCGGCTGCCGAGGTCGAGGCCCCCGCCGAGGAGACGCCGGCCGTGACCGAGTCGGAGGCCGCGGTCGACGAGGCCGCCGGTTCGGCGGAGGAGACCCCCGCCGAGGCCGCTGCCGAAGGCGACGAGAAGTAATCATGCTGGCAACCGCCCTCGAGCACCTCGTCAAGGGGATCGTCGACAACCCGGACGACGTCCGCGTGCAGTCGTCGACGTCGTCCCGTGGCGAGCTGCTCGAGGTGCGGGTGCACCCCGACGACCTGGGCCGCGTCATCGGCCGGTCGGGACGCACCGCCAAGGCCCTCCGCCAGCTCGTGACGGCGCTCGCCGACGGCCAGCGGGTGCGGGTCGACGTCGTCGACACCGACGAGGCGTGAACGCCCGCAAGGCTCCGCCTCCGGGAACGACGCAGCTTCGGGTGGGCCGCCTGCTCAAGGCCCACGGGCTGAAGGGCGCCCTCAAGCTCGAACTCTTCACCGACGAGCCGGAGCGCCGATTCGTGCCGGGCGCCACCTTCTCGCTGCAGGTGCCCACGTCATCCGCGTGGCACGGCAAGACGCTCGAGCTCGCCGAACTGCGGTGGTACAACAGCCAGCCCGTCGGGTTCTTCGTGGGTGTCGACGACCGCACGGCCGCCGAGTCGCTCGTGCGCGCCATCCTCTGGGTCGACCAGGACGCTGCCGAACTCCCCGCCGAGCCCGACGCCTGGTACGACCATCAGCTCGTCGGACTCCGCGCGCTGCGCGACGGCGTCGACGTCGGCCGCATCGCCCGCGTCGACCACCTCCCCGCGCAGGATCTGCTCGCCGTCGACACCCCGGCCGGTGAGGTGCTCGTGCCGTTCGTCGCCGCGCTCGTGCCCGCCGTCGACCTCGCCGCCGGCACCGTGACGCTCACGCCGCCGCCCGGCCTCTTCGAAGACCTCCCCGACGACGCCCCGCCCGCGGCCGGTTCCTGACTCTCACTCAGGGGTGCTGACGTCTTCACTCCGTGGATGTCGGCGTCCCTGCGGCAGAGTTCGTCGCCACAGATGCTCCCGCCGCCGCACCAGCGCGAGGATCTGGGCCTCGACCGTGCCCCAGTCGTCGAGGATCTGCCGGTAGCTCGCTCGGATCACGAGGTACCCCCGAGCGATCAACTCGCGGTCCCGTGCGCGGTCGGCCTCGAAGTCGCCGTGCCACTCCCGTCCGTCGCACTCCAGGATCAGCCGGTCTCCGATCAGCAGGTCGACGCGACCGACGCCCGGGATGACGACCTGAGTACGCACCCGGACCCTGCGTGCTCTCAGAGCGAGGCGCGGAAGGGTCTCGATGCCCGACTCGGCGCGTCCATCGATGAGGGCGAGCACCCGGCGGCCGCGAGGGCTGGCCCCGAGGATCCGTGCCACGTCGTCGGCGCTCAGTATCCCGCGGTTCAGAACCGAGTCCACCACGACGACGGCTGCCCGCAGGTCGAGACAGGTGATCGCGAGCGCGAGTGCCGTCGCCGGATCGTCAACGGCACTCGCGACCGGCTCAGTAGACCAATGCACCCGGCACGTGACTCCGCCGCGCGCCGCAGTTCCTCGGGCCGCTCGCACGTGCACGCTCGGATGCGGCATGGTCCAGGCGCCTGCGAGGGCGAGAGCCGACACGCAGGTCAGCGCGCCCCCTGAGGCGACAGCTCGGGCGACCGGGGTCGGAGTCGCGGACCCCGCGTACCACCCGCGCCGGAGCCGGAGCAGGCGGCCGGTCTCGACGAGGCCCGTGATCGCACGCTTCGTGAGACCGCGGGCCAGAAGGTCGTCGAGGCGGTAGACGTCATGCATGACGTGAGGTTTGCCGAGTCTGCTCGCGTGCTCGGCCGCGTCCGGGGATGCCGGTGGAGCGCGTGCCCAACTCTGCCCGTGGGGAGGAGACATCCACCGAGTGCAGTCGTCCGGGTGCCGGAGGCAGAGTTCGTCACGCCGCTAGCCTGAAGCGGTGCGCATCGACGTCGTGACGATCTTCCCCGAGTTCTTCTCGGTGCTCGACGTCTCGCTGCTCGGCCGGGCCCGCAAGGCCGGGGCGCTCGACGTGCGCGTGCACGACCTGCGTGACTTCACGCACGACCGCCACCGCACCGTCGACGACACCCCGTCGGGCGGCGGAGCCGGGATGGTGATGCGGCCCGAGCCGTGGGGGGAGGCGTTGGACGCCCTGCTCACCCCCGAGAGCACGGTCGTCTTCCCGACGCCCGCCGGTCGCCTCTTCACGCAGGCCGCCGCCCGCGCCCTCAGCACCCGCCCCCACCTCGTGTTCTGCTGCGGACGCTACGAAGGCATCGACCAGCGGGTCATCGAGCACACCCGCACCCGCGCCGAGGTGCTCGAGCTGAGCCTCGGCGACTACGTGCTGAACGGGGGTGAGGTCGCCGCGATGGCGATGATCGAGGCCGCGGGACGCCTCGTGCCGGGCGTCGTCGGCAACCCGGAGAGCCTCGTCGAGGAGAGCCACGAGGACGGGCTGCTGGAGTACCCGAGCTACACGAAGCCGGCCGTCTGGCGCGGGCTGGAGACCCCGCCCGTGCTGCTCGGCGGCAACCACGCCGCGATCGCCGCGTGGCGCCGCGAGCAGCAGCTCGACCGCACGCGCCGCATCCGCCCCGAGCTGCTGCCGCCCGAGCAGCTGTAGCGGGGCCTCAGCTCGACCGGGCGGTGAGGATGACGGGGCCGTCCTCGGTGACGGCCACGGTGTGCTCGACGTGGGCGCCGCGCGAGCCGTCCTTGCTGCGCAGCGTCCACCCGTCGGCGTCGGTGTAGATCTTGTCGGTCGTGTGCAGGAACCACGGCTCGATCGCGAACACGAGCCCCGGCTTGAGCGGCACCCCGCGCCCCGGTCGCCCGTCGTTGGGGATGTGCAGGTCGCCGTGCATGACCCGGCCGACGCTGTGGCCGCCGAAGTCGAGGTTCACCTTCAGCCGGTGGGCGCGCGCGACCGCGCCGATCGCAGCGGAGATATCTCCGATCTTGTTGCCGACGACGGCCGCGCCGATGCCGGCCTCGAGGGCTTCTTCGGCGATCGCGATGAGCCGCAGATCCTCCTCGCGCGGCGTGCCGACGACGAGCGAGATCGCCGAGTCCGACACCCAGCCGTTCACGCTCGCGGCGAAGTCGAGGGTGAGGAGGTCGCCATCCCGCAGCCTGTAGTCGTGGGGGAGGCCGTGCAGCACGGCGTCGTTGACCGACGTGCAGATGACCTTGCCGAACGGCGACCCGCCGAATGAGGGGTGGTAGTCGATGTAGCAGCTCTCGGCACCCTCGGCGCGGATCATGTCGTGCGCGAGCGCGTCGAGCTCGAGCAGGTTCACCCCGACCGCCGCGGCGTCGCGCGTCGCCTCCAGCACGCGGGCGACGAACGCGCCGACAGGCTTCATCTGCTCGAGCTCGGCGGGGGTGCGCAGTTCGATCACCGCGAAAGCTTAGCTGGATGCCGCCCCGCCGCCGGTTGGAGCGGAGCGTCCGACTGTGGCAAGATGAACCCTTGTGCCTGGCACGACCCTGCCTCAGAGGGGTCGACAGTGCCTGCCGTCGCGGATCCCCGCCGGCCGGGGCACGAATCTCGAACTCCACAACCTAGAGCCGCGCCCGATCTGAGGCGGTCGCAGAGAGCGAATCAGCAATGCACATCCTCGACTCCGTCGACGCCGCCTCTCTCCGGTCGGACATCCCCGACTTCCGCCCCGGCGACACCGTCAAGGTGCACGTGAACATCGTCGAAGGCACGCGTTCGCGTATCCAGGTCTTCCAGGGCGTCGTCATCGGCCGCTCGAACGAGGGCATCCGCGAGACCTTCACCGTGCGCAAGGTGTCGTTCCAGGTGGGCGTCGAGCGCACCTTCCCCGTGCACTCCCCGGTCATCGACCACATCGAGATCGTGACCCGCGGTGACGTGCGTCGCGCGAAGCTCTACTACCTCCGCAGCCTGCGCGGCAAGAAGGCGAAGATCAAGGAGCGCCGCGACGTCTGACGTGACGGCGATTTCTCGCCGTCACTCGGCGCGGCGCCGGTCGCGGTCCTCGCGACCGGACGAGAGCTGAGTTCTCGCCCCGATCTTCCGCGACGCGCGTGGTCTCGTTCCCCGAGGCCGCGCGCGTCGCGCTTTTCCGGCCTCCGGCGCCGCCTATGCTGATGCGGACAGCCAGGGGTGACATGACAGAGCAGGATGCGCGTGCGGCGCGCGTGGGCGGCGAGCCCGCACCGGAGACCGATGTGGCGGAGGCGCCGTCGGACGTGAAACCGGCGCGACCGAAGCGCGGCAAGCTGCGCGGGTGGAAGGCGTTCCTTCGGGATGTCGCCGTCATCCTCGTCGCCGCGGTCGTCATCTCGTTCCTCATCAAGACGTTCCTGATCCGGTCGTTCTACATCCCGTC
>CAMLMQ010000050.1 GCA_946481135.1 uncultured Microbacteriaceae bacterium
ACCGACTGCTGGAACTCGCTCGCCGTGACGCCCATCGAGTCCAGCAGCGCGTAGCCGCCCGACTCCGACCCGGGAAGGCCGGCGGCCGCGGCGGCGATCCGCTGGGCCGCGACATCCTGCTGCGGGACCATGATCGTGGTGCCCCCGTCGGTGAGCTCGTAGCGCACGTCGGCGGCCTCGAGCTGCTCGACGATCGCGCTCGCGTCGGCGCCCGCGAGGCCCGAGTAGAGCGGCACGTACTGCGGCCGGGTGATCCAGGCACCGACCGCGACGGCGGCGATGAGGATGCCGGCGAGTCCGATGAGCGCGAGGGTGCGCTGGGCGACCGTGAACTCGCGGAGGGCGTGGAGGGCGCGCTGCAGCACGCCGCGGACCTGCTGGGGCATCAGGCTTGCATCCTCATGATCTCGGTGAACGCTTCGACGCCCTTGTTGCGCACGGCGGCGACGAGCTCGAGCGTGACGGCGGCGCGCGCGGAGGCGATGGTGGCGTCGTGGATGTCGGTCAGGTCGCCGCTCAGCGCCTTGACGGCGAGCTCGGACGAGGTCTTCTGCGCGGCCGACAGACCGTCGATCGCGGTCGTGATCGCGTCACCGAAGGCGGTGCCCGCGATCGACTCGACACCCGTCGTGCGCGGGGCGAGGTAGCCGGACGGGGCGACCCCGCCGACACCGCCGACACCGCCGACGCCGGTCATCCGCGGCCGATCTGCAGGCCCGCGAGATAGGTCTCACGGGCGCGGTCGACGACGGCGGCGTTCGCGGCGTAGGCGCGCTGGGCGATGATGAGCGCGCTCATCTGCTCGGCCATGTCGATGTCGGGCATGCGCACCATCCCGTTCTCGTCGGCGAGCGGGTGGTCGGGCTGGTAGGAGAGGCGTCCCTCGGCACTGCCGTAGAGGTCGGCTGCGACGTAGACGCCCGAGGTGCCCTCGCCCGCCTGGATCTGGAGGTACCGCGCCTGGAAGGCCGCCTCGTCGGTGCGTCGCGCCGTGTTGACGTTCGCGATGTTGTCGGAGATGGCGTCGAGCCACTTGCGGTTCACGGTGAGGGCGGAGCCGGCGATGCCGATCGCGTCGAAGGTCATGGCGTCAGCTCCACTTCAGCGCGGTGCGGATCGACGAGAACTGGCCGTCCATCGCCTGCGTGGCGAACTGGTAGCGCAGCACCGTGTCGATGTTCGACAGGGTCTCGGTGTCGAGGTTGACGTTGCTGCCGTCCTGACGGGTCGGCTCGAGCGACGTCTGCGTGCGGGCGAACGCCGCGCCGTCGCCGCGCGCGACCGACTCGGCGAGGGCGTCCTCGAAGGTCACGCGCTGGGCCTGGTAGCCGGGCGTGTTGACGTTGGCGATGTTCTGGGCGACGGCCCTCTGGCGCGCGGCGAGGCCGTCGAGGGCGCTGTGCAGCGCCTTGAAGGTGACGGAGTCGAACACGGCGGTCCCCCGAGATGGTGGAAGGGCGGCCGGTCCGTGGCCAGACGAGTGAGCGATCCGTGCTCAGGGGCGACTGTCGGACCACGCCCGCGACCGGTTAGCGCGCCGACCGCCCCACTCCGGGGGGTCGGCGTGGGGTGCACTCAGGCGGTGCGGTCGAGGTAGACGGCGACGTCGGGCCGGCGCGACGCCGCGCGCGTGACGCCGATGTGCTGCGCGAGGTCGGCCCGCAGGCGCTCCAACCGCTGCATCGCGGCGCGCTGCGCGGCGAGCACGGTGAGCGCGCGTTCGCGCATCGCATCCGGGATCGGCCCGACTCCCTCTCCGGGGTCGCGGAACGGCAGCACGACGCCGGCCTCCGCCAACTCGGCGGTGAGCACGTCGACGCGCGCGAGCTCCGCCTCGAACTCGTCGAGGATCGCCGCCCAGTCGGCGTGCGCGTCAGGCGACGACGGCAATGCCCTGCTCCGGTGCGGCGCCCGTGGCGGCGAGGCTCTCGGCGGCGGCGAGCCACGCCCAGCGTAACGGACCCAGGTGGGCCGAGCACTCGCGCGTGATCCGCACGTCACGCTGCACGTTCGCCGCGATCAGTCGGGTGCCGAGGTAGGTGTAGATCGCCAGGAGGTCGTTCGCACCCGGCCACGCGGTCACGTCGAGCGAGTTCGCGAGTTCGGTGACGATGTCCTGCGCGTGCAGCAGGTGGCGGCCCGCCCCGACCCAGTCCTGCTCGGCCTGGCACGCCTCCGCCCGCGCGAGGTCGAGCAGCAGCCGGTCGTAGAGCATCGTGACGAGCTGCGCGGGCGTCGCCGAGAGCACGGTCTCGCGCAGGTAGTCCTGCGAGGACGGATAGGTCACTTCGCGCCCCCCGTGGTCGTCGTGCCGAGCTGCGAGGCGAGCCACGCGGACTGCGACTGCAGGCCCGAGAGCGCGGTCTCCATCGCGGCGTAGGTCGAGATGAGACGCTGGCGGCGCACCGCGAGCCGGTCGTCCCAGTCGCTGATCTGCTCCTGAAGGTCTTTGATCGTCGACTGCTGGCCGGTGATCTTCTGGGTGATCGTGCCGTCGACGGAGTTCGAGGCCTGCTTCCCGACGGCTTCGACGCGGGCCGAGACGGCCGCGACGGCGTTCGTCGTGCCGGCCGCGTCCGCCGCGAGCGCCGCCGCGAAGGCGGTCGCGTCGAACTCGATCGTGCCGGTGCGCGTGATCGTGATGCCGATGCTCGACGGCGAGAGGCCGTCGACCGGATCCATGACCGCGGCCGTCAGCCGGGCGGCGAGGTCGCGCACCGAGCGGTCGCCGGTGAAGGCACCCGCGCTCGTCGTCGTGGCTCCGGAGACGCTCGACGTCGTCACGGCCGACTTGGTCTTGATGGTCGTGAGGATGTTCGCCACCCCGGTCACGAGGGCGGTCGCCGCGCTCGTCACGGTCGCATCCGAGCGCGCGATCGTGAGGGTCACGGGCGACGCCTCGGCGGCGGTGAGGGTGACGTCGACGCCGGGCAGGAGGTCGGTCAAGACGTTCGTGGTCGAGGTGATCTGCTGCTCGGCCGCGGTGCCCGCCCAGAGGGTGACGGCGGCATCCTGGGCGGTCGTGACCGTCGCGGCGCCGGGCGCGGCGAGCACGTCGGGGGCGGTCGCCGCGGTGACCTCCGCCGAGGTGCCCGCGTAGAGCGAGAAGGCGCCCGCCTCGCCGGTCGGTCCGGCGAGCTGCAGACGGTAGCGGGGGTCGCCCGACCCGGAGTCGATGCCGGCGGCGACGAGGGTCGCGGTGATCCCGGTGCCCGCGGCGTTGATGTTCGCGGCGAGCTCCTGCAGTGACGCTCCCGCGGGGATCTCGGTGTGCGCGCCCTCCGCATCGACGAGCGTGAGGGTCGGACCGCCGGTCCATGCGGTCATCGCGGCGGTGACCGACACCTGCGACTGTGCGAGCCGGTCGACGCGGAAGGTGAGCGATCCGGGCGTCGCGTCGGCGTCGGCCGTGACCGTGACGCTCGGCGCCGACGACGTCGCGGTCGCGGCGCGGAGCTTGTCGACCGTCGACGAGCCGGTCGCGTTCGTCGTGAGGTTCGCGAGCGCCGAGTTGAGGCTCTGCAGATCGGTGACGAGACTCTGGCTCTTGCTGACCTTGCGCGACAGCAGTGTCTGCGTGCCGGCTTCGGCCTTGATGAGCGAGTCGATGAGCGCGGTGGTGTCGAGGCCGGAGACCAGGCCGTCGATTCCCATCGCCATCGTCGTTCGTCCGTTTCGTCATGCGGCGGGTGCCGCGAGGGTGGGGTTGCCGGGCCCGGCCGGCCGCGCGCGGGGCGTGGCCGGCCGGTCCGCAGCGGGATTACTGAAGGAGCTGCAGAACGCTCTGCGGAGCGGACTTCGCCTGCGCGAGCATGGCGACGCCGGCCTGCGAGAGGATCTGCGAGCGGGTGAACTCGACCATCTCGCTCGCCATGTCGGTGTCGCGGATGCGGCTCTCCGACGCGGTGAGGTTCTCGGTCGCGACGTTGATCGTGTTGATCGCCGACTCGAACCGGTTCTGGACCGCACCGAGGTTGGCGCGGGCCGAGGAGATGGTGCTGATCTGGAGGTCGATCGTGTTGATCGCCGCCTGAGCAGCCGTGTGCGAGCTGAACGCGATGGAGCCCGCCGCGCCCGTGCCCGACGTGTAGCCGGTTCCGGTCACGGTGACGGCACCGCTGCCGACCTTCGAGGTGATCTCGAGCGCACCGCCCGAGTTCACCTTCGCCGAGAAGTTGGCCGCGAAGCCCGCGTCCGCGTTCAGGGTGGTGGCGATGTCGCCGGTCGTGCGGTCGGCGTCGACGGCGCCGAGGGCGACATCCACATCCACCCCGCCCTGCGAGAACGTCCACGTGCCCGTCGCGGTGGCCGGAGTGGTCACCGCGGTGAGGGTGTAGAGGCCGTTCGTCAGGTTGTCGGCGACCGTCGACACGTCGGCGCCCGAGAGGTCGACCGCGATGCGGCTGTTGGCGTCGCCGTTGGCCCCGACCTGGAAGTTCAGGGTGCCGGCGCTGCCGTCGAGCAGCTTGGTGCCGTTGAAGTTCGTCGAGGCCGAGATGCGGCTGAGCTCCTCGCGGAGCTGCGTCGCCTCGGTCGCGATGTTCGTCCGCGCGGCACCGTTGTTCGAGTCGTTGGCAGCCTGGACCGCGAGGTCGCGGAGACGCTGCAGGACCGAGTGGACCTCACCCAGCGCGCCTTCCGCGGTCTGCACGACCGAGATGCCGTCCTGCGCGTTGCGGGCGGCGACCTTCAGGCCACCGACCTGCGAACGCAGGCCCTCCGAGATGGCGAGCCCGGCCGCGTCGTCCGCGGCACGGTTGATCCGGAGGCCGCTCGAGAGCTTCTCGAGCGACTTGTCCAGGTTCGACTGCGTCGCCGACAGGTTGCGGTACGCGTTGAGCGCGCCGATGTTGGTGTTGATCTGCATACCCATTGTGATTCCTCCATGATTCGGGTGTGACAGCCGGCCCATCCGTGGTCCGGCGATGACGACTGTCGGGTGGTGCGTCGATTCCGTTAGCTGTCGCGGGTCAGCCCGCGGCCGAGAGGCCGAGACCCGGGGCGGGCGTGAGGCCGGCGCGCAGTCGCGACGTGCCGAAGTCGGCGAGCGCGGCGAGGTAGGCGCTGCGTCGGGCGGGCGCGATGCGCGACGACGGCTCGGGCGCCTCGTCGGTCTCGCCGTAGTGGGTGGCGATGCCGTCTTTGAGCAGCCGGAGGGCCTCGGAGCGCATCTGCGACACCGCGGAGTGGGTGAGTCCGAGTTCGGCGGCGATGTCGGTGACGGTGCGGTCCTCGAAGAACAGCTGCTCGACGATGAAGCGCATCCGCTCGGGGAGGGCCGTGACGGCGGCGCGCACGAAGTCGGTGCGTTCGGTGTCGAGCAGCGAGTCCTCGGGACTCGCGATCTGCGCGGCGACGGTGTCGGTGACGTAGTCGTCGAGGGTCGTGGTGACCGTCGACGCGTCGGCGAGCGCGGCGCGGGCGGTGGCGACGTCGACGCCGAGCGCGCTCGCGAGCTCGCCCACGTCGGGCGTGCGACCGAGGGCGGTCGTCAGCGTCTCCTGCACCGCGAGGGTCTCCTTGATGCGCGTGCGCATCGTGCGCGTGGCCCAGTCGGCGCTGCGCATCTCGTCGGCGATCGCCCCCGTGATGCGCCGCCGTGCGTACGCCCCGAAGGGCACCCCGCGGTCGGGGTCGAACGACTCGGCGGCCAGCACGAGGCCCAGGGATGCCGCCGACGCCAGGTCGTCGCGTGACAGGTGCGTCGCGCGGGCCCAGATCTCGGACACCAGGTAGCCGACGAGCGGCAGATTCTCGACGACCAGACGGTCGCGCTCGGTTTTGAGCATGGTCACTTCCCCCTGAAATGCACAGCACGTACCGGGGAAGCGGGCATCCGTTGTTCGGGTCCGGAGCCGTCCGTCGAACCCTTTCTCTCCCAGCACCCCGGCGGGCCCCCAGCGAGCCCGTCGGGATTCGAGGTCCGACAGGTGAGAGAAAACCAGCCCCGTCTACCCCCTCGATACCCCCCACTCCGGGCGCGCCCCGAGCGGGGGGTCCGCGAAGGGTACAACGATTCAGCCTCGCGGAATCCGTGGGAAGGGCTTACGGTTCGAGGCATCCGGCCGACTGTGTTCGCCGGAGAGGAGGGCCGCATGGGTGCCCAGGAGCTGTCGACGCTGCTCTGGCGTGAGCGCGAACTGCTCGAACTGCTGCAGTTCAAGCTCGAGGAGGAGCGCCTGCTGCTGACGGCGGGCAAGTCCCGCTGGCTGCCCTTCGCGACCCGCGAGGTCGAGCAGGTGCTCGAACGCCTCCGCGCGTCCGGCCTCGAGCGCACGATCGCGGCCGGCGAGGTCGCCGACGAGTGGTCGGCTCCCGACCACACCTTGGGGGCGCTCATCGCCGCGGCCCCCACATCTGCCTGGCGCGAGACGTTCGAGGCCCATCAGCGCGCCCTCACCGACCTGACCGCGCAGATCGCCGAGGTGCGCGACGCGAACCTGCAGTATCTGCGTGCCGCGACCCAGTCGACGCAGGAGACCCTCGCCTCCCTCGACCTCGGCTCGGGGCTCTACGACGCCCGCGGCGGCGCGACGACCGACGTCGCGCCCGGACGCCTGCTCGACGGGGAGGGGTGACCCGTGGTGAACAGCACGTTCGGCCTGCTCTCGGCCGCCGCGTCGGGTCTGCGGGCGGCCCGCGCCGGCATGGATGTCGTGGGCCAGAACATCGCGAACGTGAACACCGCGGGGTACACCCGTCAGCGCGTCGAGACGAGCGCGCTCGCCCCCCTGTCGGGCGCGAACATCCTCGACACGACCTTCCGCGTCGGCGCAGGCGTGTCGATCGACGGCGTGCAGCGTCTCGGCGACGCGCTCCTGGAGCGTCGAGTGCAGACCACGGCGGCCGACAGCGGCCACGCGTGGGTGTTGACGACGGTGTTCGCGGGCCTCGAGGCGGGCATCGCCGAGCCGAGCGAGCACGGCCTGTCCGCGGCGCTGTCGAGCTTCTGGTCGGCGTGGCAGGACGTCGCGTCGCAGCCGACCGACGACTCGATCCGCGGCGTGCTCCTGGAGGAGGCCCGCAGTCTCGCCACGCGGCTGTCGCAGACGGCGAGCGCCGTCGAGTCGCAGTGGACCGGCATCCGCGCCGACCTCACCGACTCGATCCGCGAGGTCAACGAACTGAGCGTGCGGTTCGCGAACCTCAACACGCAGATCAGCGGCCTCGCGGCGGTGGGCGGCTCGACGAACGAGCTGCTCGACGAGCAGGCGCGTCTGGCGGCCGAACTGGCCGAGCGCACCGGCGCGACGCTGCGGCGGCATCCCGACGGCTCCGCCGACGTCGTGCTCGGCGGCAACGCGCTCGTGTCGGGCTCGACCGCTCGCACCCTCGTCGTCACGGGCCCGGACTCGACCGCCGGCAGCGGCGTCGTCGCGGTCGAGTGGGCGCATCACCCGGGCGTCGCGGTCGAACTCGGCGGTGGCGAGGTGGCCGGACGTCTCGCGGCCCTCGCGTCCGACGGTCCCCTGCGCGACCAGCTCGCCGCGCTCGACCAGGTCGCGACGTCGCTCGCGACGCGGGTCAACGCCCTGCACTCCGCCGGCGCGACCCGGGACGGCACCACCGGGCTCGCCTTCTTCTCCTTCGCCCCCGGCGTCCCCGCCGCGCACGGCCTCACGCTCGTGCCGACGACGGTCGACGGGATCGCCGCCGCGACGCCCGCGACCGGTGGGGCGGGCGGACAGGTCGCCGACGCGATCGCCCAGCTGCGCGACGCCGGCGACGGGCCGGATGCCGCGTGGAGCGCCTACGTCGTCGCGCTCGGCACGGCATCCCGAGCCGCCACGTCGCGCTCGACGCTCGCCGACCAGGCCGCCGCGGGCGCCGTCGCGACGCTCCAGTCGCAGTCGGGCGTCGACATGGACGAGGAGACGATCTCGCTCATGACCTACCAGACCGCCTACCAGGGTGCGGCACGCGTGCTGACCGCCGTCGACGAGATGCTCGAGGTGCTCATCAACCGCACCGGACTCGTGGGGAGATGACGATGACCCGCATCACGAGCCAGATGCTCACCACCGCGGCGCAGCGCAACCTCGCCCACTCGCAGGCCGCGCTCGCGCGCCTCCAGGAGATGGGGTCGAGCGGCACGAAGCTCGCCAAGCCCTCCGACGACCCCGCCTCGACCGCCGCGGCGCTGCGGGTGCGCTCCGCGCAGCGCGCCGCCGAGGTGCACGACCGCAACGCCGACGACGCCCTCGGCTGGCTCGGCACGGTCGACACCGCGCTCGGCACGTCGACCGAGCTGCTGCGCCGCGCCCGCGACCTCACCCTGCAGGGCTCCAACCAGGGCGTCATGTCGGCCGAGTCGCGCGAGGCCCTCGCGGTCGAGCTCGAGTCGCTCCGGGATGCGCTGCTGCAGCAGGCGAACACCCAATACCTCGGGCGCAGCGTGTTCGCCGCGAACTCTCTCGCCGGTCACGCGTTCGCGGCCGACTACAGCCACACGGGCGTCGCCGGCACGTCGCTCGAGCGCCGCATCGGACCCGACTCCCGCGTGACGGTCGACGGCGACGGCGTCGCCGCGTTCGGCCAGGGCGCGACGAGCGTCTTCGCGCTGCTCGACGGCATCGCCGCCGACCTCCGCGCCGGCACGGATGTCGCGCCCCGCGTCGCCGACGTCGATGCCGGCCTCTCCGCCCTCGTCACGCAGAGGTCGGTCGCGGGCAGCCGCTACGCTCAGGTCGAGCGTGGGAAGGAACTGCTGGTCATGTCGTCGAACGATCTCGAGGCGCGGCGTTCCTCCCTCGAAGACGCCGACCTCGGCCAGGTCATCATCGAACTGAAGATGCAGGAGGTGGCCTACCAGGCCGCCCTCTCCGTCACCGCCCGGGCCGTGCCCCCGACACTGCTGGAGTTCCTCGCGTGACCGCGACCCTCACCTTCGTCGCCCCTCCCCCGGGCCTCGCCCCGCACGTCGAGTTCGCGCTCGATGCCGTCGAGGGCGCCCCCGGGCTGCACGCGCTGCGCGCCGCGGCCGACGCCGGCATCCGTCTCTTCGTCGTCGACGCGTCGGTCTACGTGCCCGACTACGCCCCCGCCTTCAGCGAGGAGCACCTGTCGGATGTCGGCGCCGCCACCCCGCAGGACGCCGACGTGCTCGTCGTGACAACGCTCGACGCCGACGGCCCCGTCGTGAACCTGCTGGCGCCCGTGCTCGTGAACCCCGCGACCGGGGCCGCCTCGCAGGTGATCCTCGACGGATCCGACTTCCCGCTGCGCGCGCGCCTCGCGAAGACCGCGTAACGCCCTCCGGCCCGGCCCGGCCCCGTCCGGCCCCGTCCGGTCCCGCACGGCCCCGTCCGGTCCCGCCCGGCCCCGGCATCCGGGTTACTCCGCACTTCTCGCGTTGCTCCGCGGGATCTCGGCGGAGTAACGCGACTTCCGGCGGAGTAACGCCGCCCGCGACCTTCGTAGGGTGGGGGCGTGGACGGATGGATCGAGCACCGCCGCGGCGACCGCGAGCTGCTCGGCTGGATCGTGCCCGACGGCGACGGGTTCACGGTCGTCGACCTGCTCGGCCGCGCGCGCACCGATGAGCCGGTCGACTGGCTCGCCGCCGAGGAGCTGCTCGACGCGCTCGGCATCGGCTACCTCGCCGACCGCTACACCCTCGTGCTCGCCGACGGCACCCCGCGCCCGGTACGCATCGGCGAGGTCAGCACCTCGGGGGTGACGGTCGTCGCCGACGACTTCGGGGCGGCGTCGGCGGTGGGCGCCGATCCCGAGCGCTTCCGGCTCCCCTTCCCCGTGCCGCCCGAGGTGCTCAGCGCTCGAGCGTGAGCACCGTCCACGACACGGGCGGCAGCGTCACGACGACGCGCCCGTCGCGCAGCTCGGCCGTCGGGTTCACCGCGGGGGTCACCCGGTCGGGGTCGTCGAGCGTGTTGACCGCGTGGATGTCGTCATCGTGCAGGGTCTGCGCGGTCAGCGTGCCGACCCCGCCGAGGGCTTCGACGTCGAGGTCGAGCGTCGCCTCGTCGGTCAGGCTGCGGTTGACGAGGAACACCGCCGTCGTGCCGGTCTCGGGGTCGTAGGTCGCGGCGGCGTCGACGAGCGGGGCGGCGCCGTGCTTCGCCGTCTCGTAGGTCGGAGAGTCGAGCTTGAGGTCGAGCGAGACGCCGCGTGCGAGCCGCGACGTGAGCGCGAACGGGTAGAACGTCGTCTGCCGCCAGGCCGGCCCGCCCGGCTCGGTCATGATCGGCGCGATCACGTTGACGAGCTGGGCGAGGCTCGCGGCCGTCACGCGATCGGCGTGCCGGAGCAGCGAGATGAGCAGACTTCCGACGACCACGGCATCCATCGCGGTGTAGGCGTCTTCGAGCAGGCGCGGCGCGACCGGCCAGGCGTCGCGGTCGGTGATCTTGTCGACCTCGTTGTACCGCTTCTGATACCAGACGTTCCACTCGTCGAACGAGATCTGCATCGTCTTGTCGCTGCGCTTGAGCGCCTTCACGTGGTCGGCGGTCGCGACGATCGCGTCGATGAAGCGGTCCATGCTCACCGCCGAGGCGAGGAAGCTGCCATAGTCGTCGCCGTCGGGCTGGTAGTAGGCGTGGCACGAGATGTAGTCGACCTCGTCGTAGGTGTGCTCCAGCACGACGCGCTCCCACTCCCCGAACGTCGGCATCGCGACGAACGAGCTGCCGCACGCGACGAGTTCGAGGTCGGGGTCGACCTGCCGCATGGCGCGGGCGGTGGATGCGGCGAGCTTGCCGTAGTCGTCGGCGTTGAGATGTCCGAGCTGCCACGGCCCGTCCATCTCGTTGCCGAGGCACCACATCCCGATGCGGTGCGGTTCGGGGTGACCGTTCGCGACGCGGCGGTCGGAGAGCGCGGTGCCCGAGCGGATGTTGGCGTACTCGAGCACGTCGAGCGCCTCCTGCACGCCGCGGGTGCCGAGGTTGACCGCGTACATGAGCTCGCCGCCGACCTTCGTCGTCCAACTCGCGAACTCGTCGAGGCCCACCTCGTTGGTCTCGGTCGAGTGCCACGCGAGGTCGAGCCGGCGCGGGCGCTCGTCGCGGGGACCGACACCGTCCTCCCAGCGGTAGCCCGAGACGAAGTTGCCGCCCGGGTAGCGGATCGTCGAGACGCCGAGCTCGCGCACGAGCTGCGCGACATCCTCGCGGAAGCCGTCGGCATCCGCACTCGGGTGGCCGGGCTCGTAGATGCCGTCGTAGACGCAGCGCCCGAGGTGCTCGACGAACGAGCCGAAGAGGCGGCGGTTCACGGCGCCGATCGGGAAGTGGGGGTCGACGACGAGGGATGCCTGGATCATGGGTCTCCGCGCTGAATGCCTTATGAGGGTAAACGTTGTACCTGCAACGTTTACCCGATCATGCCGCAGCCCCGGGTCGGGTGTCAACGGATGCCCTAGAGTGAGGTTTCGCCGAGCGGGAGGACGACGATGGGCGCGACCCTGCACGACGTCGCCCGACTCGCGGGGGTGTCGATCAAGACCGTCTCGAAGGTCGTCAACGGCCACCCCGAGGTCGGCGCCGACACGCGCGCGCGGGTACTCGACGCGGTGCAGCAGCTCGGCTACCGCCCCAACCTGTCGGCGCGCGGGCTGCGGTCGGGTCGCACCGGCGTGATCGGACTCGTCGTGCCGACGCTCCGCGAACCGTACTTCGGCGAACTCGCCGACGCCGTGCTGCGCGAGGCGGCCGCGCGCGGACTCGGCGTGCTCGTCGAGCAGACCGGCGACGACCGCGACGCCGAGCTGCAGACCCTCGCGGGCGGGCGGCTGCGCTTCACCGACGGCCTGCTGTTCAGCCCCGCCCTGCTGGGGCAAGAGGATGTCGACGCCCTCGACGCCGGCGTGCCGCTCGTGCTGCTCGGCGAGCGCATCTTCGGCGGACCGACCGACCACGTCGTCATGCACAACACGAGCTCCGCCCGCGCCGCCGTCGAGCACCTCCTCACCCTCGGGCGGCGCCGCATCGCCCTGATCGGAGCCCGCGACGACGAAGGCGACGGGTCGAGCTCCGCGAGCCTGCGCCTGCTCGGCTATCGGCGCGCGCTTCAGGATGCCGGCATCCCGATCGACCCCGCGCTCATCCGCCGCACGGGCCGCTGGAACCGCGCCGCGGGCGCCGACGCCGCGCGCGGGCTGCTGCGTGACGGGGTCGCGTTCGACGGTCTCTTCGCGATGAACGACAGCCTCGGCCTCGGCGCCCTGCGCGCCCTCGGCGAAGCCGGGGTGCGGGTACCCGCCGACGTCGCCGTCATCGGCTTCGACGACCTCGACGAGTCCCGCTACTCGGTGCCGTCGATGTCGAGCATCGACCCCGGCAAGGACGAGATCGCCGCCCTCGCCGTGCAGCTGCTCGTCGAGCGCATTGCCGAGACCGGCCCCCGCGCCGCGCCGCGCACCGTCAAGCCCGACTTCCGTCTCGTCGTGCGGGAGTCGACGGGCGGCTGAGACGCCGCCGGCGCCCGACGTAGTATCCGGCTGTGAGCGACTTCGAGAACGCACTGGACGGCGTCACCGCCGAACGACTGCTCGACCACATCCGCACCCTCGCGTCGGCCGACTTCCAGGGCCGCCGCCCCGGCACCGAGGGAGAGCAACTCACGGTCGACTACCTCGAGGAGCAACTGCGGGCGATCGGGCTCCGCGGGGGGATGCCGGACGGCGGCTTCGTGCAGGAGGTGCCCGTCGTGAGCAACATCCCGTCGCCGACCACCCGGATCGCGCTCTCCGACGGCACCAACCTCGAGCCTGTCCACTTCGACGACTACCTCATCCGGTCACCCCACCCCTCGGTCGACCTGCGTGCGCCGCTGGTGTTCGTCGGCTTCGGCGCGGAAGCGCCCGAGTACGCGTGGAACGACTATCCCGACGACGTCGACGTCTCCGGGGCGATCGTCGTGATGCTCGCGGGCGATCCGAGCCGCCCCGACCCCGCCGACCCGAGCCGCGCCGATCCGTCGTTCTTCAAGGGGTCGGCGATGACCTTCCACGGTCGCTGGACCAACAAGTTCGACGTCGCCGATCGTCACGGCGCCGCGGGATGCCTGATCATCCACGACGACGTGCGTGCCGGCTACCCGTACTCGGTGCCCCGCAGTGGGTGGGAGGGCGAGCATCTCGGCATGGAGGCCGCAGCCGACCGGATGCCTCTCGAGGGCTGGCTCACGAAGGACTTCGCACGCGAACTGCTTCGACGAGCCGGGCACGACCTCGACGAACTCGAGCGACTCGCCCTCACGCCGGGGTTCCGCCCCGTGCGGGTGGAGGCGGAAGCCTCCGTCGCCCTGACGAACACGACCCGGCGCTTCGTGTCCCGCAACGTGGTCGCGCGTCTCGACGGTACCGATCCCGTGCGCAGCGACGAGTGCGTCGTCTACTCGGCGCACTGGGACCACTTCGGCCAGAAGGTCGAGAACGGCATCGTGACGGGCACGCTCGGCGGTGCGGTCGACAACGCGTCGGGTTGCTCGGCGGTGCTCGAGATCGCGCGCGTCCTCGCCGCGTCTCCGGGTCGCCGCTCGTTCCTGTTCGTGTTCTTCACCCTCGAGGAGTCCGGGCTGCTCGGCGCCGCCCACTACGTCACCGATCCCGCGGTGCCGCTCGACGACACCGTCGCCATCCTCAACCTCGACATGATGAACGTCTGGGGTCGCACGAGCGACGTCGTCAGCACCGGCCGCGGACACTCGACACTCGACGCCGTCCTCGAGCATCGAGCCGCGGAACTCGGGCGGGTCGTGACCGGTGACCCCGAACCCGACAAGGGGTACTTCTATCGCTCCGACCACCTCGAGTTCCTGCGACGCGGGGTGCCGGCGCTCTTCTTCCTACATCCGGGCTCGGTGTACGTCGACCGTCCGGCCGACTACGGCGCCGCGGTTCGCGCCCGCTACGTCAGCGAGCTCTACCACAAGCCCGGCGACGCGATCGAAGACGACTGGGATCTCGCTGGCACCGTGGACGACGTGAGGATGCTCGCGCGGGTCGGTCGGGATCTCGCCGACACCGACGAACGGCCGACCTGGTCGCCTGACTCCGAGTTCGCGCGTCACGGCGACTGAGTCGCCGCGCGCCGAATCCTCGTCAGCGCTTCGCGCTACGTGCCCCTGGAGGGACTCGAACCCCCAACCCTTTCCTTAGGACGGAACTGCTCTTCCATTGAGCTACAGAGGCTGACGGCCCGATTCTACCGAGCAGCCGCCTCCCGTCCGGATGCGGGGATCAGCCCGGCGGGTAGAGGTAGTACGCCTGCCCCGGCTGGATGACGCGCTGGCTGTAGCCGTGGTCGACGGAGTAGTTGTACTCCTCGAGGGCGACGCTGCCGTCGGGCATGATGCCCGAGACGTAGGCCACGTGGTTGCCGCCGGGGAACCAGGCGACGGCTCCGGGGACGGGCGTCGCGGAGGTGGTCCAGCCCTTGTTCTCCCACGCGCGCTTCCAGCCGAACGCGCTCGACTGGGCGAGGTTCGACCAGTCCCAGCGGAACGGCGCGCCGAACGAACCGGCGTCGCGGTTGAGACGCCACGCGACGAAGTCGACGCACTCGCGGTAGTAGTACCGCAGCGGCGACAGCCCGCCGCCCTGCGGACGCGAGAGCGCGTCGGGCCACGGGTAGTCGTCGCCGAGGTCGCGGGCGCCGGAGGCGAGGTAGGCGGCGAGGTTCTGCTGACGGATGGCGTCGGCGTAGAGCTTGCGCAGGTCGGCGGCGCTCGTCGTCTCGTAGCCGTCGCGGATGACGGCCTCGGCATCCACCGTCGCGGCGGCGACCTCGAAGGTCTGGCCGCCGAGCGGAGCCGCGCTGTCGGCGAGCGGGTTCTGCTCAGCGAAGGCGGGGAGGGTGAGCGACGCGAACAGCCCGACGATCACGGTCATGACGCCCGCGCTGCTGAGGCGGCGGCGCCACGGGGTGCGGGCGGTCGCAGCGAGACGGGCGCGGACGGCGTCCCGGGTGCGGGTGCGCTTGAAGGGACGCTTGAGCCGCGGGCGGGGCGTGGCGGCGACCTGCACAGCACGGTAGGCGCCGGCTTCTCGGGCCTCCCGACGGGAGACGAACCCGGGCTGGGCGGCACCGGGCGCGGTGGCGCTCACGAGGGCAGCGGAGTCGGAGGGGACGCCAGACGTCGGAACGAGCGAGGCACGCGATTCGGCACCTGTCTCGTCGGAGGTTCCCCGTGGGGTTTCGGGGAACTCGCTATCCGTCACGTAGTAACAGCCTCCGGGTCGACGACTCAACGAGGTTACGCGATGAAAGCTGGGAATCACGTTGAGGTAACGAAACACTCACGCCGCGGGCGCGAGGTACTCCTCCCACTGCGGTTGCGCGCGCTCGACGCCGCGCACGAGCCACGCCGTGCCGTGGGGGGCCTTCGGCACGCTGCGCAGCGACCAGCCCATCTCCTGCGGCGTGCGGTCGCCCTTCACGTTGTTGCAGCGCAGGCAGCAGGCGACGAGGTTCTCCCACGAGTCGGCGCCGCCGCGCGAGCGCGGCATGACGTGGTCGATCGTCGTCGCGGTGCCGCCGCAGTAGCCGCAGCGCTGCCCGTCGCGGCGCAGCACGCCGCGGCGCGACACGGGCACGTTGCGACCCGAGGGGATCTTCACGTAGCGGCGCAGGATGATGACCGACGGCCGGTCCCACTGACCCGAGATGCCGAGCACCGGGGAATCCGGATCGCTCTCGATGATGGCGGCCTTGCCGCCGAGCACGAGCACGAGGGCTCGCTTGAACGACACGACGGCGAGCGGCTCGTAGCCGGCGTTCAGTACCAGGGTGCGCACGGGGCGGATCTCCTCTCGAGGGGCCTGCACGGCTTGCAGGCTTCGACCCCCGAACCGCCGGGGATCCGCGGAGGTGCTCCGAATATGCGAGAAGGCGCCGTCGCGAACGACAGCGCCTTCTAGCGAACCGACTCGTGACAGGGCACGACCGGCCGGATGCTGAGCCGTATCCGGAACAGCGCGCGCGCATCCTTGGT
>CAMLMQ010000051.1 GCA_946481135.1 uncultured Microbacteriaceae bacterium
GGCGTGCAGGGCACGACCACAGCCGACATCGCGTCGTTCGCTTCGTCGTACAACGCCATCCGGGTCGCGAACTGTCTGCACCCCGTGCCCATGTCCCACTTCCGCTACGACGCCTGCATGGAGGAGCGGCTCTTCTGGATGGCGGAGGACCCGAGCACCAACCCGGCGAGTGCCTGGGGTCACATGGGGTCGGTGCGGAGCGACGGCGTTCCTTCCCGCGGCTGCGACGGCAACCTCGCCGGCGGCTCGGGCAACACCGGGGCCACGGTCGCCCAGAAGTGGTGGAACTCCACCGCCCACCGCAACTCGCTCTACCGTCCGTCGGTGACGGGACCGGTCGGCGGCGTGTGCATCTACTTCGCGATGACCCACGGCGGCGTGCCGAACGAGCCCTACAGCTTCACCCGTGCCGCGGCCCGCTGGGGCGGCTGCTGATCGGCCCCACGTAGCCCGACGGTGGCGTCGGACGGCTGGCACACGCCGCATCCGGAACGGGTCCGGGTGCGGCGGGTGCGAGTCGTCCGGCGCCGTCCGGGTCTCCGGAGGGCGTTCCCCCGCTCGCCTATCATGGGCTGGTGACCGACGAGCAGCCGACCTCGCGCCGCGCCGCCCGGGAGGCGGCGAACGCCGGTCGTCGCAAGCCCGTCTCCTCGAAGAAGTCGACGCCGCCGCCGGTCGCTGACGCCGCGGTCGACGAGGCGCCGCGCGGCGGGATCTTCGCCGTGTTCGCGAAGCACCCCCGTGCGTGGATGGCGGGGGCCGGCGCCGTGGTCTTCCTCCTGCTCGGCACCGGTGCCGTCTTCGCCGGGGTGAGTGTCGGATCGCAGGCCGCCCCGGTGCCGACCGCCACGCCGACGCCGGACCCGCCCCGCCCGGTTCCCGACGGCGAGCTCGCGGCCAGCCGCCTGCGCACCTGTTCGGTCGCCGGGCTCGCGGCCGACCCCATCCTCATGACGCTGCAGGGTCAGGTGCAGCGCGCCGACACCGGCGAGGTGCTCTTCGACCGCGCCGGCGACACCCCCGCCCGCACCGCGAGCACCCTCAAGATCCTCACCGCCGCCGCCGCGGTCGCCGTGCTGGGACCCGACTACCGCATCCGCACGACCGTGTACCAGGGCTCGGCCCCCGGCTCGATCGTGCTCGTCGGGCGCGGGGACGCGACCCTGCACGACCCGAGCGCGGGCGGCACGGTGTATCCGGGCACGGCGAGCATCGCCGACCTCGCGGCGCAGACCCTCGCCAACTACGACGGCCCGCCGATCACGAGCGTCGTGCTCGACGCCAACTACTGGTCGCCGGCCGACAAGTGGGATGCGTCGTGGAAGCGTTCGGAGCAGACCCGCGGCTACCACTCCGAGGTGACGGCGCTGCAGGTCGACGGCGACCGCGCCAACCCCGCCGCGCAGGACAGCCCGCGCAGCACCGACCCGATCGCCCGTGCCGGCCAGGCGTTCCTCAACGCCCTCCGCGCCGCCGACACCGAGGACGAGCTCGACGAGGCGGTCACGATCTCCAGCGGATCGGCGATCACGACGCAGCCGGTGCTCGGCGAGGTGGCCTCGGCCCCCGTACGCGATCTCGTGCGCTACATGCTCCTCGTCAGCGACAACACGCTCGCCGAGATGCTCGCCCGCATCACGTCGAAGGAGTCGTCGCTCAACGGTTCGGCCGCGTCGCTGCAGCAGGCGATCCCGAGCGCGCTCACCGAGTACGGGATCACCTCGACGCCGGGCCTCGTGATCCGCGACGGCTCGGGACTGAGCGATCTCAACGCGGTGCCGCCGTCGACCCTCAACGCGCTGCTACGCGCGATGCTCGCGGGCGGCGCGAACCTGGATGTCGTACAGGCGGGGCTGCCCGTCGCCGGCCAGTCGGGCACCCTGTCGGGCCGGTTCACCGGGCCGAACGCGGAGGCCCGCGGGGCCGTCGCGGCGAAGACGGGCTGGATCGACACGTCGTACTCCCTCTCCGGCTATCTGACGGCCCAGGACGGCACGCTGCTCGTCTTCACGTTCTACGCGATCGGCGACGGCATCCAGAGTGCGGCGCGCGGCTCGCTCGACACCCTCACCACCGGGGTGTGGCGGTGCGGCGACAACCTGTCCAACAACTGAACGACCCGACCCGAGAGGAACCGACCCGATGCGGGCACTCTTCGTCATCGACGTGCAGAACGACTTCACCGAGGGCGGTGCGCTCGGGGTGACCGGGGGAGCCGCCGTCGCGGCGGGCATCACCGAGTATCTGCGCGCGCATCCGGACAGTTACGACCTCGTCATCGCGAGCCGTGACTGGCACGACGGCGACAACGACAACGGCGGCCACTTCGCGACCGGCGAGCCCGACTTCGTGGGCACCTGGCCGCGGCACTGCGTCGCAGGAACGCCGGGCGCCGAGTACCACCCCGCCCTCGACACGTCGCTCGTCGACGTGCACGTGCGCAAGGGGCAGGGTCGGCCCGCGTACTCGATCTTCGAGGGCACGACCGACGACGGACGCGACCTCTCCGAGGTGCTCGACGCGGCCGGCGTGACGACGATCGACGTCGCGGGCATCGCCACCGACTACTGCGTGCTCGCCTCGGCCCGCGATGCGCTCGACGCCGGCCGTGACGTGGCGGTGCTCACCGACCTCGTCGCGGGCGTCGCCCCGGAGTCGTCGCAGGCGGCTCTCGACGAGCTCGCCGCCGCGGGCGCGCAGCTGCTCGCCACGCGCTGACCCGCGCCCCGTCGGGCAGAATGGAACGGACCCCGAACGGAAGGACGGCTCATGGCCGCGCAGCTTCTCATGGTCGGAGCCGTCGTCGGCGCGATCGTCATCGCCGTGCTCTTCACGATCCAGGTGTTCTTCGGCGGCCTCTGAGTGCCCATCCCCTCACGCGGTTGCCCGACTTCGTCGCGTCCCGCGCCGGGAGGGCGACGAAGTCGGGCAACCGCGGCGAGAGGCTCTCGTCCGCGCCCCCCGCGTCCCTAACTCTCGGCACAGCGCGCGCTCGTGGATCAGGGATGGATGAACCCTCCCAGGGCCGAGAGTTGGGAGCCAGCCGCTGGCTCAGCGCGAGGTGAGGGCGAGGTCGGCGGTGATCGCGGCGGCGGCATCCCGCAACGCCGGCAGCAGTCGCTCGGCCTGAGCGGCGGCGTCCTCGTCGGTGCTCGTCATCGCGAGGTTGATGGCGGCGACGACCGCATCGCCCCGGTGCACGGGCACGGCGAGGGCGCGCAGACCGTGCTCGAGTTCGCCGTCGACGAGCGACCAGCCCTGCTCGCGCACGCGGTCGAGTTCGGCGCGCAAGGCACCCTCGTCGGTCACTGTCCGGGCAGTGAACTTCGTCGCCGCGAAACCCTCGAAGTAGGTGTCGAGGGCGGCAGAATCGAGCGCGGCGAGCAGAACGCGCCCCATCGAGGTCGGAAACGCGGGGAACCGGGTGCCGATCGTGATGCCCACCGACATGATGCGCCGGGTGGGCACGCGGGCGATGTAGACGATGTCGACGCCGTCGAGCACCGAGGCGGATGACGACTCACCCGTCGCGCGCGACAGTGTCTCGAGGTGGGGCTGCGCGACCTCGGGCAGCGACTGCGCCGACAGGTACGAGAACCCCAGCTCGAGCACCCGCGGCGTGAGCTCGAACACTCCGTCGCGCACCCGCACGTACCCCTCGGTTTCGAGGGTGAGCAGGAACCGGCGGGCGGAGGCCCGGGTCATCCCGGTGGCGCGGGCCACGTCGGAGAGCGACTGCCGCGGATGCTCGGCGTCGAACGCGCGGATGACGGCGAGCCCGCGCGCGAGCGACTGCACGTAGGTGCTGCCGTCGGGCTCGGGCATCGGCCCCGTCTCCCGAATCAGCCCCGTCTCCCGGATCAGCGCTCGAGCACGACGGCCAGCCCCTGGCCGACCCCGATGCAGATGGTGACGACCGCGACGCCCGACCCGCGCTTGGCGAGTTCGTGCGCGGCGCGGCCGAGGATGCGTCCGCCCGACGCCCCGAGCGGATGCCCGATCGCGATCGCACCGCCGTGGATGTTGAGCTTCTCGGGGTCGAGCTCGGGCCAGAGCTTCAGGCACGCGAGCGTCTGCGACGCGAACGCCTCGTTGAGCTCGACGAAGTCGACGTCGGCCCACGTCTTGCCCGCGCGCGCGAGCGCCCGGTTGGCGGCCTCGACGGGGGCGACCCCGAAGTACTGCGGCTCGTTGCCCGCCACACCGCGTCCCGCG
Source organism: uncultured Microbacteriaceae bacterium (assembly GCA_946481135.1). Next base: position 4,216 of record CAMLMQ010000051.1, read on the forward strand.
ATGCGGGCGAGCGGTTCGCCGTCGAGTGCCCCTTCGGCGCCGATGAGCACCATCGACGAGCCGTCGTTGAGCGGCGACGCGTTGCCGGCCGTCACCGACCCGTTCTCGGCGAAGACGGGCTTGAGACCCGCGAGCGTCTCGACGGTCGTGTCGGCGCGCAGCGCCTCGTCGCGGGCGAGGTCGATGCCGGGCACCGGCACGATCTCGTTCTCGAAGATGCCGCCGTCCCACGCCGCCGCCGCGCGCTGGTGCGACCGGGCCGCGAAGGCATCCTGCTCGTCGCGGGAGATTCCATACTTCTCGGCGAGCAGTTCGGCGGAGGACCCGAGCGGGATCGTCCACTCCTTCGGCATCTTCGGGTTGACCATGCGCCACCCGAGGGTCGTGCCGTGGAGGGTCTCGTTGCCGGTCGGGTAGGGCTTCTCGGGCTTGAGCATCACGAACGGGGCGCGGCTCATCGACTCGACGCCGCCCGCGATCATCACCTCGGCGTCGCCGGTCTCGATCGCGCGCGACGCCTGGATGGCGGCGTCGAGGCCCGATCCGCAGAGCCGGTTCGTGGTCGACCCGGGCACGCTCACGGGCAGTCCCGCGAGCAGCACGGCCATGCGGGCGACGTCGCGGTTGTCTTCTCCGGCCTGGTTGGCGTCGCCGAGGATGACGTCGTCGATGCGTGCGGGGTCGAAGTCGGGATGCCGGTCGAGCAGCGCGCGCAGGGTCGAGGCGGCGAGGTCATCCGGTCGGATGCCCGCGAGCGACTTGCCGTACTTGCCGAACGGCGTGCGCACGGCGTCGTAGACGTAGGCGGAGGTCATCGCGTCAGCTCCAGTCCGGTGAGTTCAGTGAGCTCGTCGAGGGTCGTGTCGAACAGGTCGATCACGCGGGCGCCGTCGGCCCCCACCTCGATGACGGCGCGGTCGGTGTAGACGCGGGAGACGCATCCCTTGCCGGTCAAGGGGTACGAGCAAGCCGCCACCAGCTTGCTCGCACCGTCCTTGGTGAGCAGGTCGGTCATCACCCAGACCTGCTTGGCGCCGATGGCGAGATCCATGGCTCCGCCGACCGCCGGGATGGCGTCGGGTTCGCCCGTGTGCCAGTTGGCGAGGTCGCCGTTCACGCTCACCTGGAACGCGCCGAGCACGCAGACATCCAGGTGTCCGCCGCGCATCATCGCGAAGCTGTCGGCGTGGTGGAAGAACGAGTGCCCCGGCTCGGCGATCACCGGGATCTTGCCGGCGTTGATGAGGTCGGGGTCGATCTCGTCGCCCTTCGCCGCGCGGCCCATGCCGAGCAGCCCGTTCTCGGTGTGCAGCGTCACCTCGCGCTCGGGTTCGAGGTGGTCGGCCACGAGGGTCGGCGCACCGATGCCGAGGTTGACGTAGGCGCCGTAGGGGATGTCGTCGGCGATCCGCTTCGCGAGATCGTCTCTGCTCAGAGCCATGCGCGCTTCCCCACTTCCACGACGCGGTCGACATACAGGGCGGGCGTGATGATGGCTTCGGGGTCGAGGTCGCCCACCTCGACGATCTCGTCGACCTGCGCGATGGTGAGCGTCGCCGCGGTCGCCATCACCGGATTGAAGTTGCGGGACGTCTTCCGGTAGATCAGGTTGCCCAGCCGGTCGCCCTGGTAGGCGCCGATGAGGGCGACGTCGCCCTTGATCGGACTCTCGAGCACGTACTCGCGTCCGTCGATGACCCGCGTCTCCTTGCCTTCGGCGAGGAGGGTGCCGACGCCGGTGGGGGTGAAGAAGCCGCCGATGCCGGCGCCGCCGGCCCGGATGCGTTCGGCGAGGTTGCCCTGGGGGACGACCTCGAGCTCGATCTCGCCCGCGCGGTACAGCTCGTCGAACACCCAGGAGTCGACCTGACGGGGGAAGGAGCACACGACCTTCCGCACCCGCCTCGCCTTGAGCAGCGCGGCGAGGCCGGTGTCGCCGTTGCCGGCGTTGTTCGCGACGATTGTCAGGTCGGTCGTGCCCGCCTCGAGCAGCCCGTCGATCAGTGCGATCGGCTGCCCGGCGAGGCCGAAGCCCCCGACGAGTACCGTGGCGCCGTCCGGGATGCCCTCGAGTGCGGCAGCGACGTCGGGGACGATCTTCGTCCGCATGTCTGCTCCGTCTCCCGTCCGTTCGGAATGCGTACGGACGTTCTTCCTGAGTACATCCTAGTCACGGCTGAGCGCAGGTCTCGTCGGATCGATTCCGAGTCAGTCACGCCAGGAGTGCTGCGGGTCGTAGCCGAGCACGTCACGGGCATGGTCGATGCTCAGCAAGGTCTCGTGCTGCCCGAGCTCCCGTCGGAGTTCCACCGACGGGAAGTACTCCGCCATGAGTGACGCACTCGAGCGCTCCATCACGGTGTCGGCCGCCGCGATGATGAATCGGTCGAACCCGGGGCGGCCGGCATCCAGCGCTCTCATGATCGCCTGCGCGCCGTCACGCGCATCGATGTAGCCCCACAGATTCCATCTGCGGCTCGTCGGGTCGCTCTGGAAGGCGGCGAATCCGGGGTAGTCGTCGGGGGTCATCACGTTCGAGAACCGCAGCGCCGTGATCGAGAGGTCGGGATCCCACCGCGCGACCTTGAGCGCGAGCTCCTCCTCCAGGTGCTTGGTGAGCGAGTAGACGCTCTCGGGGCGGGTGTCGTACTGCTCGTCGACGGGTGCATAGGGCGGGTCGATCGCGAACGGCAGGCCGAGCACGGTCTCGCTCGACGCGAAGACGACGCGGCGGATGCCCGCCTTGCGGGCCCCGTGGATGACGTTGAACGTCGCGAGCATGTTGTTCCGGAAGGTCGCCACGTCGGTCTCGATCCCCGGCGCGGCGACGGCTCCCAGGTGGACGACGCCGTCGAGCCCCCGGTGTCGCTCGTCGATGCCGCTGAGGCCGTCGAACACCGCCCCGGAGTCGGTGAGGTCGATGCGGGTGAACCCGGCGCGGCGGGGTCCGGTCTGGTCGAGGGCGACGACGTCGTGGCCGGCTGCGCGCAGTTCGCGTTCGACGACGGTCCCGAGCTTGCCGTTCGATCCGGTGAGTGCGAGCTTCATCAGTGGTTCCTCTCGTTCGATCAGCGGGTCGGTCTCATCCCGCCCGGGCGGCGCGCAGCGTCGACTCGATCAGCACCTCGACGCCTGCGAAGTACACGGAACGGAAGTCCATTCCCAGTAGCCGCTCGCCGTAGGCGCTCAGCGTCGGGAACGCGGCCGGGGTGATCGCCACCTCCGTGGGCACCCATGGAAGGTCGGCGATGTCGGTGCCCGCTCCGGCGGTGACGAGCTCCCGGCATGTCGCGGCGACGTACGACAGCAGCATCCCGCTGAACGCGGCGTAGTGCGCGACGAGGGCGTCGCCGTCGAGTCCGGCGGCGGCGAACGCGCTCATGCTGGCCTCGATGAGGTCGAGTTCGGCGGGGCCGACGGGCCGGGAGTCGACGAGGTGGGCGCCGATCGCGGGATGCCGCACGAAGGTGTCGAGGGCCTCCGTCGCCATCGCGCGCATCAGGTCGCCCACATCGGCGTTCCGCGGCAGGGCGTCGCGGATGTCGCCCATGAGCCTGTCGATGACCGCGGTCATGAGCTGGGACTTGTTGCGGAAGTGTCGATACACCGCCGTCGGGTCGGCTCCCAGCTCGTCGCCGAGGTCGCGGAAGCGGAGTTCGGCGGTTCCGGGGCGCGCGGCGATGCGCAGCGCGGCGTCCACGATCACCTGACGATCGAGGCGGCCGTACCACGCGCCGTCTCCTCCGCTCATGTCCCTCATCCTGGCTCACCGCGGGGTACGTCGCTCACCCCTGAAGGGGGACTGCGCGCCCGGTCGAGACGTCAATAACGTTGACGTGTTCCCGACGGGGGGTCGGGACGTGACCGAAGGACAACCCGAATGCCCACCGCATCGCCGCGCAGCCGGGGGCTGCGCATGTCGCGCCTCCTCGCGGGGCTCACCGCCGCACTGCTCCTCATCACCGCGCCGCTCGCCGGCGCCGTCGCCGCCTCGGCCGCGCCGGCCGGCTACACCGGCACCGGCAGCAACGAGTACAGCGGAGACAGGATCCTCCCGCTCATGACCGCGGGCGAGCCCTACACCGCGACGCTGACCGGGCCGCAGTACGGCGGTCCGACCTCCTGGTGCTGGAGCATCGAAAGCGGGCAGCTGCCGGCCGGCATCTCGATGACAACCCCGGAAGGAGGCTGCGCGCCCACGGCGACGTTCTCCGGAACACCCGAGGCCGGGTCCTTCTCGTTCGAGCTGCGGATCGCCGACACCGCGGACGAGTCCTGGTCCGTGCTGGCGTTCGAGGGCACGATCGAGTCCGGCAAGTCGCCCACCGCCACGACGCTCACCGCGCCGGCCTTCGCGTCGTACGCCGACATCCCGCTCAGCGCCACCGTCGCGGGCGACCCGAGCGTCGGCCACTCGCCGACCGGAACCGTCGAGTTCTACGCCTCCGGCACCGTGCTCATCGGCTCGGCGACTCTCGTCGACGGCGTCGCGACGACATCGGCATCGCTCGACAAGACCAACGCCGGTGGCGTGCAGAACCTCACCGCCCGCTATCTCGGCGACGACGACTACCAGCCGTCGACGTCGGGCTCGTCGGGCGTGCGCATCCACGTTCCGACCGCGAACGGTACCGTGCAATGGAACGGCGAGGTCGTGCCCGGGGTCACGGTCGACCTGCTCGACGACGCCGATCCGACGATCGTCGTCGACACCACGGTGACGGATGCCGACGGCCGATTCGAGCTCAGCCCGGGCCCGATCACGACGCTCGAGGCGTTCGACGCCCTCTACCTGCTGCGCGTCACGCACGACGACGACGTGGTCGTGTTCCACAGATTCGGCGGTGTGAACGTGAGCGACGCGGAGAGCGCCGAGCGCACGGGGCCGAAGTCGTGGAAGAACACGATCACGATCGAGCGCCGCACCCCGCCGGTGTGGACCGATACCACGCTGCGCACGCCTCGACTCGACGCGGCGTACTCCGACTCGGTCGCCGCGGCGACGCCCTACGGCGAGATCGCGTACACCGTGTCCGAGGGCGAGCTGCCGGGCGGACTCACGCTGAACTGGGAGACGGGCGCCCTCACGGGAACCCCTGACGCCTGTGACGGCGAGTCGTGCGCCTACGACTTCACCCTCCGGGCCGGGGGCGGCTACGGCTTCGTCACCCATCGCTTCACCGGCACGGTCGGCCCGGCGGGCGTCGCTCCCACGTGGGAGGACGACGAGTTGCCCGACCTGCGGCAGGGGGTCGCCGTCACCGACGCGGTCCTCGCCGTCGGCGATCCGACGATCGTCTACACCGTGACGGGGGTTCTCCCCGCGGGCCTGGCGCTCTCGGCATCCGGCGCGCTCACCGGCACCCCGACCGCGGCCGGGCCGTATGAGTTCACGATCACCGCCGAGAACGACTTCGGGCGCATCACCGCCGACTTCAGCGGGGTCGTCGAGGCCGCACCCGACCTCGGGCTCGAGCTGCAGTTCGACGCCGGCACGTCGATCGAGGACGCCTCGTCGACGATCACGGCCGAGGGGCTGCAGGTCGGATCGACCTACACGCTGACCATGTACTCCACCCCGCGCGTGCTCTACACCGGCACGGTCGACGGCTCGGGCGGCTTCAGCTGGGTCGTCTCGCTGCCGGCCGACACCCCGGATGGCGCGCACCGCCTCGTGCTCACCGGAATCGCCGCCGACGGCACGCCGATGAGTGCGACGGCGTGGTTCAGCCTCCGGAGCGGCCGCATCACGGCGATCTCCTACACGGGACCGGTCGGCGGACTCGCCGCGACCGGTGCCGACCCCGCATCCGGCATGATCGCCGCCGGCCTGCTGGTGCTCGTCGGTGCGGGTGCGCTGACCGTCGCGCGTCGTCGCCGTACCAGCTGACCCCCGCTGCGCGGACGTCGGGCTACCCGGGCCCGGCGTCCGCGTGGGCGTCAGCGGTCGCCGAGGTCGTCACGCCCGGGTGTCGCGAGCGAGCAGGTCGCGCAGTTCGGCCCGACTGCCGACCCCGAGCTTCCGGAAGGCCGACGCCAGTTGATTCGTCACGGTGTGGACCGAGACCTCGTGGATGTCCGCGATCTCCCTGGCGGTCAGGCGGTCGGCTGCGAGATGAACGACGCGGTGCTCCCTCTCGGTCAGCAACGTCGACCGCGTCGCATCCGACTGCCACAACGCCATGCCCGGGGACCGTCTCATCCGGTCGTCGGCGGCGAGACGGTTCCGCCGAGCTCGTATCTCCGGCATCGTGCGCCGGTCGGCGATGTTCGACAGCCAGAGTCGGGTGTCCGTCGCGGTGGAGAACAGTCCCAGATCGTCGGCTTCCGCGGCGATCGCCTCCGCCTCCTCGATGTCGTCCGCGGCGACGGCGGTCGCGTGGCGGGCGAAGAGGTTCAGCAGCCCGCCTCCCGCCGAGTGGGCCGTCGACTCCAGGAGGGCGGCGGCCTCGTCGACCCTCCTCGCCATCCTGACGACGCAGTGGGCCACCATCCCGGCGAGGTAGGTGTGGCGTGCAGCCATGAGCCGCTGGGACGTCTCGAGGAGGATCGAGGCCGCCTGGTCGCCGCGTCGCTCGACGTTCGCCGTCCAGGCCTCGCCCCACCCGCGCAGCATCACCACCTTGGGGTCGGCGTCGGCGGGAGCCGGGATGCCCGCGAGCTCGCGTCGCGCCTCGACGCTCCGTCCTGTCGCGAGTGCCGCCGCGGCGGTGAGTGCGCGAGCTGCCGGCAGGAGGCCGGCGCTGTCGCGCCACGTCAGATGGGAGGCCGCCGACCGGCCGAGCGAGTACGCATCCTCGGCGTCGGCGGCGAGGAACTCCAGGAAGCCGTGGGCGTACTCCCAGATGCCGAGCGACTCCGGGGATCGCTCTCGCGCGGATGCGCCGACCTGGGACAGGCGCTCACGCGTGGCCACGACGTCCCCCGTGTACGACAGGGCCATGATCCCGGTCAACTCGATGAGCGCGTCGGCGCCGGGGCTCAGCGCCACCACCTCGGCGGGCAGGTTCCGCAGGGTGGGCAGGATCGCCCAGGTCTCCTCGAGCGGCCCCGCGATCACGCCGGAGACGCCTGCGGTGATCAGGCTCAGCACCTCCTCGGGACTTCGCACGTCGGACGCTGCGGCGACCGCATGGGGCGACGGGTCTGCGTGCGTCGTCCCGGCCACCGACGCCCAACGCAGTCGGGCATGCCGCAGATGGACGATCTCGTCGTCCGCGGTGACGACCCCGAGGGCGTCTCCGATCACCTCGAGCGCCGCCGCGGCGTCGTGGTGGGCGAGCCCGAGGTGCTGCGCGCGCGCGAGCGCGACCGAGGTGCGGTCGCGATCGGTCTGGGCGAGCTCGTGGACTGCATCGAGATGCAGGTCGGCCAGGGAGGCGTCCCCGAGAGCCGACGCCGCGAGACCTGCGATGCGTCGAGGCTGCACGGCGTCCGGCGCGATCTCGAGGACGGCCGTGGCGGCTCGGAGTGCCAGCCGTTCGTCGAATGCGCCGAGAGCGTGGTCGGCCAACTCGGTCATCGCCGCGATGTCGAAGGCGCACCCGTACTCCAGAGCGAGGACGTCGGATCGTCGTCGTGAATCGGCCCGGGATGCGGCATCGTCGCCTCTGAGCACGGCGATCGCGCGATGCGCGAGCTCATGCTGGAGCGCGGTCGAGCACAGCGACGTGAGGTACGTCGCGTCGAGAGGGTGGGAGAGCCGCACCCAGCCGCAGTCGGTCGCTTCGATCACGTCGGCGCGAGCCAGGGCCGTGCGGTCGTCCTCGGAGATCGCATCCGCCGGGTACTCGCCCGCCAGTGCGACGACAGTGGCGGCTTCCCGATGGGCCGCCGACAGTCCGCTGAAGCGTTCGCCGACGATCTCCGACAGCCGCGGGGTCGCGACGGGCGCCCCGATCAGCTCCCAGCCGAGGGGGGTGTCGACCAGCCGACGGTGGTGGAGCGACCCCCGGACGATCTCGCGCAGATGCAGCGGGTTGCCTCGCGCCGCCGCGAGCAGCTCGATGCGCGCTCGTGGCGTGACGTCGCCCTCCACCAGGTCGCGCAGGAGACGTTCGGCGTCGGCATCGGAGAGCGGCTCCACCGGCACCTCCTCCACGTGTCCGCCGTCGTAGAGGTGCCGGATGCTCGGCGGTGCCGACGCGAGGTCCCGAACGGTGAGCACGGCGGGTATCCGGGTCGCGGAGATCAGGTGCGACACGACGTAGAGAGACGCCTCGTCGAGGAGCTCGACGTCGTCGACGAGCAGCACGCCCTCGGCCCGATCTCTCGCGAAGGCGTCGACGACCGCCGCCGGCGACGCGAGCGCCGCGGCAGGGAGATCGGTGACGCCGGCGAAGGCTCCGAGCGGCACCCGCGATCCCGGGGCGCTGCCGACGATGAGCGGCGCGTTCCGGCCGACGCGTGCGAGGGAGGTGTGCACGAGGCGCAGGAGGTGGGACTTGCCGCACCCGCGGGGGCCGGTGAGCACGGTCGTCTGCCGACGATCCACGCTCTCCAGCAGCCGTTCCACGTGAACAGGTTCGCGCACTGCGTGTCCCCTTGCGTCGCGACACGGGCCGGCCTGGCCCGCGTCCTCGTCATAGCCAACTTCTCACTATGGCTTCGCTCGGTGCCCCAGCCTAACGTTGACGGCGCCGACGCGGTCAGGGCGCGAGCACCTGACCGGACGCTCCCCGAGACCTCACCCGGAAAGGCTCACTCGCATGCCGCGTCACTCCTCATCGTCCCGCCGAAGCGCGTCTGCCTCGGCGGTCGCTCTCGCGCTCCTGCTCGCGGTGACGGCGTGTGCCGTGCCCGCCGAGCCGTCGCCTGACGACGCGACGGCGACCGGAGTGGACGAGACGACCGGAGTGGACGACGGGGACGGTTCCGGCGAAGGGGGATACCTGGACGAGCTCTACGCCGACTCCCTCGACGACGGCGTCACCCCGGCCGAAGCCGGCACGGCCTACCTCGAAACGGCCGGTCAGCGTTTCGACTTCGCGAGCGTCACGTGCTCACTGGACGACACCCCCGGTGCCCAGAGGCTCTCGGTGACCGCCTCGGACGAGACCACCGGCGCGGGACACAAGCTCTATCTGACGCGCGAGATCGGCCCCGACTACGGGTTCAACTTCGAGAACGAACACGTGCAGCTCGCCTACCTCGTCCTCGGCGAGGGAGGGGCGCCGGACCAGTTCAGCAACCTGATGGCGCAGCACGCCCGCGACGAGGGAGAGGCCCCGAACTGGCTCGAGGGCAGCGGGGAGTCGCCCCTCCTCCGGATCGTCGGAAAGCAGGTCACCGCGACCGGTGCGTTCGATGCGGTGCCGTTCGCCCCGGAGACCTCGCTCGGAGATGCGGCCCCCTTCATCGCCGCCGCGACCTGCCCCTGACCCGCAGTACCGACTCGACACGACGGAGACGTTCAGATGAGAAGACGAACCCTTGCCCCCTTTGCCCCGATCGTCGGGCTGATGCTTCTCGTGGCCGGCTGCGCGGCCGACGCATCACCGGATGCGGACTCGGACGGAGCCGCGACGCCGGGGGCGAACGACGGCGGCACCGCGAGCGAGGCTCCTGTCGACCCGACTGACACGACCGAGACACTCGGCACCGTCGTCGTCGACGGCGTCGAGTACGACATCACCGAGGTGCGCAACTGCGAGCCCCTCAGCGACGGGACGGTCGAGCGGGAACTCGAACTGCAGGGCTTCGGCACGCACGACGACGGCGAGCGGGTGCAGATCGACGTCTACATCCAGACGCTCGCCGGCGTCCCGTACGACGATGTGTCGTGGAACGGGCCCGAAGGGGTCTTCGGGGGACCGGACGATGCCGACATCGCACTGATCAACGACGGCGCGATCGTGACCGGGTCGGCGACACTCGTCGACGCCATGAACCAGACGGAGACGATCGGCATCGGCTTCACGCTGGAGGTTCCGGTCGACACGGTCGCCTGCCGCTGAGCCGAGGTCGTGCCGCCCGCTCGGCGTGGAGTTCGGCACCCGTGCCGCAGTGCGGCACGCTCCTCACCCCTCGGGGGCGTCGCCGAGGGTCTCCCGCAACAGGTGCGTCCCGTGGTTCGCGACGGGCACCCCGCGGTAGAGCCCGACCTGCAGGATGACCTCACGGATCTCCTCGCGCGTGAGCCCGTTCGTGATCGCGGCCCGGAAGTGCATCGGCACTTCCTCCCAGTACCCCGCCGTCATGAGCGCCGTCAGCGTGACGATCGAACGCGAGCGTCGATCGAGCCCCGGCCTCGACCAGATGTCCCCCCACGCGACGCGCGTGATGTAGTCCTGAAAGTCCTCGTTGTCGGGGTTCAGCCCGGCGACGGCGCGGTCGACGTGCGCGTCGCCGAGCACGGCACGCCGCACTTTCATCCCCTGCTCGCGGCGTTCGTCATCCGACAGGTTCATGCGGGCACCTCCGAGAGCAGGATGCGGGCGACCGAGGCGGGATCCTCGACCGCGGCCTGGTGGGCGACGCCGGGCAGCACCTCGAGGCGTCCGACGCGGGCCTCGCCGACGGCGGCCTCGGCATCGGCGAGGGGGATGACGCCATCCTCCGCCCCGGCGATGATCGTGAACGGGATCGACAGCGCCGACACCCGGGAGGTGAGGTCGGTCGCCCCGAGCGCCTCGACGCACAGGGCGTAGCTCTCGTCGTCGACATCCATGAGGTCGCGCAGCATGCCGCTCGTGACCGTCGGCTCCTTCTCGATGAAACCGGGGCCGAACCAGCGCGCCGACGACCCGGCGACGAGCGACGGGGTTCCGGATGCCCGCACGGCCGCGGCCCGGTCCGCCCAGCCGGCGGCGGTGCCGATGCGCGGCAGCGAACACACGAGGGTGACGGCGGTGACCCGCGTCGAGCGCAGCGCGAGGGCGAGGGACGCGACCCCGCCGAGGGAGACGCCGGCGGCGGCGAAGCGCCCGAGCCCCACGGCATCCGCGGCGCGCTCGACGCCCTCGGCGAGTTCGTCCATCGTGAAGGGTTCACGAGCGGCGGGCGAGACGCCGTGACCGGGGAGGTCCCAGCCGAACACGGGATGCCGGTCGGCCAGCAGGGGGACGGTCGGCCCCCAGCACGCGGCGACGCGGGTGCCGAGCGACGGCCCGACGAGGAACGGGAGGCCCGAGCCTCCCGAGGCGAGCGGGACGAGACGGATGTCGGGGACGGTCACGCGAGCTCCTTGCGGGCGTCGTCGAGAAGGCGGGTGATGAGGGCGTCGCTCACGCCGAGGTAGTCGGCGGGCTTCGCGTCGCCGTCGGCGAAGCGGGTGCGCTCGGCGAGGAGGTCGGCGGCGGCGGAGTCGACGTTGGCGGCGATGACGTCGGTGTGCACGCGAAGACCCGACGCGAGCTCGCGCCCCGTGAACGTGGCACCGCCCGCGACGCGCAGCAGCATCCGGAACGGCTCCCACTCGGCGTGCCAGGCGCCGTCGGGCCGCTCGTCGACGGTGCTCGCGGCGGTGTGCAGCGACGCGGCGAGCGGGGGCGCCTGCCGGGAGGCGGCGTTCAGCAGCACCGCCCGCACGGGGTTCGACTTCTGCGGCATCGTCGACGATCCGCCCGCGGCGCCGTCGTCGAGTT
>CAMLMQ010000052.1 GCA_946481135.1 uncultured Microbacteriaceae bacterium
CCTTCGCGCACCACGGCGAGCACGTCGTCCGCGAGAGCTCCGCTGACGGCGAGGTCCACCGCGCCGACGAAGGCCACGCGAGGCTGGTGCCCGAGACTCGGCTCGAGCTCGGCAGCGACGTCGAGGATGCGATGTCGGGTCGTGGTCCGCGAGGTCGAACTCAGGGTGAAGACGGCCGTGCGGATGTCGGCGATCGCGGCGTCGATGGCATCCACGTGTCGCATCAGGTCCGCGCTCTGACCCGGATGGGCTCCGGCGAGGGACTGCAGTCCCAGCCCGGCGACGAAGAGCCGCTGAATGACATGGTCGTGGAGGTCCCGGGCGATCCGGCTCCGCTCGCCGACCAACTCCAGCCGCTGCCGGTCCTCCCGGGCTCGTCCCAGCTCGATCGCCACCCCGGCCTGAGCGGCGAACTCCGCGGCCATGTCCAAGTCATTGCTCGAGAAGCGCGGAGCCCCCGGACGCCGCGACAGACTCAGGACTCCGAGGGTCTCGCCCGCGGCCGTCAGGGGGAGTGCGATCGACGGACCCAGGAAGGGGCGTCCGTCGCCGGCCGGCCTCGTCTCGACCTCCGCCGCGGCGATCCCGCCTTCCGAGAGTGCGCGCCCGGCGAGCGTGCCCTCGGCGGCGTACTCGCGGCCCTCCAGCGACTCGGCGTCGGTACCCCGCGCCAGACTCACGCGCAGCATCCCTGCCTCGTGTGCCGGGACGATCACGCAGACGAGGTCTGCTTCGACGACGGAGCCGGCGCGGTCGGCGATCACCGCGAGGACGTCGGAGGATCCCGAGAGCAACGCCGACGTGACCTCGGCGAGGGCGGCGCTCCACCGCCGACGCCGATCGGACTCCTCGAACAGGCGCGCGTTCGCAATGGCGACGCCGGCCGTGGCGGCGAGGGCGGTCACCAGTTCCTCGTCTTCGGCGGTGAACCGTCCTCCCCGTCGGTTGGTGAGATAGAGGTTGCCGAAGACCTCGTCGCGGACGCGGATCGGGACGCCCAGAAACGAGTCCATCGCCGGATGGTGGGCAGGAAACCCCGCGGACCTCTCATCGGCTTCGATGTGGGCGATCCGAATGCTCTCGGCGGAGTCGACCACGGCGCCGAGCAGCCCGTGCCCCTCGGGGAGGTGGCCGATCAGTGCGGCCTCGTCGTCCGGCATCCCGACGTGGATGAACTGCTCGAGGCGGCCATCGGATCCGATGACGCCCAAGGCTCCGTACTCGGCATCGACCAGCTCGATCGCCGCCGTCGCGATCCTCCGCAGCACCTGCGGCAGGTCCAGATCCTCGACCACGAGCGAGTTGGCGCGGACGAGGCTGCGGAGCCGTCCCTGCGTCGTCAGGACCCGCTGCGCATGCTCGATCAACGCCTCGATCGTGCGTTCCAACTCGGACCGAGGCGCGTCGGGGAAGTCGACGTCTGCGGGGTCGACGGTCACCAGGTTCTCCTCCCTGACGCGTCGAGTCTAGGTCCGCGATCCGTGCTGGGGGGACCTTCGCCCCTAGGGCTCACCACCGCCGAGTCATGACGATCGATGTCGAGACCGAGGAGAGAGCACGGTGATGAAGCGACTCGTCGTCGGATATGACGGGAGCGAGCCGAGCCGCCACGCGCTGCGGTGGGCGCTGAAGCGCGGAGCCGACATCGTGATCGCGCATGCGATCGGGCTCGACGGCGAACCCGCCGGCGACGAGGAACGCCGTCTCGGCGACGATCGGCTGGCGCAGGCGGTCCTCGAGGCGCGGAGCTTCATCGGAGGGGCGACCCCGGATCGGCGGGTCGACAGCGTGCTGCTCGAGGGGCCCGTCGGCTGGGCGTTGACCGAACTCGCGAGCGGGCACGACGCCCTGGTCGTCGGGACCCACAAGACCGGGTTCCTTCGAGGCCGGGTTCTCGGATCGCGGAGCGTCGAGGTCGCGATGTTGGCCAGATGCGACGTCGTCGTGGTGCCGGGGATGGAGTTGCGCTTCCGCCGAGGTGTGGTCGCGGGAGTCTCCGACGCGGCGGACATGCCGGTGGTCGTCGAGGCCGCGGCGGAGAACGCGGCTGCGCTCGGCGACGAGCTCCTCCTCGTCCACGGACGGGGTCAGAGGCCAACGCGAACGTCCGATCTGCTCGGCGAGGCCCGCCGCGTCGCGCACGCGGTGGCGCCCACGACCGTCGTCCGAACGCGCGCGTCGGACCGCCCCCTCGCCGAACTGCTTCTCGACGCGGGCCGAGACCGGGCGCTCATCGTGCTCGGCGAGCAGCGCGACCGGAGCCGATCACCGCTCGGCACGGTGGTCCATGACGTCCTCTTGAATCTCACGGCGCCGACACTCGTGGTCCACGCCGGCGATCGTGCGGCCGCCGACTAGGACGAGCCGTTCCCGCCGGGTCGCACGTGCGCCGAACCGTCGCGCGACGAGCGCGATCCCACGAGGCTCACGGGAACGAGACGCGTGTGTACGGCGCCGGCGATGTCCGCGGAACCCGCAACGCGAGCGACGGCGACGACGCGCCACGAGCCGCCGTCGTCGTCACCGCTCGCGGCGATGACGACCGACCGCTCGGGGAGCCGGCTCTCCGGGGCCAGTCTCGTGAGCAGTCCGTCGCCGTCCGCGATGTAGGTGGCGGGCACCTCCTCGACATTCCCGTCTCGCTCCCAGGTAACCCACATGACGCCGCCCTCCGTCAACGCCTGGCGGCAGTCGTTCTCGTCGAGGAGGCAGGTGCCGGGGGCACGGTGACGCGGGGGAGCGGACGCGAGACGCGTTTGGTCGATGACGGGAGCAGTCACGGGGCCAGTGAAGCCACTCGACACGCGTGCGACGAGGGCCGAAGGTCCCGCTCCGGATGCTGACGCCGCGATGGCGCGGTACGTCGGCGCATTACCCGCGCGTGCCTCATCCGGCAAGAGCCGACGCAGACCCCGCAGTAGCGGCAGAGTCGACGAGTGACCCGAGACGATGAGCCCACGAAGCCGCTGCCGGCCGCCGACGAACCGGCGCCGCCGACGGAACCGTTGGACGGGACGCCATCGGCCGCGGGCGTGCCGCCCACGGAGCCGATGGTCGCGCCGCATGTGCCGGTCGCCGACGTGCAGACCGCCCAGTGGGATGCCGCCGCCCCGCCCCCGCGTCGCTCGAACCGGGTGCTGATCGCGGGGATCGTCGCCGTCGTGGGCCTGGGTGCGCTCGTGACAGCGCTCGCGCTGTTCGGTCCGATGCTCACGGGCGGCACCGCTCCCGCGGTCGACCCGACGGTCTCGACGAGTCCCTCGCCCACTCCGAGCGAGGAGAGCGACTCGCCCCCGGAGCCCGTCCCCGATGACCCCGAGCCTGCTCCCGTCGAACCCGAGCCGGTGCCGACCGAACCCGCGCCGACGGTTCCTCCCGTCGAGCCCACCGACCCTCCTGTCGAGCCCACACCGACACCGACACCGTGATCGGTGCGCATCCGATCAGCGCCATGCATGCATGACGAGAACGGGACACGTCGCGTGAGCTAGGCACGCGGAACTCACGGAACCCAAAGGGGAGGCCGGCGAAGCCCCCGCGTCCGCGACTGCCGATGATGAGCATCTCCGGGTCCTCGCTCTCCATGAGCAGTGCGCACTCAGGTCGCGGTTCGGCTGAGCGTCCGCGTGACCGAAGCGGCACTCGCCGCGCGACTATCGTTGACCGGGTGAGTGCGCAGACCGGGTTCGACCTCTTTCCCGACCGCGCCGTCGTCGCCCTGCGCGTCAACGGCGAGCTGAAGGACAAGGCGACCGAGGTCACGACGAGCGACGTCGTCGAGCCCGTCGCGATCGATTCGCCCGACGGCCTCGACATCCTGCGTCACTCGACCGCCCACGTGCTCGCGCAGGCGGTGCAGCGACTCAACCCCGAGGCCAAGCTCGGCATCGGGCCGCCCGTGCAGGACGGCTTCTACTACGACTTCGACGTCGCGACCCCCTTCACGCCCGACGACCTTCCCGCGATCGAGAAGGAGATGGATCGCATCATCCGGTCGGGACAGCGCTTCGTCCGCCGGGTCGTCAGCGAGGACGAGGCCCGCTCTGAACTCGCGGGCGAGCCCTACAAGCTCGAACTGATCGGGCTCAAGGGCGGCAGCGCGGGGGAGGAGGCGGTCGAGGTCGGCGCGGGCGAGCTCACGATCTACGACAACGTCGACCGCGACGGCACGACCGTCTGGAGAGACCTGTGCCGCGGCCCGCACGTGCCCAACACGGGCGCGCTCGGCGCCCACAAGCTCATGCGCATCGCCGCCGCTTACTGGCGTGGCAGCGAGAAGAATCCGCAGCTGCAGCGCATCTACGGCACGGCGTGGCCCGACAAGGGCGCCCTCAAGGCGCACCTCGAGCGTTTGGAGGAGGCCGCGAAGCGCGACCACCGCAAGCTCGGCAAGGAGCTCGACCTGTTCTCGTTCCCCGACGAGATCGGCTCGGGCCTGTCGGTGTGGCATCCGCGCGGCGGCGTCATCCGCATGGAGATGGAGCAGCACGCCCGCCGGCGCCACGTCGAGGACGGCTACACCTACGTCTACACGCCGCACATCGCCAAGCAGGACCTCTTCCTGCAGTCCAACCACCTCGTCACGTACAAGGAGGGGATGTTCCCCCCGATCGTGATGGACGAGGAGACGGATGCCGACGGCACCGTCACGAAGCAGGGCGTCGACTACTACCTCAAGCCGATGAACTGCCCGATGCACATCCTCATCTACAAGGAGCGGGCGCGGTCGTACCGCGACCTGCCGATGCGGCTCGCCGAGAACGGCACGGTGTACCGCAACGAGCTCTCGGGCGCCCTGCACGGACTCACGCGCGTGCGCGGCTTCACCCAGGACGACTCGCACCTCTTCGTGACCCCCGAGCAGCTCGAGGACGAGACCGCGAAGGTCCTGGAGTTCGTGATCTCGATGCTGCGCGACTTCGGGCTCGACGACTTCGAGCTCGAACTCTCGATGCGCGACGACGAAAAGTCGAAGTGGATCGGCTCCGACGAGTTCTGGGAGTACTCGACCAACGCCCTGCGGAACGTCGCGATGGCGTCGGGCCTGAAGCTCACCGAGATGCCCGGCGAGGCGGCGTTCTACGGGCCGAAGATCGACCTCAAGACCCGCGACGCGATCGGCCGCACGTGGCAGCTCTCGACCGTGCAGGTCGATCCGAACCTGCCCGAGCGCTTCGAGCTCGAGTACACCGACCGGGACGGCACGAAGAAGCGTCCGATTATGATCCACCGGGCGCTCTTCGGCTCGATCGAACGGTTCTTCGCGATCCTCCTGGAGCACTACGCCGGGGCGTTCCCGGTGTGGCTGTCGCCCGTTCAGGTCGTCGGCATCCCCGTCGCGGAGGACTACGCCGACTACCTCGGCGGCATCATCGACCGGCTGCGTGCCGACGGCGTGCGGGCCGAGCTGGATCTCAGCGACGAGCGGATGCAGAAGAAGATCCGGTCGCACACGCTGCAGAAGGTGCCGTTCCAGCTCATCGCGGGGGAGAAGGACCGCGACGCGGGCACCGTGTCGTTCCGGTTCCGCGACGGCAGCCAGGACAACGGGGTGCCGATCGACGAGGCGGTGCGGCGCATCCGCGAGGCGATCGACACCCACGCGCAGGTCTGACCGTGCCCACGGATGCTGTGCCCGCCGACTACGACGGCACCGAGTACCCCGATGCCGAGACGAGCGCGGGGTTCGTCGGCATCCCCGACGGGTTCCAGCGGCTGTGGACGCCGCACCGCATCGCCTACATCGAGAAGGGCGGCGCGGCGCCGGGCGACGACTGCGTGTTCTGCACGGCGCCGACCCTGAGCGACGAGCAGGCGCTCATCGTGCATCGCGGCGAGCTCGCCTACGTCATCCTCAACCTGTTCCCGTACAACTCCGGGCACGTGCTCGTCGTCCCGTACCGGCACGTCGCGCTCTACGACCAGGCGAGTGCCGACGAGGTCGCCGAGATCGGGGCGCTCACGCAGACGGCGATGCGCGTCATCGGACAGACCTCACGGGCCGACGGGTTCAACATCGGTATGAACCAGGGCGCGATCGCGGGTGCCGGCATCGCCGCGCACCTGCACCAGCACGTCGTGCCACGCTGGGCGACGGATGCCAACTTCTTCCCGATCGTCGCGCAGACGAAGGCCGTGCCGCGGCTGCTCGGCGAGGTGCGCGACGAACTCGCCGCCGCCTGGCCCCACTAGACCCGAGACCCCGTTACTCCGCGAGATGCGTGCCACTCCGCGGATCGGTGGCGGAGTAACGCGAGATCGGCGGAGTAACCCGAGGGGCGGGGGGTCGGGGTCAGTCGAGCTTGCGCACCTCGAACTCGAGGCGCGGGTGGGCGTAGTGCTCCTGCGACTCGACGAGCTGCAGTTCGCGCTCACCCGACGCGAGGGTGTTCTCCAGCAGTGCGAACACGCTGGATGCCGTGCGGGCGAGGGCGACCGACGCGTCGCCCGTCGAGCGGTAGTGGGCGGTGAACAGGGCGGCGGTGACATCGCCCGATCCGTTCGCCTTCATCGGCAGCAGGGGCGTCTGCACGATCCACGCGCCGGCGTCGTCGACGACCATCATCTCGATCGTGCCCTCCGTGCGGTCGGGACGCTCGACGCTCGTGACGAGCACGGTCGACGGGCCCATCGCCCGCGCGAGGTCGACGGACCGCAGGGTGTCGTCGATCGACAGCGGCGAGGTGTCGGTGAGGAAGCCGAGCTCGAACTGGTTCGGCGTGATGATGTCGGCCACCGGCACGACCCGCTCGCGCAGCAGGATCGGGATCTCGGGCGCGACGAAGCATCCCGACTTCGCGTTGCCCATCACGGGATCGCACGCGTAGATCGCCGCCGGGTTCGCCGCCTTCACCCGCGCGACGGTATCGATGATGACGTCGGCGATGCCCGCGCTGCCCTGGTAGCCCGAGAGCACGGCGTCGAGCTGCGGGAAGACGCCGCGCTCCTCGACCCCCGCGATGACGTCGGCGACGTCGGCCGGCGGGATCAGCGGACCCCGCCACGCGCCGTAGCCGGTGTGGTTGGAGAAGTTGACGGTGTACACCGGCAGCACCTCCACCCCGATGCGCTGGAGGGGGAAGACGGCGGCGGAGTTGCCCACGTGCCCGAAGGCGACGGCGGACTGGATCGAGAGCACCTTCACGCGTCCAGTCTGTCATCGGGTCGGATCAGGCCACTTTCTGCCGGATTGGCCTGATCGCCGGGCCGCGCGGGCATCCTCGACGGTTCTACGATCGTCGCCATGACCGTCGTCGACTCGACCCCTCAGACCGCCACGCGCGGCGTCAAGCGCGGCCTCGCCGAGATGCTCAAGGGCGGGGTGATCATGGATGTCGTGACCGCCGACCAGGCGAAGATCGCCGAGGATGCGGGCGCCGTCGCCGTCATGGCGCTCGAGCGCGTGCCCGCCGACATCCGGGCGCAGGGCGGCGTCGCACGCATGAGCGACCCCGACCTCATCGACCAGATCATCGCGTCGGTGTCGATCCCCGTCATGGCGAAGGCGCGCATCGGCCACTTCGTCGAGGCGCAGGTGCTGCAGTCGCTCGGCGTCGACTACATCGACGAGTCGGAGGTGCTCTCGCCCGCCGACTACGTGAACCACATCGACAAGTGGCCGTTCACGGTCCCCTTCGTGTGCGGTGCCACGAACCTCGGCGAGGCCCTGCGCCGCATCACCGAGGGGGCGGCGATGATCCGCAGCAAGGGCGAGGCCGGAACGGGCGACGTCTCCGAGGCGACGAAGCACATCCGCACGATCAGGGGCGAGATCAACGCGCTGACGTCGAAGACGAAGGACGAGCTCTACGTCGCCGCGAAGGAGCTGCAGGCGCCGTATGAGCTCGTGGCCGAGGTCGCCGAGACCGGCAAGCTCCCCGTCGTGCTGTTCACCGCGGGCGGTGTCGCCACCCCCGCCGACGCGGCGCTCATGATGCAGCTCGGGGCCGACGGCGTCTTCGTCGGCTCGGGCATCTTCAAGTCGGGCAATCCCGAGGCCCGCGCCGCGGCCATCGTCAAGGCGACGACCTTCTTCGACGACCCCGCGGTGATCGCGGAGGCGTCGCGCGGACTCGGCGAAGCCATGGTCGGCATCAACGTGGCCGACCTTCCCGCGCCGCACCGTCTCGCCGAGCGTGGCTGGTAGCGAGATCGGTGGTCGAGTAGCGCCCGCAGGGCGCGTGTCGAGACCGAGGGTCGGGGTGCTCGCCCTCCAGGGCGACTATCGCGAGCACCTCGCCGTGCTGCGCGGCCTGGGGGCGGATGCCGTGCCGGTGCGCCGCGAGGCCGAGCTCGCCGAGGTGGCCGGCCTCGTCATCCCGGGGGGCGAGTCGAGCGTGATGGACAAGCTCGCGCGCACCTTCGGACTGTTCGAGCCGCTGCGTGCGCGCATCGCCGACGGGATGCCGGTGTACGGCACGTGCGCGGGCCTCATCATGCTCGCCGACACCGTGCGTGACGCGATCGCGGGCCAGCAGACCCTCGGCGGCCTCGACGTCGTCGTGCGCCGCAACGCGTTCGGCAACCAGAACGACTCGTTCGAGGCCGACCTCGTGGTGCCGGCGCTCGGCGCCCCGCCCGTGCACGCCGTCTTCATCCGGGCGCCCGTCATCGAGGAGGTCGGACCCCGGGCCGAGGCGCTCGCGACGCTGCCCGACGGCCGCGTCGTCGCGGTCGAGCAGGGAGCCCTCCTCGGCACCGCCTTCCACCCCGAGATGACCGCCGACACGCGGTTCCACCGGCGGTTCCTCGATAGGGTCGGCGGGTGACGAACCCCGACCTTCCGCCGACCGCACTCGAGCCGGTGCCAGCCGCTCCGGCCGAACCTCCGGCTCCGACGAAGCGCTCGAAGCTGCCCTGGATCCTCGGGGGCGTCGCGGTGGCCGTGCTCGCGATCGTCGGGGTCGTCGTCGCGTTCGTGATCGTGCCGATGCTCACGTCGGTCGTGCGCGGCCCCGAGCAGGCCGTCCTCGCCTACGACCAGGCGTACGCCGAGGTCGACTGCGCGCTCTTCGAGAGCGTCACGACGGTCGGCTATCGGGAGGGCTTCCTCGCCACGTGCGAGGAGTTCGAGACCGAGGCGCAGGTGTTCGTCGAGAGCTTCTCCGACTACGAGGTCGTCGTCACCGGCACCGAGATCACGGGCGGGACGGCCGAGGTCACGACCGACGAGAGCTGGGTGCTCGACGGCGAGGAGAACGCCGCGTCGTACGTCTACTCGCTCGTGCTCGACGAGGGCGACTGGAGGATCGACGCGCTGGAGTAGTCGCCCCCGCCACGGTCGGGGATGATCGGGGCATGAGGATCTACTCCGACTTCGCCGGTCGCCGCACCCGTCAGATCGTCGCGGACGTCGCCGCGCTCGTCGCGATCGCCCTGTGGATCTGGTTCGGCGTCGTCGTCTTCCAGCTCGTCAACGGCCTCGCGTCCTGGGGCGTGCAGATGGAGCAGGCCGGCGCCGGATTCGCGGGCACGATGACCGACGTCGGGGAGACGCTGGGCGGCGTTCCGCTCATCGGCCCCGGCATCCGCATCCCGTTCGACGGCGCGAGCTCCGCGGGCGCCGCGCTCGAAGCCGCGGGGCGCGACCAGCAGGAGGCGGTGCTGCAACTCGCGACGACTCTCGGGGTGGGCATCCCGCTGCTGCCGATCCTCACGATCCTCGCGATCTGGCTCGTGCCGCGCATCCTCTTCGTGCGTCGCGCGTCGCGCGCCCGGGAGGTCGTCGGTGCGGAGGCCGGCATGGATCTGCTCGCGTTGCGGGCGTTGTCGACGCACAAGCTCTCGGCGATCCTCGCCATCGACCCCGACGCCCTCGGGGCGTGGCGGCGCGGAGACCCCGCCGTCGTCCGGCAGCTCGCGCAACTCGAGCTGCGCTCGGCGGGCGTGCGTCTGCGGGACGGGTGAGTTCCGGGACGGGTGAGTTCAGAGCACGTCGGTGCGCAGCGTCACCTCGACCGGCGACGCGGAGGCGACGGCGCGGTAGGCGGGGGAGTGACGCACCGTCGCCACGAAGTCGTCGACCGTCGTCGGTTCGAAATGCCACAGGTGGCCGCGCCCGAGCGCACGGCGTGACGGCGTCCAGCGGTACGCGAGCCGCAGCGTCACCTGCACGATCGGCTGGTCGTCGCCCTCGCGGATGAGCTGCCGGGTGAGTCCCACCGTGAATCGCGTGGCGTCGGCATCGGGTCCCCACTGCCAGAGCAGGCCGTCGCCGTCGTCGCGGATGCGCGCATGCTGGGCGCGGAACCCGGCGTAGAAGGCGGTCGTCGCGGCGAGGGCGCCGGAGACGCGGAGTTCGTCGAGCGCGATGCCGGAGGTGTCGAGGTGGCGGCGGAACGCGTTCTCGGCGAACGAGATGCGAAACCAGCGGGACGGCATCCCGAGAGCCTAGGCCGGGCGTCGGCCGAGGCGCCAGCTAAGATCGGACGGGTTTCGAGCGACAAAGAGGAGCAGCGTGAGCGGTCATTCCAAGTGGGCGACGACCAAGCACAAGAAGGCCGTCATCGATGCGCGTCGTGCCAAGTCGTTCGCGAAGCTCATCAAGAACATCGAGGTGGCCGCGAAGATCGGCGGACCCGACCTGGCCGGCAACCCGACGCTCTTCGACGCGGTTCAGAAGGCGAAGAAGACCTCCGTCCCCAACGACAACATCGACCGCGCGATCAAGCGCGGGGCGGGGATCGGCGGGGAGGCCGTCAACTACGAATCGATCATGTACGAGGCCTACGGCCCGAACGGCGTCGCGTTCCTCGTCGAGTGCCTCACCGACAACAAGAACCGCGCCGCGGCCGAGGTGCGCACGGCCCTCAACCGCAACGGCGGCACGCTCGCCGATCCCGGCAGCGTCGCCTACAACTTCAGCCGCAAGGGCGTCATCTCGATCACCAAGGTCGACGGTGTCGACGAGGACCGCATCCTCGAAGCCGTGTTGGAGGCGGGTGCCGAAGAGGTCAAGGACCAGGGCGGCGGCTTCGAGGTCGTGACCGACCCGTCCGACCTCGTGCAGGCGCGGTCGGCGCTGCAGGAGGCGGGGATCGAGTACGACTCCGCCGAGGCGGAGTTCGTGCCCAACCTCGCGATCGAGGTGGATGCCGACACCGCACGCAAGGTGTTCCGGCTCATCGACGCGCTCGAAGACAGCGACGACGTGCAGAACGTGTTCAGCAACTTCGAGATCCCCGAGTCGGTCCAGGCCGAACTCGACGCCGACGAGTAACCCGACCTCCGTTGACCCGACGCCCGGGACGGGCGTCGGCGCTGGCGTCGCGAGGAGGCCAGAAATGGCCTCCTCTTTTTGCTCCAGCGCGCGTGTCGAGACCCGTTCGCACATACGTTCGATAGCGTGACGGGGTGCGCATCCTCGGCATCGACCCGGGCCTCACCCGCTGCGGCGTGGGCGTGGTCGACCTCGACGCGCGCCGCCGCGCCCGGTTCGTGCACGCCGGCGTCATCCGCACCCCCGCCGACGATCCGCTCGAGCTGCGCCTGCTCGCCGTGTCGCGGGGCATCGCGGCGCTCGTCGCCGAGTTCTCGCCGGGGGCGGTCGCCGTCGAGCGGGTGTTCGCCCAGCACAACCTCCGCACCGTGATGGGGACGGCCCAGGCGAGCGGCATCGCCCTCGCGGTGGCCGCCGAGCACGGACTCGCCGTCGGGCTGCACACCCCGAGCGAGGTCAAGGCGGCGATCACCGGCTACGGGTCGGCCGACAAGCCGCAGGTCGGGGCGATGGTGCAGCGCATCCTCGGGCTCGACGCCATCCCGAAGCCCGCGGACGCCGCCGACGCGCTCGCGCTCGCGATCTGCCACGGATGGCGAGGCGGCGTGGCCCTCGACGCGTCGCCGGCGGCGGCTCCTCGGCCCCCGACGGGCGAGACGCCGGCGCAGCGGGCGTGGCGCCAGGCCGAGAGGTCGTCGGCGAAACGTAGGGTGGCGTCGTGATCGCGTCGGTGCGGGGAGAGGTGCTGAGCCTCACGGGCTCGCACGTCATCCTCGAGGTCGGCGGGATCGGCTACGCCGTGCAGATCACGCCCCAGCACGCACTCACGCTGCGGGTCGGGCAGGAGACCCGCGTGCACACCGCCCTCATCGTGCGAGAGGACGACCAGAGCCTCTTCGGGTTCGCGACGCGTGAGCAACTGGAGATGTTCGACCTCCTGCGCGGGGTCTCGGGGGTCGGGCCGAAGTCGGCCCTCGGCATCCTCGCGACACTCACGCCCGACGAGATCGCCGCCGCCGTCGCGGCGGAGGACGACGCTCCGTTCCGCAAGGTCTCGGGGGTCGGGCCGAAGACGGCCAAGCTGATCGCCGTGTCGCTCGCGGGAAAGATCCTCGCGCCCGTGGGTGCTCCGGCGCCCGCGTCGGCTCCCGCATCGACGACGACGCAGAGCGTCGTCTCGGCGCTCGTCGGGCTCGGCTGGAACGAGCGCGTCGCGGCGCAGGCGGTCGACGAGGTGGTCGAGGCCGCAACCGAGGACGGCGCGCTGCCGGTCCCGGCTCTGCTGCGCCTCGCACTCGCGCGCCTCGGGCCCCAGCAGGTGCGACCGTGAGCGAGGTGTCGTCGTGAGCGACGAAGGCATCGGCCGCCCGGCGCCCGAGTCGGAGGCCGAGCTCGCCTTCGAAGGCGCGCTGCGACCCCGATCCCTCGCCGACTTCGTCGGCCAGGCGAAGGTACGCGGGCAGCTGCAACTGCTGCTCGACGCCGCCGCGATGCAGAGCCGCACCCCCGACCACATCCTGCTCGCCGGTCCGCCCGGTCTCGGCAAGACGACCCTCGCGATGATCGTCGCCCACGAATCGGGCCGGCCGCTGCGGATGTCGAGCGGCCCCGCCATCCAGCACGCCGGCGACCTCGCGGCGCTGCTGTCGAGCCTCGTGCCGGGCGAGGTGCTCTTCATCGACGAGATCCACCGGATGGCCCGCAGCGCCGAGGAGATGCTCTACCTCGCGATGGAGGACTTCCGCATCGACATCATGGTCGGCAAGGGCGCGGGTGCGACGAGCATCCCCCTCGACCTCGCACCGTTCACCCTCGTCGGGGCGACGACCCGGTCGGGGCTCCTGCCGAACCCGCTGCGCGACCGCTTCGGCTTCACGGCGAACCTCGAGTTCTACGACGACGCCGAACTCGACGAGGTGCTCGCCCGTGCGGCGCGGCTGCTCGGACTCGACATCCCGTCGGATGCGCGGCGTGAGATCGCCGGACGCAGCCGCGGCACGCCCCGCATCGCCAACCGGCTCCTGCGTCGCGTGCGCGACTACGCCCTCGTGCGGGGCGGCGGAGCCGGGCTCGAGGCGGTCAACGGAGCCCTCGAGCTCTACGACGTCGACCCGATCGGCCTCGATCGGCTCGACCGCGCGGTGCTCGAAGCGATCATCGAACGCTTCGACGGCGGACCCGTCGGACTCAATACGCTCGCCGTGAGCGTCGGTGAGGAGTCCGACACGATCGAAGCGGTCGTCGAGCCGTTCCTCGTGCGGGTCGGGATGCTGAGCCGCACGCCGCGTGGGCGCGTCGCGACCCGGCGCGCTTGGGAGCATCTCGGCGTCTCGCCCGACCGTCGCGGCGTACGGGCGCAGGGGACCCTGTTCGACGATGACATATGATGCAGGGGGTCTCGCGGCCGCACCCGTCGCCGGCGACCGTCACCCCTGAACTTCGGAAGGTCAGTCCCTCATGGAAGCCCTCTTCAGCGACCCGCTGTCGCTCGGACTCATCGCGATCGCGGTCGTCCTCATCATCTTCATGTTCGTCAGCTCGCGGCGCCGTCGCCGCGACGCGGAGACGATGCGCGCCAAGATCCAGCCCGGCGTCGAGGTCATGACGAGCTTCGGTCTCTACGGCACCCTCGTGTCCGTCGACGAGGAGAAGAACGAGGCGCTCGTCGAGACGACGCCCGGCACCACGGTGCGCGTGCACAGCCAGACGATCGCGAAGGTCGTCGACGAGACCGAGCCGGTCGAGGAGGAGTCGGCCGAGGAGGCCGAGATCCTCGAGGCGACGGGTGCGATCGACGACCCGTCGATCGACATCACCGACGAGCCCGAGTTCGGCGAGCGCGCGGAGAAGCCCAAGCGGGCTCCGCGCACCCCGAAGAAGCCGACCGAGCCGACCGAGTAGTCGAACCCGAGGCTCCGTCGTGACGGAGCTGGGGCGCTTTCCGGCGCCCGCACCAGCGAGAAAGTAGAGGCGCGTGGCCACGAGATCGTCGACGCCCGTGCGGAGGGCCGCCCGTTCCCTGGCCTGGCTCGGCGCGATCATCGCCGTGCTGGCGGGAGTCGTCGCGGGCAACGTGCTGTGGAACAACTGGGATCCGGGGTTCAAGCTCGCGCTCGACCTGTCGGGCGGCACGCAGATCATCCTCGCGCCCGCGGTCGCGGACGCCGACCCGACGCCCGAGCAGCTCAACCAGGCCGTCTCGATCATCCGCCAGCGCGTCGACGCGACGGGTGTCGCCGAAGCCGAGATCTCGACCCTCGGCAACAACATCGTCGTCGCCCTGCCGGGCGAGCCCGACCAGGCGACGCTCGATCGCATCCAGGCGTCGGCGAAGCTCGAGTTCCGCGCGGTGCTGCTCGCCGATCTGCCCTCGAACTCCTCGGTCGACGACGGCGCGACTGAGGACGACGGCACGGACACGGGGGAGACGCCCGCACCGGATGCGAGCGAGACCCCTGCGCCCGACGCGACCCCGACCGTCGAGCCCACCGACGGCAGCGATCTCAACTGGATCACCCCCGAGCTGCAGGAGGAGTTCGACTCCTTCGACTGCGGCACCCTCGACACCGCGCAGACCAACGTCGCCGATCCCGACCTTCCGCTCGTCACCTGTCAGGACGACGGCACGATCAAGTACCTGCTCGGCCCGGTCGAGGTCGACGGCTCCAACGTCGTGGATGCGACCGCGCGCCAGCGTCAGGGCACGAACGGGGTCCGGCTGCCCGACTGGGGCATCTACCCGCGCTTCGACGAGGTCGGCACCGAGGCGTTCGCCGAGGTCACCACGCGCCTCGTCGGCCTCACCGGGGTGCGCAACCAGTTCGCGACGGTGCTCGACGGCAAGGTGATCATCGCGCCCCAGACGAACGGCGCGATCACCAACGGTGAGCCGGAGATCAGCGGCAACTTCACGCAGCGCGAGGCGCAGACGATCGCGAGCCAGCTCAAGTTCGGCGCGCTTCCGCTGTCGTTCGAGGTGCAGAGCCGTGACACGATCGCCGCGACCCTCGGTGAGGCGCAACTGCAGGCGGGTCTGCTCGCCGGTCTCATCGGCCTCGTGCTCGTCGTCATCTACTCGCTGTTCCAGTACCGCGCGCTCGCGTCGGTCACGATCGCGTCGCTGCTCGTCGCCGGGGGGCTCACCTACCTGGTCATGACGATCCTCGCCCAGCACTACAACTACCGGCTGTCGCTCGCCGGCGTCGCCGGCCTCA
>CAMLMQ010000053.1 GCA_946481135.1 uncultured Microbacteriaceae bacterium
ACGAGCTCTCCCGCGGGGAGCGCGACGCCGGTGCCGGCGAAGTTGGTGATCGACAGGAACCCGTCGCCGCGCCGGAACGCGAGCACGCCGGGACCGAGATCGAGGAAGGAGAGCGGGCCGTCGCCGAGGGCCGACTCGGTCCGCCGGATGCCGAGCGCAGCGCGGTACAGGGCGAGCATGCTCGTCGGGTCGGACTGCTCCGCCTCCACCGAGTAGCGGCCCCAGTCGGCGGGCTGCGGCAACCACGGGTCGCCGCTCGCGTCGACCGGGCTGAAGCCGAACGGCGACCGGTCGCCCGACCACGGCAACGGCACGCGGCATCCGTCGCGACCGGGGTCGACTCCACCGGACCGGAAGTGCATCGGGTCCTGAAGCACGTCGCGCGGGAGGTCGACCTCGGGGAGCCCCAGCTCGTCGCCCTGGAAGAGGTAGAGGCTGCCGGGGAGCGCGGCCGTGAGAAGCGCCGCGGCGCGTGCCCGCCGGGTTCCGAGTCGGAGGTCGCTCGGCACGCCGAACCGCTTCGACGCGAAGGCGAACGACGTGTCCTCCCGCCCGTATCGCGTGACCGGACGGGTCACGTCGTGGTTGGAGAGCACCCACGTGCTCGGCGCCCGGACCGGTGCGTGCGCGGCGAGTGTCTGCTCGATCGACGCGCGCAACTCGTCGGCATCCCAGGGCCGGGCGAGGAAGTCGAAGTTGAACGCCGTGTGCATCTCGTCGGGGCGGAGGTACTTCACGAAGCGCTCGGTGTCGGGAAGCCACAGTTCGCCGACGAGCACCCGCGTGCCCGGGTAGGAGTCGGCGATCGCCCGCCAGCCGCGGTAGATCTCGTGCAGCTCGTCGCGGTCGGTGTGCGGGTGCTCCCCGGGCGCTTCGTCGTCGGCGACCTCACGGAGGGAGGGGTCCTTCACGAGCAGGGCCGCAGAGTCGATGCGCACGCCGGCGACGCCGCGATCGAACCAGAACCGCAAGATGTCCTCGTGCTCGCGGCGCACGTCGGGGTGGTTCCAGTTGAGGTCGGGCTGCTCGGGCGCGAAGAGGTGCAGGTACCACTGGCCGGGGGTGCCGTCGGGGTTGGTCGTGCGCGTCCAGGTCTCGCCGGCGAACGGCGAGACCCAGTGGTTCGGGATGCCGTCCCCGCCGTCGCCCGTGCCGTCGCGGAACCAGAACCGGTCGCGCTCGGGACTGCCGGGGGCGGCCGCGAGCGCGGCGCGGAACCACGGATGCTGGTCGGAGACGTGGTTGGGCACGATGTCGACGATCGTGCGGATGCCGAGGTCGAGCGCCTCCCGGATGAGCGCCTCGGCCTCCGCGAGGTCGCCGAAGTCGGGATGGATGGCGCGATAGTCGCTCACGTCGTAGCCCCCGTCGGCCAGCGGGCTCGCGTACCACGGCGTGAACCAGATCGCGTCGATGCCGAGGTCGCGCAGGTAGCCGAGACGCGAGCGGACTCCGGCCAGGTCCCCCGTGCCGTCACCGTCGCCGTCGGCGAAGCTGCGCACGTAGATCTGGTAGATGACGGCTGACCGCCACCACGCGGGGTCGTGGGTCGGGGGCACGGGCCGGACATCGGCCGTGACGGGGACGGGTGCGTCCACTCGGGTTTCCTCGCTCATCGAGTCGACGCGTCCACGCCGACGACTCGAAATGTAGCTATCCCGACAGAATGATGCAAGAACTAAACAAGCAACGAAAATCTTGCGGAGTCTTGCGGTCAGTCGCGGGGCGCGACACGTCCGGTCGACCCGCGCACCACCAGTTCGGGCTCGAAGAGGTACTCCTCGGCGGCGACCCGCGAACCGGCGAGCTGGGACACGAGCATCTCGATCACCATGCGCCCCATCGGCTCGATCGGCTGCCGCACCGTCGTGAGCGCCGGGTCGGTGCTGTTCATGAGGGCGGAGTCGTCGAAGCCGACGACGGAGACGTCGTCCGGGACCGCCAGCCCCGCCCGTCGCACGGCACGGATCGCCCCGAGCGCGAGCGGATCGGATGCGCAGATCACGGCGGTGACGCCCTCGCCGAGGAGGCGCGTGGTCGAGGCCTGTCCGGCCTCCAGGTTGTAGTGCGAGTGCGCGACCCGCGAGTCGGGCAGCGGCACCCCGCTCGAGGCCGCGAGCCGCCGCGCGGCGTCGAGCTTGCGTCGCGACGGCAGGTGGTCCTCGGGACCGAGGACGAGGCCGATCTCGCGGTGACCGAGTTGGACGAGGTGATTCCAGGCGAGCTCGACCGCGACGGCGTCGTCGGTCGAGACGGTGGGGAATCGGAGCCCCGGGACCGGTGCGTTGACGAGCACCGTCGGAAGCCGCAGCTCGGCGAGGCGGTGATAGTGGTCGTGGGGCGCATCCTCCTGCGTGTACAGCCCGCCGACGAACACCATGCCGGAGACCTGCTGCTGCAAGAGGAGTTCGACGTAGTCGGCTTCGCCGATCCCCCCGGCGGCCTGGGTGCAGAGCACCGGCGTGAAGCCGTTCTGCGCGAGGCCCCCGCCGACGACCTCGCCGAAGGCCGGGAAGATCGGGTTGTGCAGTTCGGGCAGGAAGAGCCCGACGAGGCGGGCGCGGTCACCGCGCAGCTTGCTCGGGCGCTCGTATCCGAGCACGTCCAGGGCGGTGAGCACCGTCTGCCGGGTCGCGTCGCTCACGCCGGGCTTGCCGTTGAGCACGCGGCTCACGGTCGCCTCGCTCACACCGACCTGCCTCGCCACCTCGGCCAATCGTCGGGACATGGCGAAGATCGTACGCAAGATCACGCAAGAATTCGACAGGATGCCGACATCCCGGCGGGTCAAGACCCTTCTGCCCCGCACGGAAAGCACGCATCGTCGACAGGGTGACTCTGCTGGGATATCACTGCTCGCACGAGAACGTCCCGCCCGACGCCCTCCTCGCCGCCGTCCAGGCGGCCGAGCGGGTCGGGTTCGACGCCGCGATGTGCTCCGACCACCTCGCCCCGTGGGGCGAGCGGCAGGGCGAGTCCGGGTTCGCCTGGAGCTGGCTCGGGGCGGCGCTCGCGACGACGCGCTTCACACTCGGCGTCGTCAACGCGCCCGGCCAGCGGTACCACCCGGCGATCGTCGCGCAGGCGATCGCCACGCTCGGCGTCATGTTCCCCGGTCGGTTCTGGGCCGCGCTCGGCAGCGGTGAGGCGATGAACGAGCACGTCACGGGCGAGGAGTGGCCGCCCAAGCCCGTGCGCGAGGATCGGCTCGACGAGACGGTCGAGGTCATCCGCGACCTGCTCGACGGCGAGGAGGTGACGCGCGACGGTCTCGTGCGGGTGCACCGCGCGAAGGTGTGGAGCCTGCCCGACGTGCCCCCGCGCCTCGTCGGAGCGGCCGTGACGGCCGAGACCGCGGAGCGGGTCGCCGCGTGGGCGGACGGCCTCATCACCGTCGTGGGCTCCCCCGACGACATGCGGCGCGTCATCGGCGCCTACCGGGATGCGGGCGGCCAGGGTCCGTGCGTCGTGCAGGCCCACCTCTCGTGGGCCCCGACCGACGCCGAGGCGATCGCGATCGCGATGGACCAGTGGCGCCACGGACCCGCCGTCGCGCCGCCCGAGCTCTGGGACATCGCCGACCCCGCGGAGTTCGACATCCGCGCCGCAGCCGTCGGCGAGGATGCGGTGCGCGCGTCGGTGCTCGTCGACCACGAGCCCGGGAGGCTCGCCGAGCGCCTCGGGGCGATCGTCGAGGCCGGCTTCGACGGCCTCTACCTCCACCACGTCGGGCGCGACCAGGCGCCGTTCCTCGGGATGGCGGGCACCGACCTCCTGCCCGCGCTGCGCGAGGCGACGGCGTGAGGATCACCGACACGAGCGACCTGTGGTGGAAGAACGCCGTCATCTACTGCCTCGACGTCGAGAACTACCTCGACGACGACGGGGACGGCGTCGGAGACTTTGCCGGCCTCGCCCGCCGCATCGACTACCTCGCCGACCTCGGCGTCACGTGCCTCTGGCTCATGCCGTTCTACCCCTCCCCCGGCCGCGACGACGGGTACGACGTGGCGGACTTCTACGGGGTCGACCCTCGGCTCGGCACCCTCGGCGACTTCGTCGAGGTGGTGCGCACCGCCCGCGACCGCGGCATCCGGGTCATGATCGACCTCGTCGTCAACCACACCTCCGACAAGCACCCGTGGTTCCGCGAGTCGCGCAAGAGCGTCGACAACCCGTACCGCGACTTCTACATCTGGCGGAAGGAGAAGCCGAAGGAGAACGGCCCGACGATCTTCCCGGGCGAAGAGGCGAGCATGTGGGAACTCGACGAGAAGACCGGAGAGTATTTCCTCCATTCGTTCTACCGCCACCAGCCCGACCTCAACATGGCGAACCCGAAGGTGCGCGACGAGATCGCGAAGGCGATCGGGTTCTGGCTCGAGCTCGGCATCTGCGGCTTCCGGGTGGATGCGGTGCCGTACCTGGTCGAGCCCAAGGAGGAGTCTCCACTCGGCGACTCGCACGAGTTCCTCCGCGACCTCCGCCGATTCCTCCAGCGACGGTCGAGCGAGGCGATCATGCTCGGAGAGGCGAACCTCCCCTACGAGGAGCAGCTGGAGTACTTCGGCGGGCCGGAGGGGTCGGAGCTCAGCATGCAGTTCGACTTCCTCGCCAACCAGGCGATGTACCTGGCGCTCGCCCGGCGCGACCCCGCGCCGCTCGTCGAGATGCTGCAGCGACGCCCCGAGATCGCCCGCGAGTCGCAGTTCGCCAACTTCGTCCGCAACCACGACGAGCTCACGCTCGACAAGCTGAGCGACGGCGAACGCGAGGAGGTGTTCGCCGCCTTCGGCCCCGAGGAGCGGCATCGCATCTACGACCGCGGCATCCGTCGGCGCCTGCCCGGGATGCTGCAGGGCGATCCCCGCCGCATCGAGATGGTCTACAGCCTGCTGCTGTCGCTCCCCGGTACCCCCGTGCTGTTCTACGGCGAGGAGATCGGGATGGGTGAGAACCTCGATCTGCACGGACGCACCTCGGTGCGCACGCCGATGCAGTGGGATGCCACCCGCAACGGCGGGTTCTCGACGGCACGCCCGTCGCACCTGGTCGCGGCGCCCCCCTCGGACGGCTATGCCCCGGCGCACGTCAACGTCATCGCCCAGCGCAGCGACGAGGGGTCGCTGCTGCAGCATGTGCGCCGTCTCATCATGCGGCGTCGGGCCTCGGCCGAGATCGGGTGGGGTGAGTTCGAGGTGCTCGATCAGGACCAGCCGTCGGTGCTCGCGCATTCGATGCGCAACGGGCTGGGACGGTTCGTCGCGCTCCACAACTTCGCCGAGCATCCCGTGACCGTGACGCTCACCCTGCGCGACGAGGACCACGACGTCGTGCTCGTCGACCTGCTCGGGCCTGAGCGCATCCCGCTCGACGCGTCGTCGGTGTCGTTCGAGCTCGACGCCTACGGCTACCGCTGGCTGCGCGTCGGCCGACCCGGGGACGGCCGACTGGGGTGAGCCGTCAGTCGATCGTGATGGCGTCGGGCTGGTCGCCCTGCTCCTTCTCGGGTGGGAGCGGTTTGCGTTTCAGCATCCTCGCGTTGACCGCCCAGACGACCACGGCGACGATCGCGTAGGCGCCGAAGAGCACGAGCCAGCGCACGAAGTCGCCGGGGATCTCGCCCCACGCTTTCGGGATCGTGAGCAGCACGAGCATGAACGCCGCGAGGCCGACCGCGTAGGACGCGCCCCACGCGACCTTCCGCCAGCCGAAGAGCTTCGCGCCGTCGAGGTTGCCGAGCGGCAGCAGCGACAGCGGGAGGGTCGAGACGCCCTTCACCGTCACGCCGGCGAGGAACTCCACGAGGAACACGTACGCGAAGTTCTCGATCGGCACCGGCGCGAGCAGGGAATACGCCACCCAGGCGACGAGGGCGAGCGCGAGCCCGAAGGCCGATCCGACGATCGTCACGATCGCGCTGCGGGCCGCCTGCAGCGTCGTCGCATACGCGATGCCCGCGACGAGACCGAAGATGACGCCGGGCTCGAGCCCGAGCAGCCGCGCGACGACCACGGCGACGATGACGAGCAGCAGCGACCCCCAGCGGAACCGCAGGTAGGGCTGCGAGTCGGGTTGGAGGCGCGTCGCGACCCGACGCACGATCCCCCACGCGGCGAGGTTGAACAGCAGGAACGACAGGAACAGGGTCACGACGAGCCGCAGCGACATCGGATTCCAGCCGAAGTCGGGATCCACGAAGGCGCCGAGGATCGCCGCGAGCGCGAATCCGGGCCACATGAGCCAGCCGGGCAGTCCCGAGCGGCGGATGGCGGTGTCGGTGTCGGAAGCCGATTCGGCCGGTCGGCGGCGGAACCGGGTCGTCACGGCGTGCACGAGCGCCTGATAACGCGAGCCGACGACCGAGTTGAGCAGCGCCGACGGCCACCCGACGACGAGCATCAGCATCACCGATCCGGCACCGATCACCGCCCACTGCCCCGGCGTCGGGATCTTGTCCTGGATCGTCGGAAGCCCGCTCAACGTCGACGGGTCGCCGAGGCCGGTCGCGCTCCCGAAGGGTTCGGTGAGGATGACGTTGACGAGCAGCGTCGGGCGGCCACGGATGTCGGCCGTGGGCGGCGACACCTCGCCGTCGCTCCAGCGGAACTCGTAGATGTTCGACCCCGGTGTCGAGGGCGGCGGGACGTCGAGCGGATTGCTGAAGCGCGCGTTGACGAACGTCGGTTCGGGATCGAGTGCGGCGAGACCCTGGGCGTCGAGTTCCGTCGTACTGGTCACGTCGCCGCCGTTGTCGACGATGTTGATGTCGCCCGGCTCCATGTAGCCCGCATCCTCGAGCGCGCGGAACACGGTGACGAGCTCGTCGAACGTGAGGTCGACGTAGAGCAGCAGATACTGCACCGACCGGATGTAGCCGCCCTGGCTGTCGAGCGTCTCGTCGAAGACGGCGTCGCCGGCGCGGATCGCGCAGTCCCAGGGCGTGGCGCCGCGCAGCGGAGGCGGCACGAAGCGCCGATCCGGCTCGAAGTACTCGTACGACCCCTCCGTGTAGCCGTTGCCGGCACAGTCCGCCTCGTCGGCGTGTGCGACCGCGGGCATCCCGACCACCGACAGCACCGCGAGCACGGTCGCGGCGACCCAGCGCCTCATGGCGCTCAATGTAGTGGTTCGGGTGCAGCTCCGGAATCAGCCGAGCACGTCGATCGGGATGACGATCATCCCCCACACGCGGAAAGGTGGCAGATCGAACCAGGCGCTCGACTGGGCAGCCGAGAGCGCGTCCGACTGTTCGGACGTGCCCACGCCGGTCGACGTCAGGGCGACGAGGTCCGGGGCGTCGACCGTCGCGAACCACACGGACGAGCTCGGGTCCACGGGCGCGAACCCGACACGCACTCCCGACCGCGGCGACGCCGGGGTCTTGCCGGCATCCCAGGTCGTCTCCGACTGTGATGCGAGGTCGACGAGATGCACGGCGAGTCCGACGCGCGTGCGCAGAACCCGCACCCAGAGCGATCCCGCGTCGGCGCGTGTCGATACGGGCACGTCGGCCTCGACGACGACGTCGCCGTTGATGCCTCCCGTGTAGAACTCGGTGACGTCGACCGCCTCCGGGTCGTAGAGGAGATCGCCGTAGCGCACCGCGAAGTCGTACCAGGGCACGAGCGACTCGAACGCGTCGGGCGTCAGCTCGTGGTGCCGCACGTAGTACGGGTCGGTCAGTGCGGCGCCGTCTTCGCCGAGCAGCAGGTGGGTCGCTCCCGCCGCGAAGACCGTCGCCATCACGAGTTCCGCGGCCGCGACGGCGCGCTCCTCGGGCTCGGACTCGAAGCACGACAGGTAGGCGGCGAAGATCGGCGGACGCTCGGGCCGGTAGGCCTTGCTGCGCGCGGCGAGCAGCGCGAGGTCGTCGAGCGTCGAGTGGGGTGGCCACACCTCGATGTAGGTCGCATCCTGGCCGGTCGACGCGGTCTCGGCCGTGCCGAAGTCGTTGACGTTGTTGAACATGAAGCGGGCCGCAGGCATCCGCTCGCGCACCGCCTCGAGCAGGAGTCGGTAGGACTCGGCGAGGTCGACGCGCTGCCCGTCGGACCGGCGCGCGAACTTCGGCCACCCGTACTGATCGAGGTGGAAGCCGCGCAGCGCGGTCGACGCGAGGACACCCTCGAGCTGCGCCAGGTAGTGCGCCATCCACGCCGGATCCGCGGGGTCGAGGAGCACGAGGAAGTCGTCGCCGAGACGATACGGCTCGCCGTCCGACCGCAGCAGCAGCGAGTCGGGCCACTCGTCGATCTCCGAGCTGCCGATCGCATAGACGGCGGAGTAGCCGAGCGGCAGCGTGCCGCCCGCGTCGAGCGCGCGAGAGATCCCGTTCACGACCTCGAGATCGCGCTCCGCACCGAGCGGGTCGAGGTAGATCCGGCCGGGCGGCAGGAGCGTCGAGTGGCGGAAAGCCCAGTCGTACAGGAGTGCCGCCGTGAGGTGCAGACGACGGTAGGTGCGCGACACCGGCTCGACCCGGTCGGCGTCGGTGAGGCGCACGACGAACCCGTAGCGGGGGCGTTCGAACGGATCGTCGAGCACGTCGAACGCCGTGCGCGACGTTCCGAGTGCGACGCCGTAGCCGCCGCGGGCGAACGGGCCGAGCACGACGCGCGCGTCTCCGGCGACGACCGGCACCCGCCGCACCACCTCGGCGAGATGCGACACGACGAGCTCGCCTGCCGTCTGCGCCGGTGGATCGAGTTCGACGGCGACCTCGTCGGACGGGCTGTATCCCGCGCGGTCGGGGGTCAGCGTGCTCATCGCCACACCGTCGCCTGCGCGTCCGAGACGAGCAGCAGGAACTTCGCGTGCGACCACAGCAGCGGGTCTGCCACCGGACCCCAGCGGTCGATCCACTCCTGCACGAACTCGGGGGCCTGGGGCTCCTCCGTGAGCTGTTCGGCGAGCGCGGCGCCCGGCGAGACATGCGCCAGGATCCACGACCGAGCGTGCTCGGCGCCCACCGCGTTCCCCGTCACCCGGTCGTGCCAGCCCAGCCATGCCGTCAGCAGGTGCCAGGGGTTCCCGCCGAAGTAGGTGTCCCCGAGATAGCGACGGATCCCGCCGCTCGGGCTCGAGAGTTCCGCGCGGATACGATCGACCGTCGCGATCATCGTGGGGTCGTCGGCCGGGACGATGCCGAAGGGTGTCGCGAGCGAGACGAGACTGCCGTCGACGCGGTCGTCCTCGGGACCCTTGACGAAGGCGCCGTCACGCACGCACGTCATGCGCAGCTCCGCGACGATCTCGTCGGCGACCGCCTCGAGCGACGCGTCCCCGAGCAGCCGGCTCGCGCCGCGCAGCCCGGCTGCGATCGCCGCGAGTGTCGAGGTGTGGCGACGGTCGCCGTACTCCTCCCAGTAGTCGAAGCACGGCAGGCGCCACGCCGCCTGCAGATACTCGGCGGCGAGTACCACCGCATCCCCGAATCCGCCCGGGCCGGCGCCGTCGAGGTGACGGTGCAGCGCGAAGAGCCACGTGCCGTAGCCGTCGAGCTGGAAGTTCGGCCAGTCCTCGCCCTCCTCATGCTCGAGACCGCCGTCGAGGGTGTACCTCGTCGGCAGCATCTGCTCCCCGGGAACCTGCTCGCCGCGTGCGAGTCGCTCGACGACATCGCCGATGCGGGCGCGCTGTCCGGTGATCGCGCGGGCCGCCCACGCGTGGAAGGCGGCGGCGGAATCGCGGTGACCCACGGCATCCATCGCGAGCGCGACGTACGAGCCGTCACGCAACCAGCCGAAGCCATACTGCGAGAAGGCGGGACTCGCGACATACGCACCCGAGGGCGCCTGGCCGTCGAGGATGACGCGGATGCTGCTGTCGACGAGGTCGGTGGCGGGAAGTGTTGCGGTCATCAGCTCTTGATTGCTCCGGAGGCCAGGCCAGCGACGAAGAAGCGCTGGAACACGATGTAGACGGTCAGGACGGGGATGATGGCGAGCAGCGAGGCCGCGAAGACGAGCCCCCAGCTCGTGCTGTGCTGCCCGTGGAAGAGGGCGATCGCGATCGGCAAGGTGCGCTGATCGACGTCGTTGAGCACGGTGAGGGCCCACGCGAACTCGTCCCACGTGCCGAGGAAGGCGAAGATCACGCACGTGCCGAGCGCGGGCTTCGACAGGGGGAGTGCGAGACTCCAGTACCGGCGCCAGGGTCCGGCGCCGTCGATGGTCATCGCCTCATCGAGCTCCTTGGGGATGCCCCGGAAGAAGCCCGAGAGCAGGAACGTGTTGAAGCCGAGCGCGGTGCCGACGTAGAACGGCACGAGGCCGGGGAGGGAGTTGAGCAGGCCGAGATCCCGGGCGAGCAGGAACTGCGGGATGATCAGCATCATCGTGGGGATCGTGAGTCCGACGACGATGAGCGCGAAGAGGATGCGCTTGCCGGGGAACTGCAGGCGCGTGAACCCGTAGGCCATCATCGACGACAGCAGCACGATGAGGAACGTGCTCACGGTCGCGACGACCGCGGAGTTGACGAAGTACAGTCCGAAGTTCTCGGTCGACAGCACGCGGATGTAGTTGTCGAGCGTCGGTTCCTCGGGGATCAGCTGCATCGGGTCGCCGAGCACGAAGGTGCGGCTCTTGAACGACGTCGAGATCATGAAGAGGAACGGGTAGACGAGCAGCACCGCCGAGACGGCAAGGAGCGTGTACCGCACCGCGTAGGAGAGGATGCGCCGGCGGCGCGAGCCCACCATGTCCATCAGTCGGCCATCTTCCGACGGGTCCACCAGTACTGCAGCGCCGCGACGGCGAGCACGACGGCGGTCAGCGTGAACGAGACCGCGCTGCCGTAGCCGAACTCGAGGAACTTGAAGGCCTGGTCGTACATGTAGGTCAGTGGTACCTGGGTGTC
Organism: uncultured Microbacteriaceae bacterium; assembly: GCA_946481135.1. The sequence goes on from CAMLMQ010000053.1 coordinate 10,864, forward strand.
GTGGGCGCCGCCCGTCATGAGCAGCACCGAGATGAAGACGTTGAAGCCGCCGATGACGAGCAGGATCACGACGACCGAGAGCGCCCCGCGGATCGCCGGGACCGAGACGTGCCGGAACCGGTTCCCGGCGCCGGCGCCGTCGAGCGCCGCCGCCTCGTGCAGCTCCTTCGGCACCGCCGTGAGCGCCGCCAGGAAGATGAGCATGGCCCATCCGATGCCCTTCCAGACGCCGAGCGCGCAGATGGCGAGGAACGACGTCCAGCGCTGCTGGAACCACCCGATGTTGTCGTCCGCGAGGCCGAGGACGTCGACGGCCACGAAGTTCGCCGGGCCGTCACCGGAGGAGAACATGAACTGGAAGAGGAGCGAGACCACCACCCAGCTCGTCACCACGGGCAGGTAGAACAGCACGCGGAAGGCGACCCGTCCCGGAAGCCTGCTGTCGAGCAGCACCGCGAGGAAGAGCCCGATCGCGACCTGCAGCGGCACGGTGACGGCCGTGTAGACGACCGCGTTGAACAGAGAGTCGAGGAACGCCGGGTCATGGAACGCCCGGACGTAGTTGGCGATCCCGACCCACGGGCTCTGCGCCCCGGGCGCGATCTTCCAGTCGCGCAGGCTCAGAAGGAAGGTCTGCACCGCCGGGTACAGCATCACGAGCGCGTAGATCGCGAAGCCGGGGAGCACGAAGGCGTAGCCCGCGAGCGCCGCGCGACGACGCCCCCCGGAGGCGGCGGGTGTGCGCCGCCCCCGGGAAGTCGCCGGCGGGATGAGCGCCGCGGACGGCGTTCCCGTCGGTGTCGTCATAGTCGTGTTTCGTCTCTCGGGGTCGTCGATCAGTTGTACTGCGCAAGCAGGGCGTCGGCCTGCTCCGCCGCGGCGTCGAGAGCCTCCTGCACGGTCTTGTCACCGCGGATGGCGGCGCGGATCTCGTCCTGGATCAGGGCGTCGATCTTCGGCCACGCCGGCGTCGCGGGACGCGGGCGCGCGTCGGCGAGCTGGTCGACGAACTGCGCGTAGTACTCGTTGATGGCCGTGAGGCCGTCGCGCAGGTCGGTACGCACCGGCATGACGCCGACCTCGGCCATCGCCAACTGAGCCTCCTCGGAGAGCAGGAAGCGCAGGAACTCCGCGGCCGCCGCCTTGTTCTCGGACGAGCTCGTCAGCACGATGTCCTCGCCTCCGACGACCGAGATGCTCCCGCCGTCGCCCGCGAACACCGGGGCGTCGTTGAGTTCGAAGTCGGGGTACTGGCCGGCGAAGATCGGGTACATCCACGGTCCGTCGTAGATTGTCGCGTATGCGCCCTGAGCGAGACCGTCGCTCGTCGCGAGCCCGCCCGCGTCACCCAGGATGATCGGGGGCAGGTAGCCGCCCTGGTACAGGTCGACGAGCATCTGGATGCCGGCGACCGACTCGGCGCTGTTGAGGTAGCCGGAGGCCGTGGTCACGTCCTCGTCGGTGATGTCGCCGCCCGCGCTCCAGATCCACGGCAGCACGTTCCACCCGCTCGCGCCGTTGTCGGCGAACGCGAACGCACCCGCGTCCTGGAGGGCCGGGGCGACCTCGAGGAGCTCCTCGAAGGTCGACGGGACGTCGACGCCCGCGGCGGCGAACACGTCGGCGTTGTACATCGCGACGCGGGTGTTCGTGCCGAGCGGCAGGCCGTAGTACTCGCCCTGCCAGCGGTTGGTCGCGAGCGGACCCGGGAAGACGGCGTCCGCGAGTTCCTGGAAGTCGGGCATCGACTGGCTGAGCGGCTCGAGCACGCCGAGGTCGGCGAGCTCCGGAACCCAGATGATGTCGGCGCGCACGAGGTCGGGGAGCTGGTCGCCGGCGACCGCCGTGATGAGCTTCTGGTGCAGCTCGTCGTAGGGAACGGGGACGGCCTTCACGTCGACGTCGGGGTAACTCTCCTCGAACATCGGGATGAGCACGTCGTCGAGGGTGGCGACCTCGGCGGAGTCGCTGCCGAAGGCGTGCCAGAACGTCACGGTGCCGGAGATATCGGCGGCGCCGGGTTCGCCGATCGCCGAGGAGCCGGCGTCGCCGCCCGCGGTGCAGCCGGCGAGCGCGATGGTCGCGACGCCGAGCGCCGCGAGGGGCGCGAGATGCTTGAGGGTCTTCACTCGAACTGCCTTTCACTCTGAACTTCGTCGTTCACACGCCGTCGGGCTTCGAGGCGACGTGCCTGGGTGCTGGAATAGTTTTACGACAGAAGTAATTACGGCGTCAAGTCTGACTTCGGAGCCGGTTTGGGCTAGGTTTCATTCAGTCACAAAATGAATCGTCGGGTAGGAGGTTCCGTGCGCATCGCACTTCCGCCGTGGACACCCGACGCCGGACCCACCAACGCCGTCGCGCTCGAGGTCCTGCTGAACGGGCCGATCTCGCGCAGCGAGATCGCGCGACGTCTCGACCTCTCCCCCGGATCCCTCACCCGGCTGAGCACGCCCCTCCTCGAGGCGGGGCTCCTCGTCGAAGTCGGCGAACGCACCGACGGGAGCGTCGGCCGTCCCTCCCGGCTGCTCGACATCGTGCCGTCGTCACGATGCTTCCTCGGCCTCAAGCTCACGGGTGACGGCATCCTCGGTGCCGCGACCGACCTGCGCGGGGGGGTGCTCAACACGAGTTCGACCCGCCTGCACTCACGTGAACCCGACGCGGTCGTCGAGTCGATCGCCGCGCTCGTCGATCGACTCGCAGCCGGCGCTCCGCCCATCACGGCGGTCGGCATCGGCGTCGGCGCACTCGTCGGGTCCCACGGTCGCGTCCGCAGCGCGCCGTTCCTCGGGTGGACGGACGTCGAACTCGGAGCCCTGCTCGAATCGCGGATCGGGCTGCCGACGGTGATCGCCAACGACGTCACGGCGTTCACCGAGTACGAGAACTGGTTCGGTGCGGCACGCGGCGTCGACAGGTTCGCCGTCGTCACCCTCGGTGCCGGCGTCGGCTACGGGCTCGTCGTCGGGGGCGACGTCGTCGTCGGACCGGACTCGGGGATCGGACTGGTCGGCCACTGGCCCCTCGACCCCTTCGGTCCCGTCTGCGCCGCCGGACACCGCGGATGCGCGCAGAGCGTGCTCACGACCTCGGCGATCGAGTCGGGCGTCTCGGCGGCGCTCGGCCGCGCCGTGCGCTACGACGAGGCCCTCCGCCTCGCGGCCGAGGGCGAGCCGGCCGCGAAGCGGATCGTCGACGACGCCGGCCGCGGCCTGGGGCGCCTCCTCGCGGCGATCGCCAACCTCACGGTGCCCGAACTCATCGTGCTCGGCGGCGAGGGCGTGCGCCTCGCCGACGTGGCCTCGGAGGCGGTCGCCGCCGGGCTCGCCCAGGATCGCGACCCGCGCGCGAGCGATGTGGTGCTTGCGACCACGTCCGGCGACGACACCGAGTGGTGTCGGGGCGCCGCAGTGCTCGCGATCCAGACCTACGTACTCGGGCGCCCGACGGGTTAACCCGCGGCGCGGTCGCCGACCCGCTGACCGACGACGGCGGAGACACCGTCCTGGCGCATCGAGACGCCGTAGAGGGCGTCGGCGATCTCCATCGTGCGCTTCTGGTGCGTGATCACGATGAGCTGCGAGTCGCTGCGCAGGTCTTCCATGACGGTCAGCAGTCGCCCGAGGTTCGCGTCGTCGAGCGCCGCCTCGACCTCGTCCATGATGTAGAACGGGCTCGGCCGCGCCTTGAAGATCGACACCAGCATGGCGACGGCCGTCAGCGACCGCTCGCCGCCCGAGAGCAACGAGAGCCGCTTGACCTTCTTGCCGGGCGGCCGGGCCTCGACGTCGACGCCGGTGGTGAGCATGTTGTCCGGGTCGGTGAGGATCAGCCGTCCCTCACCGCCAGGGAAGAGCCGGCCGAACACGCCCTCGAACTCCCGCGCGGTGTCCCAGTACGCCTCGGTGAAGACCTGTTCGACCCGCTCGTCGACCTCCTTCACCACCTGCAGCAGATCGGCACGGGTCTTCTTCAGGTCCTCCAGCTGCTCGCTGAGGAACTTGTGCCGCTCCTCCAGCGCCGCGAACTCCTCCAGCGCCAGCGGATTGACCTTGCCGAGCTGCTGGTACGCCCGCTCGGCCGCCCTGAGCCGCTTCTCCTGCTCGGCGCGGTGGAACGTCCTCGGCTGGTTGCGGGGATGCTCCGGGTCCTCCGGCAGCTCCTCCCCCTCCGCCGGCGGTGACGGCGGTACGAGCTGGTCGGGCCCGTACTCCGCGATCAGCCCTTCCGGTTCGACGCCCAGCTCCTCCAGCGCCTTGGTCTCGAGTTGCTCGATCCGCATCCGCTTCTCGGCGCCGAGCACCTCGCCCCGGTGCACGGAGTCGGTCAGCTTGTCCAGCTCCGCCTTCAGGCCGCGCCCCTGGTCACGGGCGTGCGCGAGCTCCTGCTCACGGCGTGCCTTGGCCGCGTCGGCGGCGGTGCGTTCCCGCTCCGCGCGGGCGAGGGAGACCTCGACGTGCCGGAGCAGCTGTCGGGCACCGCCTTCACCGCG
>CAMLMQ010000054.1 GCA_946481135.1 uncultured Microbacteriaceae bacterium
GCGCTCTCGAAGAGGGCAAGGTCGAGTCGCTCAACCTCATCATCAAGGGTGACGTCTCCGGTGCCGTCGAGGCACTCGAGGAGTCGCTCATGAAGATCGAGATCGACGACAGCGTCCAGCTGCGCATCCTGCACCGCGGTGTGGGTGCGATCACCGAGTCGGACATCGACCTCGCCACGATCGACAACGCGATCGTCATCGGGTTCAACGTCCGCCCCGACGTGAAGGCGCGCGAGCGCGCCCAGCGCGAAGGCATCGACGTGCGCTTCTACTCGGTCATCTACGCCGCACTCGAAGACATCGAGAGCTCGCTCAAGGGCATGCTCAAGCCCGAGTTCGAAGAGGTGCAGTCGGGTGTCGCCGAGATCCGCGAAGTGTTCCGGTCGAGCAAGTTCGGCAACATCGCGGGTGTCATCGTGCGGTCGGGCACCATCACGCGCAACGCCAAGGCGCGGGTCATCCGCGACGGCATCGTGCTCGCCGACGGCCTCGCGATCGAATCGCTGCGCCGCTTCAAGGACGACGTCACCGAGGTGAAGACGGACTTCGAAGCCGGTATCGGGCTCGGTAAGTACAACGACATCCAGATCGGCGACGAAATCGAGACCATCGAGCTTGTGGAGAAGGTGCGCTCCTGACCCACTGACGCGTCGGGGCCCGGTGCCCTTCGCAAGCCAAGAGCGGGGACCCCTACCCCGATTGGCTTGCGAAGGGCACCGGCCCCCGACGCTGGGTCACTCGCAGACCTTCCTCCTCAGCTCTCCGGAAAGGGAAAGACAATGGCTCAGGGTGATCGCGCGGCGCGGGTGGCGGATCGGATCAAGGAAGTGATCGCGCAGCGGCTCGAGAAGGGGCTGCGCGACCCTCGCGTGGGGTTCGTGACGATCACGGATGTGCGCGTGACGGGCGACCTGCAGCACGCGAGCGTGTTCTACACGGTGTACGGCACCGACGAGGAGCGCGCCGACACCGCGGCGGGGCTCAAGGCGGCGACCGGGATGCTGCGCACCGAGGTGGGCAAGAACCTCAACACGCGCCTCACCCCGTCGCTCGAGTTCATCGCCGACGCGATCCCCGAGAACGCCGCGTCGATCGAGGCGCTGCTGCGGGAGGCGAACGAGCGCGACAACGAGGCCCGTGCCGCGGCGGCGAACGCCACGTATGCGGGCGACGCCGACCCCTACGTGAAGCCCCGCGAGTACGACGAGGACGACGACGAGGACTGACCTCCCGGTGGTCGAGTAGCCGCGCAGCGGCGTGTCGAGACCAGGAATCCCGCACGCCCCTCAGGCGTTGACGCCAGGGATGCCACTCCAGCTCTCCGTCCTCGACCTCGTCCCCGTCCGCACGGGACAGACCTCGGCGCAGGCCGTGGCGGCATCCGTCGCCCTCGCCCAGGTCGCCGACGGTCTCGGCTACACCCGCTACTGGTTCGCCGAGCACCACAACATGCCCGCGGTCGCGTCGACCGCACCTCCCGTGCTCATCGCCGCGGTGGCGGCACGCACGGAGCGCATCCGCGTCGGCTCGGGCGGCGTCATGCTGCCGAACCACGCGCCGTTCACGGTCGCGGAGCAGTTCGCGACGCTCGAAGCGTTCGCGCCCGGGCGCATCGACCTCGGGCTCGGCCGCGCGCCCGGCTCCGACCCGGTGATCACGCACCTGCTGCGGTCGAGCGGGCCGACGAGCGACGTCGACCGCTTCGAGGAGAACATCCGCGACATCCGTGCCCTCGCCGGCGACGGGGCCCAGCTCACCCTCCGCACCGCCGACGGTCTGCGTGACTACGAGGTGAAGGCCACCCCGGCCGCGGCCGGCATCCCCGAGGTGTGGATGCTCGGGTCGAGCGACTACTCGGCCCACCTGGCGGCGAAGCTCGGGTTGCCGTACGTGTTCGCGCACCACTTCTCGGGGGAGGGCACCGAGCGTGCCCTCGAGATCTACCGCCGCGAGTTCACGCCGTCCGACGACCTCGACGCCCCGCGTACTTTCCTCACGGTCAACGTCGTCGCCGCCGAGACCGCCGAGGAGGCGAACGCCCGGGCCCTGCCCGCCCTGCTCAACTTCGCCCGCCTCCGCACGGGCAAGCCGCTGCGCGCGATCGACACGGTCGAGGATGCCGCGCTCGAGGAGCAGGACGCCGCGACCCGGCACGTGGTCGACGCGATGCTGCAGAAGTGGATCGTGGATGCCGCCGTCCCGGCGCGAGACCGCCTGACGCGACTCGCGGCATCCTTCGGGGTCGACGAGGTCATGGTGTCCCCGGGTGCGGGATCCCGCACCGGGGAGCCGCTCGACCGCGCGCTCGGTCGCGAGGACACGCTGAGTCTGCTCGCACCGCTTACCTCGTAAGCTTCGGGCGTATGCTCCGGACATGACCCCACGTGAGGCGTTGTCGCGGGAGCGCATCCTCGCGGCAGGAATCGCCCTCGCCGACGCCGAGGGCATCGACGCGGTGAGCATGCGCCGCGTCGGGCAGTCGCTCGGCGTCGAGGCGATGTCGCTCTACCGGCACGTCGCGAACAAGGACGACCTGCTCGACGGCATGGTCGACGAGGTGATCGCGGCGTTCCCGGTCGCGCCGGTCGGCGGCGACTGGCGCGACCGGCTCGGCGCGCAGGTTCGCGGCGCGCACGAGGTGCTCGTGCGGCATCCCTGGGCGCCCGCGCTCGCGACGAGTCGTGCGACGGTCGGTCCCGGGCGGTTGCGGTTCGTCGACGGGGTGCTCGGCACCCTCCTGTCGGCGGGATGCTCGCCGCAGCTCGCCCACGACGCGCTGCACGCCGTGGAGGTGCACGTGTTCGCCTTCACCCTGCAGGAGCTCCGGCTGCGATCGACCCGGGGCGGCTACGAACTCGACCACCTCCCGTCGGGGGCGGAGGCCTACCCGAGTCTCGCGGTCACCCTCGCCGGGGCGCAGCACGACCACCGTACCGAGTTCGACTTCGTGCTCGAACTGCTCATGGTCGGCATCGAACGGGCGATCCGCACGAGGCCGCGTTGACCGTTACTTGAGCAGTCGACTGAGCACGCGGTCGGCGAGCGGCTTGCCGCCGGTCTGGCAGGTCGGGCAGTACTGGAACGTCGAGTCGGCGTAGATCACCTGCCGCACGGTGTCACCGCACACGGGGCACGGCTGCCCGAACCGTCCGTGCACGCGCAGGTTCGACTTCTTCTCGCCCTTGAGCTCCGACGCGGCGAGCCCCTCGGAGCGCGCCACGGCATCCCGCAGCGTCGACTGCACGGCCTCGTAGAGCACGTGCACGTCCCCAGGGGGCATGTTCGCGGGCTTGAACGGCGACATCTTGGCGACGTGCAGGATCTCGTCGGAGTACGCGTTGCCGATGCCGGCGATGAGGCGTTGGTCGCGCAGCACGCCCTTGATCTGGGAGCGTCCCGCGGCCGCGAGGATGCCCGCGAACACCTCCTCGGTGAAGACGGGGTCGAGGGGGTCGGGACCGAGGGTCGCGAGGCGTTCGACGTCGTCGGGGGAGTGCACGACGTGGATCGCGAGCGACTTCTTCGTGCCCGCCTCGGTGAGGTCGAATCCCGTGCCGTCGTCCAACACGAGACGCGCGGCGATCGGTCCGGCGCCTCGCTTGACCGTCGCGACGGGGGCCTTGTCGCGCCAGCGCAGCCAGCCGGCCCGTGCGAGGTGGATCACGAGATGAAGCTCGTCGCCTGCGGGCGGGCTGGCCGCGATGTCGAGGAACTTGCCGTGCCGGTCGACGCCCGTGATCGTCGCCCCCGCGAGCGCCGACACCGGCGGGTCGTAGGTCTTGAGCGCCGCGAACGCGACGACGTCGAGTCGTGCGATCTCGCGTCCGACGAGGCGGGTGCGCAGGTCGGCGACGAGGGCGTGCACCTCGGGCAGCTCCGGCATGCCGAAAGTCTGACTCAGACCGGCCGGAAGCGCACGGTGCCCGAGGGGATGTCGGCCGCCACGAGACGCACGGTCACCTCGTCGCCCGGCGTCAGCGGCCCGTCGCACGGAGCCTCGACGGGCGGGTCGGCGAGCTGCAGTGCGTCGTCGGTGATCGCGACCGCGTCGAAGGTCTCCCCGATCCGCGGGGCGAGCACCGCGGCCTCGACGATGTCGAGGGTGCGGCGGTCGACGTGGCCCGCGACGCTCGCGGAGCGGTTCATGATGCTCGGCAGTTCGGGCAGAGCGTCGCGCACCCATCCCGGGATCTCCTGATCCGCGCAGAGTGCCTCGCACACGACGAGCCCGAAGCGGTCGACGAGCCGTCGCAGGGGCGCCGTGACGTGCGCGTAGGGGGCTCCGATCGCCGCCTGCACCGTGTCCTCGGGCGGCGCCCCGTCGAACGCGCGATAGGTGGCGCCGCGGAAGAGCGACGCCGCGGCGTGCCGGATGGCGAGTTGCCGGGGGTCGGTGTCCGTGAGTCGGCGCAGGTAGTCGCCGTAGTGCTCGTCCTCCCGCCACGGCGTGCCGAGCGCGGTCGTCTGGCGACGGAACCGCGCGATCGCGTCGGGTTCGGCCGCGGGCATCGTGCGCAGGATGCCGACGCCGCCGTCGAGCATGAGGCGCGCGGCCTCCATCCCGGTCATGAGCGACAGCTGCGCGTTCCACGCCTCGATCGGCCGCAGCACGCGCGGCTCGAGCCGGTACCCGCCGCCGTCGGTCGGCGCGACGAAGATCTCCGGGATGGCCAGACTCGCCCCGCCCCGTTCGCTCTCGACCGCGAGCCGCGCCTCGCCGACGTCGCGCAGCATCCCGAACATCGGCTCGGTCGCGACCGCGTCGTGCGCCTCCTGGTACGACCACTGCCGTCGGCTGCGCACACGGGCGCGGCGCACCGTGGCGGACGTGACGTGTCCTCCGCCGTCGAGCGCGAACTCCCACACGTGGGCGCCGCGTTCCTCGCCCGCGAGCAGTGACGCGGCGCCTTCGCTGATCGACGTCGGGTGCAGCGGGATGCGGCCGTCCGCCGCGTAGATCGTAGTGCCGCGCCGGCGGGCCTCGGCGTCGATCGCGCCGCCCGGTTCGACGAAGGCGGCGAGGTCGGCGATCGCGTAGAACACCCGCCACCCCGATCCGTCGCGCTCGATGGCGAGGGCTTGATCGAGGTCGGTGGCGCCCGCCGGATCGATCGTGACGAACGGCAGGTCGGTGAGGTCGGCGTCGGGCGGTCGGTACGCCGCGATCGCCCGGGAGGCTTCCGCGTCGACCTCGGCGGGGAAGGCGTCGGGCAGGTCCGCGTCGGCGCGCACGGCCGCGAGTGCGGCGGTCACCTCCGCGGTCGCGGCCTCCCGGCTGAGGCGGAGCGGGACGGCGGGCATCGCTCCAGCCTAGGCTCGCGGCATGGAGGGATACCGGCGGCCGGCGATCGACCGGGGCGCGTACCGCGACGAGAGCGGCGCGCTCATCCCGTACGGCGATCGCTGGCGGGACACCCCGTCGGAGGACCTGCCCTACAGCGTGACGACGCATCCGGAGCGGTTCGCGCCGCTGCACGACGTCGCCCGCGCGCTCGAGTCCGCGCTGCCCCCAGCCCATCGACCGGGCGGGGCGGGGCCGGTCGTCGAGTTCGAGCTCACCGATCATCCCGGCGTGATGGTCCGCGTCGACGGTCGGGACTTCCCGTTCCCCGTCTGCGGCTGCGACGCGTGCGATGAGGATGTCGTGGGTCTCGCCGAGCAGATGGAGCACCTCGTCGAGGCGGTCGTCGCGGGCCGCTATGAGGACACCGGCGACGGCTTCCGGTACTGGGGCGACTGGGGCTCACGCGGCGGGTGGACGAACCCCGACGCCGCCGGGGCGCGTTACGGCAGGCTGTAGTCCGCGCCGTCCCGCACGAGGAGCCCGTCGCGCCGCAACCCGTCGACGGCGCGCTGCAGCTGCGCGGCATCCGGCCACAGCCCCGCGATGACGTCGGCGGGCACGGGGGTGTCGCTGCCGCGCAGCTCGCGCAGCACGAGCCCGCGCACCTGCCGGTCGGATCCCTCGTACGTCTTCTGCACGGCCGCCCGCGGCCCGTCGTACGCGGGATAGCCGGCGGCCCGCCAGGCGCACGAGTCGGCGATCGGACACGCGTCGCAGCGCGCGGTACGGGCGGTGCAAACCACCTGTCCGAGCTCCATCGTGCCCGCGTTCACGAGCCGCGCGCGCGCGGGATCCTCTGGCAGCACGGCCTCCATCTCGGCGAGGTCGGCGGACGTGCGCGGCGGCCCAGCCTCGCCCTGCCCGCGCACGGCCCGCGCGAGCACGCGGCGCACGTTGGTGTCGACGACCGGGGTGCGGATGCCGTACGCGAACGCGGCGACGGCCCGCGCCGTGTAGGGCCCCACGCCGGGCAGCGCGAGCAGCGCGTCGACATCCGCGGGCACCTCGTTGCCGTGCGACTGGGCGATCGCCGTCGCCGCGCCGTGGAGGTTGAGGGCCCGCCGCGGGTAGCCGAGCCGCTCCCACGCGCGCACCGCCTCGCCCGCCGGTTCGGCGGCGAGGTCGGCCGGCGTGGGCCAGCGGGTGAGCCACCGCTCGAGCGCCGGGATCACGCGTGCGACCGGGGTCTGCTGCAGCATGAACTCGCTCACGAGCGTGCCCCAGGCCGAGAACCCGGGACGCCGCCACGGGAGGTCGCGGTGGCCGGCGGCATACCAGTCCGCGATTCGCTCCCCGAGGTGCACCGGTCGAGCGTAACTACACTGACGAGCGTGAGCACGCCCTGGTCTCGGATCCCCGCGGCGCGGCAGGCCGTGCTCGAGGAGCTGGTCGCGCAGTTCGGGCACCACTATCGCTCGGGACGCGTCGTGCTCGCCGTCGACGGCCCCGACGGTGCGGGCAAGACGCGCTTCGCCGACGACCTCGCGACGGCCTTCGCCCGCGCGGGCCGCACGGCGTTCCGCGCGTCGATCGACGACTTCCACCAGCCGCGTGAGCTGCGCTACCGCAAGGGACGTTTCTCACCCGAGGGGCACTACCGCGACGCCTTCGACTACTCGCTGTTCCGCCGGGTGCTGCTGGAGCCCTTCCGCCTCGGCGGCAGCACGGGCTTCCAGCTGCGCGGCTTCGACCTCGCGCGCGACACCCCGGCCGAGGCCGAGTGGGTGACCGGTCCGGCCGACGCGGTGCTCGTCGTCGACGGCGTCTACCTCAACCGACCCGAGCTGCGCGGCGCGTGGAACTGGTCGGTGTGGCTCGACGCCGACCCCGACATCCGCCTCGCCCGCATGGTCGACCGCGACGGTGCCGACCCGTCGCCGACGGCTCCGTCGAACCTGCGCTACTCCGAGGCGCAGCGCCTCTACGTGCGCGACGCGCACCCGAACACGACGGCCGACGCGATCGTCGACAACACCGACCCCGACGCGCCCGTGCGCCGCTACGCCGACTACTGCACGATCTCCCCGGCGCCCCGCTGACCCCCCGAACCTGTCCGCGAAGTGCCACTCTTCGGGCATCTCGCGCACCGTGAGCGGCGGATTTCGGCACTTCGCGAGCTCACACGGGCACGCGAGCGACGACCTCGGCCGGCGGGAGGAACTCGCCCGTGCGCTCGACCTCGTGCACGAGGTCGACGAGCGCGGAGTTGATCGGGGCGTCGAGACCGTGCTCCCGAGCGACGCGCACGACAGCCCCGTTGAGGAAGTCGATCTCGGTGAGTTGGCCACGGCGCAGGCTCTGCAGCGTCGAGTCCGGGTTGGGCACGTCGCCCATCCGCCGGGCGAGCAGTCGCGGCAGCCGCGCCGCGACCCACAGCGGTCCGCGCCCGAGCCACGGCAGCACCCAGCCCGGGATGCCCTGCAGCCCGGTGAAGCGGATGCCGAGCCGGTTGGCGAGGCGCACGGTCTCGCGCAGCGACGCCGCGAGCACCCGCCGCAGACCCGGGTCGGCGACGGTCTGCTGCACGCTCAGGCCGGTGATCGCGGGGAGCGCGTTGACGTGGTTGACGAGCAGCTTCGTCCACTGCGCGCCCTCGAGGCTGTCGACGACCTCGATCGGCAGCGCGACCCGCAGCACGTCGGCCACGCGGTCGAGCACGACGCGGGGGGTGCCGTCGGCGGCGCCGAGCACGAGCGGCAGCGCGGCGGTCACGGTGATGCGACCGGGGGAGAGGTAGGAGGTCGCGAAGAGCGCGAGTCCGCCGAGGAGGGGCGCGTCGGGCAGCACCTCGCGGGCGACCCGGATGCCGCCGAGCCCGTTCTGCACGACGAGCAGCGGCGCCGCGCCGACGACGTGCGCGTTCGCCCGCAGAGCCGCCTCGGCATCCTGCGCCTTCGTCGCGAGGATCGCGAGCTCGGGGACTCGCGTGAGCACCTCGCCCGCCTCGACCCGGGCGACGTGCGCGCCGTAACCGCCGTCGAGCACGATGCCGTCGGAGCGGATCGCCGCGAGGTGCGCGCCGCGCGCGGTGACCTCGACGTCGTGCCCGGCACGGTGCAGCAGCGCCGCGAGGAGGCCGCCGACGGCGCCCGCTCCGATGACGGCGACTCGCATGCTCCCAGCCTAGGCACCGGTAACCTGGCCGCGTGGCGTCGTCGGGAATCCTTCTGCTCGACAAGCCGCAGGGCCCCACGAGTCACGACCTCGTCGGCCGCACGCGCCGCGCGCTCGGCACGCGCAAGGTCGGCCACGCGGGCACCCTCGACCCGATGGCGACGGGCCTGCTGCTGCTCGGCGTCGAGAGCTCGACGCGCCTGCTCACCTATCTCATCGGCCTCGACAAGGAGTACACGGCGACGATCCGGCTGGGGCAGGCGACGACGACCGACGACGCCGAGGGCGAGGTGACCGCCTCGGTGGATGCCGGTTCCGTCTCCGAGGACGCGCTGCGGGATGCCGTGACGGCGCTCACGGGCGAGCTCGACCAGGTGCCGAGCACGTTCAGTGCCATCAAGGTCGACGGGCGTCGCTCCTACGACCGCGCCCGCGCGGGTGAGGAGGTCGAACTGAAGGCCCGCACCGTGACGGTCGCGGAGTTCGAGGTGCTCGGCCTCCGGCGGGAGGGGTCGCTGCTCGACGTCGACGTGCGGGTCGCCGTGTCGTCGGGAACGTACGTGCGTGCCCTCGCCCGTGACCTCGGGGCGGCGCTCGGGGTCGGCGGGCATCTCACGGCGCTCCGGCGCACGCGGGTCGGGCCGTTCGGGGTCGCCGCCGCCGCGCACCCCGACGACGACCTCGCGCTCGCGCTGCTGCCTGCGGCTCGGGTGGCGGAGGCGCTGTTCCCCGTCGCCCACCTCGCCCCCGAGCAGGCGGTCGCCCTCGCGCACGGCAAGCGCGTGCGCCTCGACGTGCCCGACGCCCCGGTCGTCGCGACCGTCGCTCCCGACGGCGCCCTCACGGCGCTCGTGAGCGTGCAGGATGGCAACGCCCGCGTGCTCGTGGGCTTCCCCACCGCGGAGGTTCTTCGATGATCGACGTCTACACGATCGTGCTCGTGGCGGTCGCGACCGCGTCGGGGCTGCTGTGCGTCGCGCTCGGTCTCGCCGGCAAGAAGCCCGCCGACCTCACGATCCTCGCGACCGCGCTCGTCGAGGTGCTGCTGCTCGCCCAGGTCGTCATCTCGATCGTCGCGCCGCTCGTCGGCAACCACCCGACCGGCAACCTGCTGGAGTACTGGATGTACCTCGTGACGGGCTGCCTCATGCCGCCCGCGGCGATCGGCTGGGCGCTCAGCGACCGTTCGCGCTGGGGCACGGTCGTGCTCGGCGTCGCGGGCCTCGCGATCGCGGTGATGACGTACCGCATGCACCAGATCTGGAACGTCCAACTCGCGTGACGTGAGCGCACTAGCCTGAGGAGCGATGTCCACCCGTCGTCGCCTGCGTGGCCCCGCCCGCATCCTCGTCGCCGTCTACGCCGTGCTCGCCGCCGCCGCGACGGGACGCAGCGTGTTCCAGATCATCGACCGCTTCGAGCAGGCGCCGATCGCCTACTCGCTCTCGGCGGTCGCCGCGGTCGTCTACATCCTCGCGACCCTCGCCCTCGCCCTGCGCTGGGACCGCCTCGCGTGGCTCACGATCGGGTTCGAGCTGGTCGGCGTGCTGGCGATCGGCACCGTGAGCCTCGTCGCCCCCGAGCTGCTCGGGCTCGGCGACGTGGCGCTGCTCGACCGCGCGTTCGGCCGCGAGGGCACCGTGTGGGCGCTCTTCGGGGCGGGTTATGTCGGGGTGCCGCTCGTCATCCCCGTCATCGGTCTCGTCTACCTCGCCCGGTCGCGTCGCCGTGCCGCGGAGCCGGCGGCGTGATGCGGCTCTTCGAGGGTCTCGACGCGGTGCCGCCGGGGTTCGGCCCGAGCGCCGTCACGATCGGCAAGTTCGACGGCGTGCACCGCGGGCACCGGGGCGTGCTCGATCAGTTGGAGGCGCTCGCGGCCGCCCGGTCGCTCGCGCCCGTCGTCGTCACGTTCGACCGGCATCCGATGGCGCTCCTGCGCCCCGAAGCGTGCCCCGTCGCGCTCGTCTCGAATCCGCAGCGTGCCGAACTGCTGTCGGGCACGGGGCTCGCCGCGACGCTCGTGCTGGAGTTCACCCACGAGCTGAGCGCGCTGAGCCCCGCCGACTTCGTCGAGAGTGTGCTCGTGCGCGCGCTCGACACCCGCCTCGTGCTCGCCGGGCGCGACTTCCGCTTCGGCCACCGCGGCGCGGGCACGATCGACACGTTGCGCGAGCTCGGCGCGCAGCACGGCTTCGAGGTCGTGCTGCTCGACGACGTCGCCGTCGACGGCGAGCGCGTGTCGTCGACCCGCATCCGCGAGCACCTCGCGGCGGGGGAGGTGCGCGAGGCGGCCCGCCTGCTCGGGCGCTATCCGGCGGTGCGCTCGACCGTCGTGCACGGCGACGCGATCGGTCGGGTGCTGGGCTTCCCGACGGCGAACCTCGACCCCGACATCGAGGGGTTCCTCCCGGCGGACGGCGTCTACGCCGCCTGGGTCACCGTCGACGGGCGGCGGTACCCGTCGGCGCTGTCGATCGGTAACAACCCGACGTTCGAGGGCATCCCGGCTCGTCGCACCGAGGCGCACCTCATCGACGCCGATGTGGATGCCTACGGCAAGCCGATCGTCGTGGAGTTCGTCGAGTACATCCGCCCGATGATCGCCTTCGACGGGATGGAGTCGCTGCGGCAGGCACTCGCCGACGACGTCGTGCGCATCCGCACTCTCCTCAGCGCCGAGGACGCCCGGGCGTCGGAGGCGTAAGCCCACCTAGGATCGGTGCCATGCCCGGCCTGATTCGCAGAAGCGACATCGACGAGGTGAGGGCCCGCACCAACATCGCCGACATCGTGGGCGATTTCGTGACACTCAAGAGCGCCGGCGTCGGTTCGCTCAAGGGCCTGTGCCCGTTCCACGAGGAGCGCAGCCCGTCGTTCCACGTGCGACCCCAGGTGGGTCTCTACCACTGCTTCGGCTGCGGCGAGGGGGGCGACGTCTTCTCGTTCCTGCAGAAGATGGACCACGTCACGTTCGCCGAGGCGGTCGAGCGTCTCGCCGGGCGGCTCGGCATCGAGCTGCACTATGAGGACGGCGGCCAGGCGGTCGACCACGGCAACCGGGCCCGGCTGCTCGCCGCCAACGCGGCCGCCGAGAAGTGGTTCCAGGCGCAGCTCGCGACGCCCGCCGCGCAGATCGGCCGCGACTTCCTCGGGCAGCGCGGCTTCGACCAGGCGGCGGCCCAGCGCTTCGGCATCGGGTTCGCGCCGAAGTCGTTCGACGCGCTCGGCACCGCGCTCAAGGCGCAGGGCTTCACCGAAGCCGAGCTCACGGCCTCCGGACTGCTCAGCACCGGCGAGCGGGGCAATGCGTACGACCGGTTCCGCGGGCGCCTCATCTGGCCGATCCGCGACGTCACGGGGCAGACGGTCGGCTTCGGGGCCCGCAAGCTGCTCGGCGACGACGACGACAAGGGGCCGAAGTACCTCAACACCCCCGAGACGGCGGTGTACCACAAGAGCCAGGTGCTCTACGGGCTCGACCTCGCCCGCCGCGACATCGCGAAGGGCAAGCAGGTCGTCGTCGTCGAGGGCTACACGGATGTCATGGCCTGTCACCTCGCGGGCGTCACGACCGCGGTCGCGACGTGCGGCACGAGCTTCGGTGTCGACCACATCAAGGTGATCCGCCGGGTGATGGGGGATATCGACAACGCCGACACCCGCGGCACCGGCGAGGTCGTCTTCACCTTCGACCCCGACGAGGCCGGGCAGAAGGCGGCGAGCCGCGCGTTCGCCGAAGAGCAGCGGTTCGCCGCGCAGACCTTCGTCGCGGTCGCCCCCGACGGGCTCGACCCGAGCGACCTGCGCACGCAGCGCGGCGACGACGCCGTGCGGGCGCTCATCGCGGGTCGCCAGCCGATGTTCGAGTTCATGCTCAAGCGCGTGCTCGCCCGCTTCGACCTCGAGACGGTCGAGGGCCGCGTCGCCGCGATGCGCGCCTCCGCGCCCGTGCTCGCCGGCATCCGCGACCCCGCCCTGCGCAGCGGCTACGCGCGCAACGTCGCCGGCTGGCTCGGGATGGACCCCGCCGAGGTCTCGCGCGCGGTGCGCAGCATCCAACCCCGACAGCCGATGTCGGTGGCGACGCAGCCGGGTGTCGAGGCGCCGCCTCCCGTCGAGCGCGAGGTGAGTCTGCTCGACCTGCCGGTCGACATCGAGACGCGCATGGAACGCGACGCCCTCATCGCGATCCTGCAGCGTCCGCAGGCGGTCGGGCGGGAGCTCATCGAGCGCCTCGCGACCGTGCGGATGCGCAACACGGTGCTCGCGGTCGTGCGCGACGGCGTCGCCGAGACCCTCGACGCCTGGGACCGTGACGACTGGGTGACGCGGCTCGCGGAGGCGGTGCCGTCGCGGTTCGCGGGTCTCGTCGCGCAGCTCGGGGTCGCGCCGATCCCCGAGCGCGAGGCGAACGTCGACAAGTGGGCGCGCGCGCAGGTGTCCGACCTCGTCGCGGTCGATCTCGGTCGTCGCAAGTTCGAGCTGCAGGGGGCTCTGCAGCGCGCGACGGGGGATCGCGACGACGAACGGGCCCGCCGCATCCAGCTGGAGCTCGTCGAGTTGGAGAAGGACCGCCGCCGCCTCACCGGTCGTTGACGCCCGTCGATCCGGGCGACTCGGGGGAGCCTCGGGTGCTCTGTGTTATGACTGGTAGGCCCGTGGTCGCGCATCCGCGGGCGTCCCCACCCGAGGAGCCCCACTCATGAGCCGGAACCTGTCGCGCCGCGTCGCCGCCGCGTTCACGGCCGTCGTCACGGCGGCGGCGCTCGCCGCGTGCGCGGGCGGCGGGGGCCCCGCGAGCCCGATCCGCGTCGGCTGGAGCGGTGAGATCCCTCCCCTCGACCCGGCCGCGACCGACTCGGTCGACTCGTTCGCGTTCCTCTCCCAGCTGTATCCGACGCTGCTCACGCTCGAGCCCGGCGACGCCGAGCCCGTTCCCGACCTCGCCGAGTCGGCCGAGTGGACCGCCGACGGCGAGTACACCGTGGTTCTGCCCGCGGGGGTGGAGTTCGCGAACGGCAACGACCTCACCGCGTCCGACGTGAAGTTCAGCGTCGAGCGGCAGCTCGCGCTGCAGGCCGAGAACGGCGCGTGGCGTCAGCTGCAGGCGATCGACGCCGTCGAGATCGTCGACGAGACGACGGTCGTGTTCCGCCTCGGGGCCGCCGCCGACTCCCGCTTCCCGTTCGTGCTCGCGGGTCCCGCGGGTCTCGTGCTCGACGAGGAGCAGTTCTTCGCCGACGAACTCACCCCCGACGAGGACATCCTCGGCGCCCTCCCGTTCGCGGGGCCCTTCTCGCTGTCCGACACCCGCGGTGACGTGCTCGAGCTGCGCCCCAACGACGACTACGCCGGCCTGCGCCCCGCGCTGTCGCCGGTCGACGTGCATCCGGGTGACGGGGCGGCGCTCGGCGAGCAGCTCGCGGCCGGGTCGCTCGACGTGCTCACCGGACAGCTCCCGGTCGACACGATGGCCGAGCTCGCCGACGATGACGACCTCGAGCTCTCCCGGGCGTCGTCGGGTCGCGTGCGCATGCTCGCGTTCGACTTCACTCGCATGCCTTTCGGCACCCGGACCGAGACGCCCGAGGCGGGTCAGGCCGCCGCCGTGCGCGCCGCGATCGCCGAGCTTCTCGACCGCGAGGCGCTCGCCGACGAGTTCGGGTCGAACTGGGTCGAGCCGCTCTACGGCTACCTGCCCGACGGCATCCCCGGAGCGGTCGACGTCTTCACCGAGCTGCGCGGCGACGGCGAGGGCGGGCCCGACGAGGATGCCGCCGCCGAGGCGCTCGCCGCGGCCGCCGTGGCAACGCCCGTCGAGCTCACCATCCACGTCGCTCCCGACCTCGTGGGTCCGCCTGCGACGGGCGAGGTCGCGGGCATCGTCGAGCAGCTCGACGCGAGCGGCCTGTTCGAGGTGACCGTCGTCGAGACGGATGCCGAAGGGCTCGAGGCGGCGTACGCCGACGGCGAGGTGCAGGCCGTGTTCACGAGCATCCCGCCGGGCAACTCCGACCCGCAGGTGTATCTGAGCGTCTTCCGGTCGCCGAGCGCCGCCATCCCCGGTTTCGCGTCGGCCGACGTCGACTCGCTGCTGGCCGGGATGGTCGGCGAACTCGACCCGACGGCGCGCGCCGCGTCGGTGGTCGCCGTCGAGAACGCGATCGCCGCGGCGCTGCCCGCGATCCCGGTGTCGCAGGGCATGCGGGTGGTGTTCGCGCGCCCGCTTATCGCGGGCGTCGACCTCGACGACTCGTTCGCGCTCGACCTGAGCCGACTGCGCCGCTAGCCCGGGTAACGTGGGCGTGTGAGTGAGGTCGCCGTCCGCGCCGAGGATCTGACCCTCGGCTACGGTGACGACGACATCGCCGTGAGCGGAGTCAGTTTCGAGATCCCGCTCGACGGCATCCTCGGCGTCGTCGGGGAGGCCGGATCGGGCAAGAGCACGCTCGCGCGCGCCGTCGCCGCCCAGGTGGTGCCGGGGGAGCGTGAGGCGCCGCACATCGTCGGCGGCCACCTGCAGGTGCTCGGCCGTCAGGTGCGCGACCTCGCCCCGCGGCGGCACGACAAGCTCATGCTGCGGGTCGGCTACCTTCCCCAGGATGGCGGGTCGACCCTGGAGCCGCACCTGACGGTGGGCGAGAACGTGGCGTCCCCGATCTACCAGCGCGACCCGCGCTACGACCGCCGCCTCGCGGGCACCCTCGTCGCGCAGCTCGTCGACGCGGTTCGTCTGCCGCTCGGTGTCATGGCGAAGATGCCGCACGAGCTCTCGCGCGGCCAGCGGCAGCGCATCGCCCTCGCCCGCGCCCTGATCCTCGAGCCGAACCTCCTCGTCGCCG
>CAMLMQ010000055.1 GCA_946481135.1 uncultured Microbacteriaceae bacterium
GATCCTCATCACCGAGAACGGGCTCGTCTCCAACGAGACGCCCGAGCACGACGGCAAGGTGCATGACGTGCGCCGCATCCGCTTCCTGCGGGCGCACATCGCGGCGATGGCGGATGCGGTGGCCCAGGGCGTGAACCTCGTCGGCTACCTGCACTGGTCGCTCGTCGACAACTTCGAGTGGGCGCTCGGCTACCGACCGCGGTTCGGCCTCGTGTACGTCGACTATCCGACGCTCGCCCGCATCCCGAAGGACAGCGCTCGGCACTACGCGGCGCTCATCGCCGCGAACGGTGACCTCGGCGCCGTGCCCGAGAACGCCGGCGACGCGGCGGAGGCCGACGCGTCGGGGGTCTTCGGGTGACCTCCGCGGAGGTCGTCGTCGTCGGGGGCACCGCGGCGGGGGTGTGCGCGGCGGTCGCCGCCGCCCGGGGTGGCGCCCGGGTGCTGCTGCTGGAGGCCGGACGTCACCTCGGCGGGATGGTGTCGGGCGGACTCGGCTACACCGACGTCGGCGACGTGAGGGTGCTCGGCGGGATGGCGGCCGAGTTCCGCCGGGATGTCGCCGCCCACTACGGGGTCGCGGTGGGCGCGTACGCAGGCCCCGAGCCGCACGTCGCGGAGGGGATCTTCCGCGCCTGGCTCGAGCGGGACGGAGTCGACGTCGCGTTCGAGGCTCGGGTCGTGGGCGTGCGGCGTTCCGGGCTCGACCTGACGGGTGTCGAGCTCGCGGACGGCAGAATCGTCGACGCGGGCGTCGTGATCGACGCGACATACGAGGGGGACGTGCTCGCCCTCGCCGGCGCCACGACGCGGGTCGGTCGCGAGGACCGCGCGCTGCACGGCGAGGAGTTCGCCGGGCGCCAGGAGATCAAGCCCGGACGGCACTCGATGCCCTGGGGGGTGTCCCCGTTCCGCGACGACCCCCGGGGCCGGGATACGGGCGACCTCATCGCCCAGCTCGCGCCCGAGCCGATGGTCGAGGTCGGCCGCGGCGACGGCCACGTCATGTCGTACGGCTACCGGCTGTGCCTCTCCAGTGCGGCGGACCGCATCCCGTTCACCGAGCCCGCCGACTACGACCCGGCCTATTGGGAGCTCGGGCGGCGCTACCTCGCCGTCGGGGGCGCCGCGGAGCCGGCGGGGCGCTGGCTCGGGTTGGAGACCAACCTGCCGGGCGGCAAGTGCGACGCCAACTCGCTCGGACCGGTCTCGCTGAGCGTGCTCGACGGGTCGGCGCGGCACTGGGCGACGGCGGACGCGGCGGGCCGTGCCGCGATCGCGGCGGCGCACGAAGCGCACGCGCGGTCGTTCCTGTGGTTCCTGTCGTCGGATCCGGAGGTTCCCGCGTCCATCCGCGCCGAACTGCGCGGATGGGGCTTCGCTCCCGACGAATTCGTCGACACCGGGCACGTGCCGCACCAGCTCTACGTGCGGGAGGCCCGCCGCCTCGTCGGCGAGGTCGTGCTCACGGAGCGTGACCTGCGGCGCGGGATCGTGCCCGACGACACCGTCGCGCTCGGCTCGTACCACCTCGACATCCGCGAGGTGCAGCGGTCGTGGATCTGGGCGTGGGAGCACCCCGACCCGCAGGCCCACGTCGTCTCGGAGGGCTACCTCTCCGTCGCCGTTCCGCCGTACGGCATCCCGTATCGAGCGCTGCTGCCGCGGCGCGAGGAGGCGGGCAACCTGCTCGCCGCCGTGTGCGTGTCGGCGTCGCACGTCGCGTTCTCGTCGATCCGGATGGAACCGCAGTACCAGATGATCGGGCAGGCGGCGGGAACGGCGGCCGCGCTCGCCGTGCGCTCCGGCCGCGCCGTGCACGACGTCGACGTGCCGGCGCTGCGGGAGCGGCTCGTCGCCGACGGCGCGATCCTCACCCCCGCGGGTTGAGTAGCGCGCCGCTCCGGTGGCACGCGTATCGAAACCCGCGGGTTGAGTAGTGCCCGCCGGAGGCGGCCACGTATCGAAACCCCCCCCGAGTAACCCGGAAGGGTGGTTTCGATACGCGTCGCGCCGAGCGCGGCGCTACTCAACCCACCGGGTTTCGATACGCGTCGCGCTGCGCGCGGCGCTACTCAACCCACCGGGTTTCGATACGCGTCGCGCTGCGCGCGGCGCTACTCAACCCGCGGGGTGCGGCGGGAGGGGGCGCGCCGGGAGGTGCCGGAGGGTGAGGGCGAGCTGCGCCGACGCCTCCAGTTCCTCCGCGAGGTCGACGGCCCGGTCGAGGGTGTCGGCGGCGACCGCGCTGCCGTGGTTCGCGAGCAGCGCGACCCGGTGACCCGACGCCACGGCCTCGCCGAACGGCGGCCCGAGCTCGGGTGAGCCCGGGGCGGCATAGGGCAGCAGCGGCACGTCGCCGAGGCTCATCACGCGGTAGGGGGTGTACGCGGGGAGGTCGGCGAGGCCGTCCGCGGTCGGCGGGAGGCACGCGACGGCGGTGGAGGACGGGGAGTGCAGGTGCACGACGGCGCGCACGCCCGGGTCGGCGCGATACGCCGCGAGGTGAAGCGGCCACTCCTTGCTGGGGTGTCCCGCGATCGTCGCGCCGTCGAGGCCGACGAGCGCGAGTCCGTCGACGGTCACGCGCGAGAGCGACGACCCGGTGGGGGTGAGCAGGATGCCGTCGGGCGTGCGGAGGCTGAGGTTGCCCGAGGAGCCGGGCGAGAGTCCGCGCGCGGCGAGATGCCGGGCCGCGGCGATGAGCGCGTCGCTCACGGTGCCGAGTCCCACGCGCGGTCGAACAGGTCGACGCCGCCGAAGTTGCCCGACTTGAGCAGCACCGCGAGGGGGATGCCGTCACCCGTCGCCCCGACCGCCCACGCCACCCCGGGGTCGACGCGCTCCGTGAGGCGCAGGGCCCGCACACCGAGGCCCCGGGTCACGGCGCCGCTCGTCTCTCCACCGGCGACGAGCAGTCGACGCACGCCGAGACGCCCGACCGCGCCGCGGGCGACGCGGGCGAGCACATCCTCGACGGCGGCCGCGGCGACGCCCGCCCCGAACTCGGCCTGGGCCGCGGCGATCGCCGCGCGGTCGTGCGAGGCCGACACGATCGGTCGCGTGCCGGCCGCGAGCTGCGCCGCGACGAGCTCGAGCACGCGATCGGCCGCGCCCGCCGCATCCTCGACGGCGTCGGCTGCGGCGATCGTCGCCGTCGCGCCCCCGGCCGCGGCGAGCTGGTCGGCCGTGCGGTCGCTCGCGCTGCCGACGAGGGTCATGCCGGTGCCGTCGCCGACCCGGTCCACCGGGCGGCTCGCCGCGCGCGCCGCCCCGACCCGCCGCCGCCCGAGCGCCGTCATGAGCCCCGCGCCCCCGGCCGGGAGGCGGCGCGGCGCGGCGCCGTCGTCGGGGTCGAGCGCCGCGGCCAGCACGTCGAGGTCGGCGTCGTCGAGCGCATCGAGGATCGCGTGCGGCGGCGCCGCGGCCAGCTCGGCGGCGACCGCCGCCGGCCCGGCGTGCACCGTGCGGAGCGGGATCGATCCCACGGGGAGCGTGGTCTGGCGCGCCAGCACCCGCACGAGGTCGGGGTCGGTCATCGGGGTGAGCGGGTGGGACGCGAGGGAGCTCTCCGAGAGGAGTCGGTCGCCGACGAACAGGTGCCCGCGGTAGACGGTGCGGTCGGCGTGCGGTGTCGCAGGGGTGCCGGCGGTGCCGTCGAGACCCGCGGCGGCGGCGAGCGCCTCGCCGACGGGCCCGATCATCCCCTCGTCGGTCGAGTCGAAGGTCGAGCAGTACTTCTGGTACCACCGTCCGTGGCCCGCGGCGGCGAGGGCGCGCGCGGCGGCGAGGCTGTCGGCGACGGCCGTCTCCCGCGGGGCGGTGCGGGTGCCGAGGCCGACGACGACGACGTCGACGTCCGCGGGGAGCGCCGCGGCGTCGGGCACGCCGAGCGCGATCGCGACCTCCAGGCCGGCAGCGCGCAGTTCGGCGGCGACGTCGCACGCCCCCGTGACGTCGTCGGCGATCACGCCCCACCGGCTCGGGCCCGCGGCCTCTCGCTGCATCGCCATCGCCCCATTATGCTCGGATCGTGCCACCGTATGGGAACGTTCCCTCACGCGTGCGGGCCCTCGGCCTGGACGTGGGCAGCACGCACGCCAAAGCCGTCGTCGCCGAGTTCGAGGGCGGCGCTGTGCGGGAACTGACGGTCGTCGAGAGCCCGATCGCGCGCCGCGACGCCGTCGGACTCGTCGCGGCGACGCTCGACGCGGCGCGGGCCGCCCTCGCGACGGCGGGCGTCGTCGTCGAGATCGTCGGGATCGCGTCGATGGCCGAGACGGGGGCGCTCGTCGATCCCGACGGTGCCGCGCGCGGCCCCCTCCTGCGGTGGGACCGCGACGCCGCGGACGATCGGCTCGCGCTCGCCGCGTCGCTCGACCCCGCCGAACTGCATGCGATGACCGGCGCGCCGCTCACGGCCAAGCTCCCGCTGCTCACGTGGGGGATGCTCGTGCGGCAGGGGCTGCCACCCGGCGCCCGGTGGGCCTTCGCGGCCGACCTCGTCGGGGCCGCGCTCACCGGGAACCTCGCCACCGACCACACCCTCGCGGGGCGCAGCGGCGCGCTCCGCCTCCCGCCTGCCGGCGCGCCGCTCGGAACCGACTGGGATGCCGACCTCCTCGCCACCGTCGGTGCACCGCGCTCGCTGCCCCCGCGCATCCTCACCCCGGGCGAGCCGCTCGGCACCGTGCGACGCGGCATGCTGCCCGGCGTCGCGGGGGGTGCCGCCGTGCACCTCGCCGGACACGACCACGCCGTCGTCGCCCGGCTCGCGGGGATGCGCAGCGACGGCACCGCCGTGCACTCCCTCGGCACCTCCGAGGCCGTGCTCGCGCTCGCCGACCCCGCGCATCCGATCGACCGGGCGCGCGCGGGGCACGACGGCGTCAGCGTCGTGCGCGGGGTCGACGGACGCCACGAGGGCGCGCTCGCGGGCAGTCCCGCGGCCGGACGTCTCATCGCCGACTGGAGCCGCCGGGTGCGCCAGGACGGCGGCGATCCCGCGCGGCTGCTCGGGGCCGCCGACGCGACGCGCTCCGAACTGCTCGCCCTGCCCTACCCCCTCGGCCGACAGTGCCCCGACCCCGACCCGGCGGCCCGACTCGAACTGCTCGGCCGCCCGCGCGACCACGCCGAGGAGCTCACCGCGCTGCTGCGGGGGATCGCCGCCCACGGCGCCCGCATGCGCGCGGTCGTCGCCGAGCTCTGCGGACCGCCCGCGCGGATCGTCGTCGCCGGCACCCCCGTGCGGGCCAACGACCGGCTCGCCGGACTGCAGGCCTCGCTCACGACCATCCCCGTGGCTCTGCTCGACCTCGCGGCACCGGCCGCGACCGGAGCCGCCGCCCTCGCCGCCGAGCGCGCCGGGCTCGTTCCCGTCGTCGTGCCGCCGCGCCGACCCGTGCCGCCCGACGACGACGGCGCCCCCGATCTCGCGCGGCGATTCGCCGCCGCACTGCCGCCCGCCCCGAAAGGAACACGATGACCGTCCCCACCCTCGCCTCGATCGCCCGCCCCGGCGGCGGACTCGCCATGATCGCCATGGACCAGCGCGAGAGCCTGCGCCACATGTTCGACCTCGCCGGCGCCGGGCGCCCCTCCGACGCGGTGCTCGAAGGCTTCAAGCGCGACGTCGCGGCTGAGCTGTCCGACCTCGCGTCGGGCTTCCTCGTCGACCGCGACTTCGGCGGGATGCGTATCCTCGCCGACGGCCTGCTGCCGCGGGACTGCGGGTTCATCCTCGCCGCCGACGCGTTGACCCAGGAGGACGGCGGCCCGGTCGAGGAGACCGCCCTCGACCCCGCGGCCCTCGACGACGCCACGACCGACGGTGTCGCCGCGATCAAGCTGCTCATCATCTGGCGCCGTGACGAGAAGCGCGAGCAGCGGGTGGCCCTGGCCGAGGAGTTCGTCACGGCGGCCCGTGAGCGAGGCGTGCTCTCCGTGCTCGAACCCGTCGTGCGCGCGACCCCGGCCGAGGTGGATGCGGGTACCTGGAACACCGAGGAGGCCATCCGCGAAGCGGCGCGCGAACTCTCCCCGCTCGGCGCCTCGCTGTACAAGGTGCAGGTGCCCCTCGGCGGCACGGGATCGCCCGAGGAGCAGCGGGCGGCGAGCGACGAGCTCGCCCGCGACATCACCGGTCCGTGGGTCGTGCTCTCACAGGGCGTCGGCCTCGACCGTTTCGCCGACGCCGTCGAGGCCGCATGCCGGGCCGGGGCGAGCGGCTTCCTCGCCGGACGCGCGCTGTGGAGCGACGTCGTCGGCGCGTCCGACGTGCCGACGACGCTGCGCGAGCGGTCGCGTCCGCGACTGGAGCGTCTCGTCGAGATCGTCGACGCGCACGCGCGACCCTGGAGCGAGGCCTGATGTCGGCCGACGCGGTGCGCCTCGGGTTCCTGCACACCGTGCCCGCGCTCGCCGCACGCTTCGACGCCGACCTCCGCGCCGCCGAGCCGGGCGCGACCGCCGTGCACGTCGTCGACGGGGAGCTGCTCGCGACCGCGATCCGGTCGGGGGTGGACGCCGCCGTGGATGCCGCGGTCGCGCGTCACGTCGAGGCGCTCGCCGCCGAGGGGGTCGCCACGATCCTCGTCACGTGCTCGTCGATCGGCGAGTCCGCCGAACGCGCCGCGGGGGCGGTCGGGGTCCCCGTCGTGCGGGTGGACGCGGCGATGGCCGAGGAGGCCGTGCGCTCCGCCGGATCCGGGGGCCGCATCGCGGTGCTCGCGACCAACACCGCGACGCTCGGCCCGACCGGGCGGCTGCTCGAGCGCTCCGCCGCCGCGCTCGATCGGCCGCCCGTCGTCACGACCGAGGTGCTCGCCGAGGCCGGCGCGGCCCGGGCCTCGGGCGACGACGCGCGGGCGGATGCCCTCATCGCCGACGCCGTGCGCGCCGCCGCCGAGACGGCTGACGTGGTCGTGCTCGCCCAGGCGTCGATGGCTCCCGCCGCCGCGCTCGCGGGGGTCGGCATCCCGGTGCTCAGCTCGCCCGAGTCGGGTCTCGCCGCCGCGCTCGAGGCCGCACGATGAGCGGGCAGGCCGGCCGCGGGGTGCGGCTGCTCGCCTACGCCGATCGGCTCGGAGGTGACATCCGGCGTCTCGCCGACCTGCTCGACGGCCCGCTCGCCGACCTCGTCGGCGTGCACGTGCTGCCGTTCTACACGCCCTACGACGGCGACGACGCGGGCTTCGACCCCGTCGACCACGCCCAGGTCGACCCGCGTCTCGGCTCCTGGGACGACCTCGCCGCCCTGGGTGCGGGACGCGAGGTGACGGCCGACGTCATCGTCAACCACGTCTCGCACGAGAGCCCCGAGTTCCTCGACTGGCGGGCCCGAGGAGCGCAGTCCCGCCACGACGGGATGTTCCTGACCTACGACCGCGTCTTCCCCGACGGGGCCGGCGAGGCCGAGATCACGGCGTTCTACCGACCGCGACCCGGTCTGCCGTTCACGCCGTACGCCGTCGCGGGGGAGCGGCGGCTCGTCTGGACGACCTTCATGCCGACACAGGTCGACCTGGATGTCGCGCATCCCGCGGCGCTCGCCTACCTCGACCGCGTCGTGGGCGCACTCGCCGCGGCGGGAGTCGACATCGTGCGACTCGACGCGGTCGGGTACGCGGTGAAGACGCCGGGCAGCGACTCGTTCATGACCGACGAGACCCTCGCCTTCGTCGAGGCGCTCACCGCGCGGCTGCGCGACGCGGGCGTGCGGGTGCTCGTCGAGGTGCACAGCCACTACGAGTTGCAGCGGCGCATCGCCCCGCTCGTCGACCTCGTCTACGACTTCGCGATCCCGGGCCTGCTGCTGCACGCGCTCGGCGACGGCGACATCGCGCCCCTGCTGCGCTGGTTCGACCTCCGGCCGACGAACGCGGTCACCGTGCTCGACACGCACGACGGCATCGGCATCATCGACGCGGGACCCGCGGGCGGGCGGGAGGGTCTCCTCACGGAGGACGACATGCGCGCGATCTTCGCGCGTGCCGCGATCGCGACCGGCGGACACTCCGACGTGGCGAGCGTCGTGCCGCAGTGGGCATCCATGCCCCACCAGATCAATGCGACCTTCCCGAGCGTCGTGGACGACGCCGAGGCGTACGTGCTGTGTCGCGCCGTGCAGTTCCTCGCGCCGGGCGAGCCGCAGGTGTACTACGTCGGGCTGCTCGACGGCCGGGACGACGTCGAGCAGTTCCTCGCGACCGGGCAGGGCCGCGAGGTGAACCGCCACGTCTACACGCCCGAGGAGTTCCGGGATGCCCTCGCGCGCCCCGTGCCGCAGGCGATCCTCGCGCTCGCACGCCTGCGCCGCGACCACCCCGCCTTCGACGGGGAGTTCGCGATCATGCGCACCTCGCCGACAGCATTCCGGATGTCGTGGACGCACGGCGACGCGCGCCTGATTCTGGATGCCGACTTCGCCCCCGGTGCCCGCACGGTCGTCCTCGACGACGGCACCCGCACCTATCGCGGCCTCCGCGACCTCGCCCACACCCCCGCTGGTTGAGTAGCGCGCCGCGTGAGCGGCTCGCGTATCGAAACCCCGCCTTCGACGTACCCGGTTTCGATACGCGTCGCGCTGCGCGCGGCGCTACTCAACCCACGGGTTGGTCGGGCGGGACGCCGGTGTCGTGCTTCGCGGGGTCGGGGACGGGGCGTCCGAGGGCGCGCTCCGCGGCGGTCCGGGCCGTGTCGCGCGCGAGGCCGTGACGCGCCGTGCGCGCCGCCTCCCACGCCGCCACCACGGCATCGTCGGCGCCGCTCCCGCGCGCGAGGGCGACGGACGCCGTGATCACGTCGGCGGTGAGGCCGCCGGCCACCGCCCAGGGGTGCAAGGCCCGCGTGAGCGGGGTGCCGATCGGGATGCCGCCGAGGCCGCGCAGGTCGGCGAGCAGGCGGTCGAGCGCGGCCTCCGACCCCGCGAACGCCGCGTCGACGGCGGCGGCGAGTTCGGGATGCTGCGTGCGCGAGGGTGGCCAGCTCGACGCTGCGGCGACGAGGGCCCGCAGCGACTCCGCGTCGGCGCCGGCGACCGCGTGGAGAGCATCCTCTGCGGCCGCTGCGGGGTCGTAGCCGGCCGGGTCGAGCGCCCACGCGGCGACGGTGTGCAGCGCGAAGCGGCTCGGCTCGAACTGCACCATCGGGTTCGCGAGGATGCCGTGCAGCCCCGCCGGGTCGGCCGGCCGGCCGACGAGCGGCCCGAGGAACGCCCGGGACGGGTCGAAGTCGTTGACGGGAAAGTTGTCCCACAGCACGAGCGGCCGCCCGCCGAACGCGTCCGCCGCCCCCCGCACGTGCTCGCTCGTGACCTCGCCGACCACGATGTCGTCGCCCGTCCACGTGACGCCGACGTCGACGCCGAGGGTC
The DNA here is from genome assembly GCA_946481135.1 of uncultured Microbacteriaceae bacterium. The sequence goes on from CAMLMQ010000055.1 coordinate 9,376, forward strand.
TCGTCGAGGCCGTCGCGGTACTCGGTGCGGCCCGACCCGGCGTAGTCGGTCGGCACCATGAGCAAGGTGCCCCCGAGGCCGAGCGGCCCGAGCACCTCGGCCTCGAACCGGGAGCAGGTCGCGCCGTGGGCGCGGCCCGACCCGACCGGACCCGAGCCCCAGGCGTGCACATCCCGCGGGTCGTCGAGGCCGTACTCGATGTCGTCGAACAGCAGGGCGAAGCGCCGGATGCCGAGCGCGTGCAGTGTCCGCACCTTCTCCGCGATCGCGGCGTGGTCGCGCTCGTCGGCGTGCACCATGTCGAGGCCGGGGTGGAGCGCGTAGACGACGTCGACGCCCGCGTCCCGTCCGGCTCGGGCGAGTTCGGCGAGGCGTCCGGCCTCATCGTCGGGATAGGGGTCGCGCCACCGGGCGCGGTGCCGGGCGTCGTCCTTCGGGGCGTAGACGTAGCGGTTCATGCGCCACGACCCGAGTTCGTGCAGCAGGCGGAGGCGTTCGGCGTGACTCCACGGCTCGCCGTAGAACCCTTCGATGACGCCGCGGACCGGGAGCCGAGTCATGTGTGGCAACGATACCGGGCATCGGCGAGGCGACGGGGCGGAGGTCTTCGGTTGACCCGCCTCCCGCCGAGTCCTTAGGATGTGGGAACGATGCCAGGGACGTCACTTCGACGGCCTCGGGCAGCACTCCCCGAGGCAGGACCACTCGCATGACCGCACCGAGGCGCTCGACGCTGGCGCTCGACATCGGCGGCACCAAGCTCGCCGTCGGCGTCGTCGACCCCGACGGCACCATCTCCGGGCTGCTCGTGCGGCCGACCGACAAGCATGAAGGGCCCGACGCGGTGCTCGCCCGGCTCTTCGCGATGGGGCGGGAGGCGATCGCCACCTACGGCGGCGACGTCGCCGCGGTCGGCATCAGCTGCGGCGGCCCGCTCGACGCCGAGACCGGCGTCGTCATGCGCCCCCTCAACCTGCCCGACTGGGACGACGTGCCGCTCGGACCGCTCGCCGCGCAGGCCTTCGGCGTGCCCGCCCACCTCGTCAACGACGCCACCGCCGGGATGCTCGGGGAGGCGGCGTTCGGCGCCGCCGCCGGCGCCCGCAACGCGCTCTACCTCACTCTCTCCACCGGCGTCGGCGGAGGCGCGGTGCTCAACGGCCTCCCGCACCGCGGTGCGGCCGGCAACGGCGGCGAGTTCGGACACGTCATGGTGCGCCCGTTCGGTCGCCGGTGCACGTGTGGTCGCTTCGGCTGCCTCGAGGCCTACGCGTCGGGAACCTCGATCGCGTCCCGGGCGCGCGACGCCGTGGCCGCCGCGCGCGAGACGACGGTGCTCGCCGCACTCGAGACCGTCCGCGCCGAGGACGTCGTCGCCGCCGCCCAGTCGGGCGACCCACTCGCGCGTCGCATCTGGGACGAGACGCTCGACGTCGTCGGACAGGCGGTCGTCGACCTCGTCAACACCTTCGAGCCCGAGGTCGTCGTGCTCGGGGGCGGCGTCACCCGCTCGGGCGGCGAGCTCTTCACGCGGGTGCGCGCGATCGTCGACGAGACCGCGATGGCCCCGGCCGCCGCGGCCGTGCGCATCGAGCGCGCCGCGCTCGCCCCCTACGAGTGCCTGGTCGGCGCCGCCGTCCACGCCGCGAGCCGCATCGACGAGACCAGCATCGAGGAGACCAGTCATGTCTGAGTCAGCCCCCGCCGGGCCCCGCGACTGGATGCACACGCAACTCGACGACCACGAACGCGTCGCGGCGGCCGTGCACGCGATGCTGCCCGACGTGCGGCGGGTGGGCGAACTGCTCATCGAGGCCTACTCGGGCGCCGGCATCCTCTACACCTTCGGCAACGGCGGCAGCGCCGCCGACGCCCAGCACTTCACGGGCGAGATCATCGGCCACTACAAGCGCGACCGCCGGCCGCTGCCCGCCGTCACCTTGTCGACCGACTCGACGACGATGACCTGTATCGCGAACGACTACGACTACGCCGACGTGTTCAGCCGCCAGGTGCAGGCGCTCGCGCGCCCCGGGGATGTCGTGGCCGCCTTCACGACGAGCGGCAAGAGCCCGAACATCGTGTCGGCTCTCGCGGCGGCGCAGGCGAACGGCGCCACCACGGTGCTCTTCGGCGGCGGCGACGGCGGACCCGCGAAGGCCCACGCCGACCACGCGCTCATCGTCCCGTCGACGACGACCCCGCGCATCCAGGAGATGCACACCTTCATGCTCCACGTGATCAGCGAGATGATCGACGCGTGGGCCGACGCAGACCAGGAGTACGCATGACCCCCTCGGCGAAGAAGCCGACCGCCCCTGCGAAGGCCCCGGTCGCCAACGCGCCGTCGGGACCGCAGGGCGGCCTGTCGCGCGATACGCGCCCCCACGCGACCTCGAACCGTGTGCTGCACATGATCGGCAACAGCCACCTCGACCCGGTGTGGCTGTGGCCGTGGCAGGAGGGCTATCAGGAGGCCCGCGCGACGTTCAAGTCGGTGCTCGAACGCATGGACGAGTACCCCGACTTCATCTTCACGTGCGACCAGATCGTGCTGCTGGAGTGGGTCGAGGAGCAGGACCCCGAGTTGTTCGCCCGCATCCAGGAGCGCGTCGCGGAGGGCCGCTGGGTGAACGTCGGCGGGTGGTGGGTCGAACCCGACAACAACATGCCGATGGGCGAGTCGTTCGCCCGGCAGGGGCTCTACGGCCAGCGCTACCTGCTCAGCCGCTTCGGCAAGCTCGCGGATGTCGGCATGAACGTCGACCCCTTCGGGCACAACGCCAACATCCCGCAGATCCTGCGCGGGCAGCGCATGGACTCCTACATGTTCCTGCGCCCGGGCAAGCACGAGGGCGATCTCGACGACTCGCTCTTCCACTGGGAGTCGCCCGACGGTTCCCGCATCCTCGCGTACCGCATCCCGTTCGAGTACTGCTCCCCGCCCGGCGACGTCGCGTGGCAGACCGAGAAGTCGATCGGCCAGCTCGACTCGTCGCTCGGCGAGGGGATGGTGTTCTACGGTGTCGGCAACCACGGCGGCGGTCCGACGAAGGCCAACATCGAATCCATCTACCGCTACGACCGCATGGGCTCATTCGGGAGGATGAAGATGTCGTCACCGCGTGAGTACTTCGACGAGATGATCGCGCGGGGGCCGGCCTTCCTCGACTCCCTCGGGGTGCGGCGCGACGACCTCCAGCACCACGCGCCGGGCTGCTACTCGGCGCACTCGGGCATCAAGGCCTGGCAGCGCCGGGCGCAGTTCGCGGTGCTCAACGCCGAGCGCTGGGCCGCCGTGTCAGCGCTCGAATCCGGAATCGCGTACCCGCGCGAGGACCTCGAGCGCGCCTGGAAGCAGGTGCTCTTCAACCAGTTCCACGACATCCTGCCCGGGTCGGCGATCGAGCAGTCCTACGACGACGCCCGCGACCAGCTCGGGGAAGCGGTCGCGATCAGCAAGCGCCTCATCACGCGGGCGCACAACGTCATCGCGCGTCGCATCGACATCCCCTTCGAGGCGGCGACGCAGCCCGTCGTCGTCTTCAACCCGCACCCGTGGGCCGTCGAGGAGGACGTCGAGCTGCAGTACGGCGTGCAGCCGACGGGCGTGCACGTCGTCGACGGACGCGGTGAGACGACCGTGTCGCAGCGCGTGCAGTCGGTCGCGACGACCGACGACAAGGGCCGCGGCGCGGTCGCCTTCCGCGCGTCGCTCCCGCCCTTCGGCTACCGGCTCTACCGTCTGCGTCCCGGGCCCGCGCTCAACCCGCCGCCGTCAGGCGGGCTCGTCGTCACCGAGACCTCGCTCGAGAACGAGCACCTCCGGGTCGTCGTCGACCCCGCCACGGGGTGGCTCAGCTCGCTCGTCGACAAGGCGACCGGCGTCGACCTCGTCGCCGGGACCCCGTCGGAGACCCACACCCAGGTGTGCGACGACCCGACCGACACGTGGGGCCACCGCGTCGTCTCCTACGCGTGGGAGGGCGCCCCGATGAACGTCGACCGCATCTCGGTGCGCTCCTCGGGGTCGCTCTTCGCGAGCCTGCGCATCGAGCGCTCGTGGGGTCGCTCGACCCTCGTCGAGGAGCTCGTGCTCGGGCACGACGCGACGCAGCTGCGCGTCGAGGTCGAGCTCGACTGGCGCGAGAAGGCGCACCTGCTGAAGCTGCGCTTCCCCACCGCTCTCGCCGACAGCCGCGGCACCTACGAGATCCCCTACGGCGAGCTCGAGCGGCCCGTCGACGGTGCGGAGGAGCCGGCCCAGTCGTGGGTCGACCTGACCGGAACGGTCGACGGCGCCCCCGCGGGTCTGACCGTCGTCGCGACGAACAAGCACGGCTGGGACGTGTCGCCCGGCGACGCCCCGAGCATCGGCATCACCGCCGTGCGCAGCCCCGTCTACTCGTGGCACGACCCGCGCCTGCTCGACGACTCGGGCTACTACTCGTATCAAGACCAGGGTCTCCAGCGGTTCCGCTACGAGGTCATCCCGCACGCGGGCGACCACCGCGCCGCGCAGCCGTCGCGCCGGGCCGTCGAGCTCGGGCAGCGCGTGCGCGCGATGCTCGAGTCGTTCCACGACGGCGACCTCGGGCCCGAGGGCTCGTACGCCGACGACGGCCACGCGGCCGTGCAGATCACCGCGATCAAGGGCAGTGAGGATGCCGCGGCCGGCGAGGCGGGCGGCGCCGACCTCATCGTGCGCGCGGTCAACACGACGCCCGAGCCGGCGACGGCGTCGATCGACCTGCCGCTCCTCGGCCGCGCATTCGAGGCGGACTTCGGCCCCTACCAGGTGCGCACCTTCCGGGTGCCGCGCACGGGTGACCCCGTCGAGGTCGACCTGCTCGAGCTGCCCGTCGGGGAGTGATGTCCCCCGGTCTGCCGCCGCTCGCGGTCGAGGTGCTCGACGCCCCGGCCGGGGACTTCGATGTGCGGGCGGCGGGCACGTCGGTGACCGTGGCGTACCGCGGTGCCGCCCCCGTCGAGGCGGCGATCCGGATCACGGTCGCGCTCCCGGCGACCGACCCGTGGTTCCTCATCCCCGGCGCCTTCTACGGCGAGAACCGGCCCGCGGCGAACGACCGCGTCTTCCCGCGCTACGAATCCGGCGCCTCGACGCCCGCGCAGCACGCCGCGATGGTGAGCGACGAGTGGCACGTCCGCGTCGACCGCGCGGCGACGCCGATCGTCTTCTGCTGGACCGGCGACGGCCGGGGCGGGGTCGCGCTCGGCGCCGACGAGGTCGGCCCGCTCGGCGAGCAGTCGGTCGGCTTCGCGTTCCGTGACGGCACGGCGACCCTCGCCGTCACCGCGCCCGCGCGGGAGTACCCGGTGTCGTACTACGGGTCCGACGAGCCGCGCGCCGCCGAGGTGCGCCGGCACCGCTTCACGCCGGGGGAGACCGTGACGCTCGAGGTCACGCTCGACGCGCTCGCCGCCGACCGCCACGACTACGACCGCATCCTGCGCGCGCGGCACGCCGCATCCGCCGCGCGCTTCCCGCAGAACCCGTGGACGGATGCGGCCACCGCCGCCGAGGTCGCCGCCGAGGGTCTCGTGCGCTGGCACTACGACCCCGACCCGGGCGTGCTGCTGGAGACGGTCGGCTTCGATCGCGAGGTGTCGGGTCAGGACGGGAAGCGCGTCGACCGGCAGGCGATGCACGTCGGCTGGGTGTCGGGCATCCCGTGGGCGTTCGCCCTCCTGCGTCATGCGCGCCGTGTCGGCGACCCCGCGGCCGAGGAGGCCGCGCGTCGGGTGATCGACTTCTGCACCGCCGAACTCTCGCCCTCGGGCACCTTCTGGGGCGTCT
>CAMLMQ010000056.1 GCA_946481135.1 uncultured Microbacteriaceae bacterium
CATCACGGCGGGCAACTCGTCGCAGATCACCGACGGCGCCGCCGCGCTCGTGCTCATGTCGGAGAAGACCGCCGCCGCGCGCGGCATCACCCCGCTCGCCCGGATCGAGGCGCACGCCGCGGTCGCCGGACCCGACACGCGGCTGCACGCGCAGCCCGCGCACGCGATCCTCGCCGCGCTCGCGCGCCTCGACGGGGTCACGTCCGCCGACCTCGCGCGCGTCGAGATCAACGAGGCGTTCGCGGCCGTCGCCGTGCGGTCGGTCGACCTGCTCGGCATCTCGGGCGACCTCGTGAACGTGCACGGCGGCGCGATCGCGCTCGGGCATCCGGTCGGCGCGTCGGGTGCGCGCATCGTCGGCACACTCGCGCGGCAGCTCGCCGCCCTCGGCTCGGGCACGCTCGGTGCCGCCGGCATCTGCGGCGGCGGCGGACAGGGTTCGGCGGTCATCCTCCGCGCGATGTAGCCCTCGGCCGCCCGGGGGATTGGCGGGGCGGGCGGTGGATGCCGGATGATGCTCATGTGACCGTTCACGCGCCCGACGACGGGGAACCGGACCTCGCGTCCGGGCGTGCGCCGAACATCCGCGACGTCGCCCGGCTCGCGGGGGTGTCGTATCAGACCGTCTCGCGCGTGCTCAACGACCACCCGAGCCTGCGCGAGGAGACCCGCAGCCGCGTGCGTGAGGTCATCGAGCGCATCGGCTACCGGCCGAACCCGGCGGCGCGCGCGCTCGTCACGAGCCGCTCGCGCACGATCGGAGTGCTCACCTCGCAGTCGTCGCAGTACGGGCCGGCGACGAGCATCGCCGCGATCGAGACGGCGGCACGGGATGCCGGCTACCGGTCGAGCTTCACGTCGATGGCGACGCCCGACGCCCCGTCGATCCGCGCCGCGCTCGACTACCTGATGAGCCAGTCGGTCGAGGCCCTCGTCGTCATCGCGCCGCAGCAGCGCGTCCTCGAGGTGATCGAGGAGCTCGCGCTCACGATCCCCTACGTGACCCTGCAGAGCGCCGACCACGGCGGCGGTCACGGCATGACGACCGACCAGTCGCTCGGCGCGCGGCTCGCGACGCGTCACCTCATCGATCTCGGGCACTCCGAGATCCTGCACATCGCCGGTCCGCAGGACTGGATCGAGGCCGAGGCGAGGATGCAGGGCTACCTCGACGAGATCAACGCCGCCGACCTGCGCACGCGGGCGCCGATCCTCGGCGACTGGAGCGCGCACTTCGGCTACTACGCGGGGCTCGAACTGCTGCGCTTCCGCGACTTCTCGGCGGTCTTCGCCGGCAACGACCAGATGGCGCTCGGCTTCCTGCACGCCTGCCGGGAGCTCGGGCTGCGCGTGCCGGAGGACATCAGCGTCGTGGGGTTCGACGACATCCCCGAGGCCGCCCACTTCGCGCCGCCGCTCACGACGGTGCGGCAGAACTTCGCCGAGATCGGCCGTCGCGCGGTCGCGCTGCTGCTCGATCAGCTGCACGGCAGGGCCGCGCCGCTCGAACTCGTGCTGCCCGAACTCGTCGTACGCGAGTCGACGGCACCGCCCCCGTCGAACGCCCGCTTCTGATCGACGCGCCGAAGATCGGCGCCGGGACTTGACAGATGTGACCGTTTCGCCGTTACGATGACTCCGCCCCGTGTGAACGGTCACATGGGCAGGGCCAGAACGAGACGACGGAGTCGCCGGTGATCGAAGAGCGAGCGCAGACCGCTCCACCGCTCTCGCCCGAGCACCAGGTCGTCATCGCCCGCCTCCGCGAAGACCTCGCCGAGCGTCACGCCGAACTGCGCCGCAGCGGCGCCGTCTCGGCGTCCGGCGGGAGCCTCTCCAGCCGCATCCCCGGCGCCGACCTGCTGCTCATCACGCCCGACGCCGGCGACGGCGACGCGGGTCCCGAGCGGATGGTGCTGTGCGACCTCGACGGCCGCCCCGTCGCCGACACCCCGGGTGCCGATCTCGCGACCCCGTCCGACGTCGCCGTGCACGGCGAGCTCTACCGGCAGGACCCGACGGTCGGCGGCATCGCGCGCAGCCGCGCCGCGCACGTCGCGGCCTGGGCCGCCGCGGGCGAAGCCGTGCCGTGCGTCACCGTCGCGATGGCCGAGGAGTTCGGCGGCGACCTCCCGCTCGCCCCCGCACCCGCCGCCGCACCCGGCCCCGAGGCCGCCGACGTCGCCCGCACCCTCCTGACCACCGTCGCGGCGTCCGGTTCGCCGGCTCTGCTCGTGCCGCACGACGGCGTCGTCGCCGTCGGGGCCGACGCCCGCGCGGCCGCCCGGTCGGTGCTCATCGCCGAACAGGCCGCGACCACCGCGCATCTCGCGCGTCAGCTCGGCACCCCGGCGCGACTCGCCCCCGACGACATCCGCTCCCACGCCGCGCGCCGGCGTGACCTCCGGGCTTCCTCCGCGGAGGCGATGCCCTGACCCCCGACCCCCGGGCTGCGGCCCGGCCCCGATGTCCGGTCTTCATGGACGAGACCGGCGATTGCACCACAACCGACAACGGCGTCCATTTCAGAAAGGAAACACAGTGAAGCTCAAGCGCATTCTCGCGTTCGGCGCGGCGCTCGCGGTGGCTGCCGGCCTCGCGGCGTGCTCGCCCGGAGGCGGCTCGACCGGCGGCGACGCCGAGGGCGGCCTCGTCGGCATCGCGATGCCGACCCGCTCCTCCGAGCGCTGGATCCAGGACGGCGACGCCCTCAAGGCCCAGTTCGAGGAGGCCGGCTTCGAAGTCGACCTCCAGTACGCCGAGGACGACATCCCGACCCAGGTCAGCCAGATCGAGAACATGCTGACCCGCGGCGCGGTCGCGCTCGTGGTCGCGGCGATCGACGGCACGACGCTCACGAGCGTGCTCGAGGACGCGGCGGCGCAGGACGTCGCGGTCATCGCCTACGACCGTCTGCTCCGCGAGACCGACGCGGTCTCCTACTACGCCACGTTCGACAACTTCCTCGTCGGACAGCAGCAGGCGTGGTCGGTGCTCAACGGCCTCGGCCTCACCGACCTCGAGGGCAACCCCGCGGCGGACGCCCCGGCCGGACCGTTCAACATCGAGCTCTTCGCGGGCTCGCTCGACGACAACAACGCGTTCTTCTTCTTCAACGGCGCGATGGATGTGCTCCAGCCGCTGATCGACGACGGAACGCTCGTCGTGCAGTCGGGTCAGACCGACATCGAGCAGGTCGCCACGCTGCGCTGGGACGGCGAGACCGCCCAGAGCCGCATGGAGGACATCCTCACGGCGAACTACTCGGGCGGCGAGCAGGTCGACGCGGTGCTGTCGCCCTACGACGGCATCAGCCGCGGCATCATCTCGGCGCTGACGGACGCGGGCTACACCGTGGGCGCCGACTTCCCGATCATCTCGGGTCAGGACGCCGAGCTCGACAGCGTGCGCGCGATCCTCGCGGGCGAGCAGTACGCGACCATCTTCAAGGACACCCGCGAGCTCGCGGCCGTGGCGGCGGAGATGACCATCGACGTGCTCAACGGCGACGAGCCGGAGATCAACAACGACACCGACTACGACAACGGCGTGAAGGTCGTGCCGTCGTACCTGCTGCAGCCGGTGATCGTCGTCTCCGACAACATCGAGTCGGCCCTGGTCGACACCGGGTACTGGACGGCCGAGGAGATCGGCCTGTAAGACCCCGCGTTCCGCGATGAACGCTGCCGGTGGCGGGAGCACCCCTCCCGCCACCGGCACCCCTCGACTACCCTCACCCCCAGCAGCCGACGAAGAGGCGGAGAGCTCGTGACCAACAACATCCTCGAGATGCGCTCCATCACCAAGACGTTCCCGGGCGTCGTCGCCCTCAAGGACGTCACCCTCGAGGTGGAGCGCGGCGAGATCCACGCGATCTGCGGCGAGAACGGCGCCGGCAAGTCGACGCTCATGAAGGTGCTCTCGGGCGTGTACCCGTACGGCACCTACGAGGGCGAGATCGTCTTCGAGGGCGAGCCGGTGCAGTTCCGCAGCCTGCGCGACAGCGAAGCCGCCGGCATCGTCATCATCCACCAGGAGCTCGCGCTCAGCCCCCACCTCTCGATCGCCGAGAACATCTTCCTCAACAACGAGGTCACGGGCCGCTTCGGCCTCATCGACTGGCACCGCACCAACGACGAGGCGGCGAAGCTGCTCGCCCGTGTCGGACTCACCGAGAACCCGACGACCAAGATCCTCGACCTCGGCGTCGGCAAGCAGCAGCTCGTCGAGATCGCGAAGGCGCTCTCCAAGCGGGTGAAGCTGCTCATCCTCGACGAGCCGACGGCGGCGCTCAACGACGAGGACTCCGCGCACCTGCTCGACCTCATCCTGCATCTCAAGGGTCAGGGCATCACGAGCATCATCATCAGCCACAAGCTCAACGAGATCCGCCGCATCGCCGACCGCGTGACCGTCATCCGCGACGGCAAGCCGATCGAGACGATCGCGAAGACCGACGTCACCGAAGACCGCATCATCAAGGACATGGTCGGTCGCGACCTCGAGCACCGCTACCCCGACCACACCCCGCACATCGGCGAGGAGATCTTCCGGGTCGAGAACTGGACGGCGCACCATCCGCAGGATCCGTCCCGCGTCGTCGTCGACGACGTGTCGATCACGGCCCGCGCCGGTGAGATCGTCGGCATCGCGGGGCTCATGGGCGCCGGTCGCACCGAGTTCGCGATGAGCCTGTTCGGTCGCAGCTACGGCTCGCGCATCAGCGGCCGCGTCTTCGTGCGGGGCCGAGAGGTGCGCACCCGCACCGTCGCCGAGGCGATCGCGAACGGCATCGCGTACGCGACCGAGGACCGCAAGTACTACGGGCTCAACCTCATCGAGGACATCAAGCGCAACATCTCGGTGGCCTCGCTCGACAAGATCTCCCGCGCCGGTCTCGTCAACGAGGGCGAGGAGTTCCAGGTCGCGAACCGGTACCGCAAGGAGATGAACATCAAGGCTCCGAGCGTGCTCGTGCCGACGGGGAAGCTCTCCGGCGGCAACCAGCAGAAGGTCGTGCTGTCGAAGTGGATCTACAGCTCGCCCGACGTGCTGATCCTCGACGAGCCGACCCGCGGCATCGACGTGGGCGCGAAGTTCGAGATCTACACGATCATCAACCGACTCGCGGCGGAGGGGCGGGCGATCATCGTCATCTCCTCGGAGCTGCCGGAGCTCCTCGGCATCTGCGACCGCGTCTACGCCCTGTCGGAGGGCCGCATCACGGGAGAACTGCCGGCCGCCGACGCCACCCCCGAAGCACTCATCAAGCTCATGACCATGGAGGCAACGCGCTGATGTCCGACTCGCTCACCCGACCCGCCGCGGAGACCACCCCGCCGCCGGTGAACCGCGCGACGCGGGCGCTCTCGCACGTCGTCAGCGACCTCGGTCGCAACGGCATCTTCGTCGCGCTCGTGCTCGTCGTCGTGTTCTTCTCGATCACGACGCAGGGCATCCTGCTCTACCCGCAGAACATCTCGAACCTGATCGTGCAGAACGGGTACATCCTCGTGCTCGCGATCGGGATGGTGTTCATCATCGTCGCGGGGCACATCGACCTCTCGGTCGGGTCGGTCGCCGCGTTCATCGGCGCCGTCGCGGGCGTGTTCACGAGTCAACTCGGGTTCCCGTGGTGGCTCGCGATCATCGGCGGTCTGCTGGTCGGCGCCCTCGTGGGGGCCTGGCAGGGCTTCTGGGTCGCCTACGTCGGCATCCCCGCGTTCATCGTGACGCTCGCGGGCATGCTCATCTTCCGCGGACTCGCGCTCGTCGTGCTCGGCAACCAGAACATCGGCTCGTTCCCGACCGAGTTCCGCGCGATCGGCAACGGCTACCTCACGAACCTGCTCGGCGACTTCGGCGTCGATCCGGTGACCCTCGCGATGGGCGCCTTCGTCATCGCGATCATCGTCGTGCAGCAGGTGCGCACGCGTCGCGGTCGCGTCAACTACGCGCAGGATGTCGAGCCCTTCGGCTGGTTCATCGCGAAGATCGCCCTCACGATCGCCGGCCTCGGCGCCTTCACCTACGCGCTCGCGATCTTCCGCGGTGTGCCCGTGACGCTGCTCATCCTCGCGGCGCTCATCATCATCTACGGCATCCTGCAGAACCGTTCGGTCTTCGGTCGCCACGTCTACGCGATCGGCGGCAACCGTCACGCGGCGGAGCTCTCGGGCATCAAGACCCGCAAGGTCGACTTCTGGCTGTTCGTGAACATGGGGGCGCTCGCGGCGCTCGCGGGTCTCATCTTCACCGCGCGCCTCAACCTCGCCGGACCGAAGGCGGGTGAGGGCTTCGAGCTCGAGGCGATCTCGGCCGCCTTCATCGGCGGTGCGGCCGTGCAGGGCGGCATCGGCACGATCGGCGGCGCCATCATCGGCGGCCTCATCATCGGCGTGCTCAACAACGGCATGTCGATCATGGGCATCGGCATCGAGTGGCAGCAGGCCGTGAAGGGGCTCGTGCTGCTGCTCGCGGTCGCCTTCGACGTCTTCAACAAGCGGCGCTCCGGGCGGCGCTGACCGCGGCGATGCGAGAGCGCGACCCGGCCCTCCTCCCCGGCCCGACGGCGGGGGAGTGGCTGGGGCGCGCGCGGCTCGCCCTCGCGGTCGGCACGTCGGTTCCCCTGCTGACGCTCCTCGCGGCCGGGTTCGGGGCCGAGCTGCCCCCGCCCGTCCTCCTCGTCGCGGGCGTCGTCGCGGTCGCCGGGTTCGCCGGCTGGGTGCTCGCGGGCGGTCGGGCCGTGCGCCAGATGAGTCGCGAGCGGCAGGCCGGGTACGCGACGGCGGCCGACGTGCCCGGTCTCGCCCTGCGGCATCCGCTCACCGGCGAGCTCGAGCGCCCCGCCGAGACGGCGCCGTCGACGGAGGACGACGTGCCGCTCGTGCGTCGGCTGCTGCGGGTGTCGGCGGGGTCCGTGCTCGACCGGCCGCGGCCTCCCGACTGACCGGATCCTCCGTTTCACTCCGCGGATCGCCCGTCGAGATTGTCGACGATTCTGGCTACATTCGTGGGGTGATCATCGACTGCCACGGCCACTACACGACGACTCCGCCGAACGTGGGGGCGTGGCGAGACGCGCAGGTCGCCGCTCTCGACGGCGCGCCCGAGCCGGTCGACGCCGACTATCCCGTGAGCGACGACGAGATCCGCGCGAGCATCGAGAACGGGCAGTTGCGCGTGCAGCGCGAGCGCGGCATCGACGTCACCCTGTTCTCGCCGCGTGCGTCGTGGATGGGGCAGCACGTCGGCGACCAGCGCACGTCGCTCGACTGGACGCGTCGGCAGAACGACCTCGTGAAGCGCGCGTGCGACCTCTTCCCGGGACGCTTCGTGCCCGTCGCGCAGCTGCCGCAGTCGCCGGGCGCCTCGCTCGACGCGTCCGTCGACGAGCTGCGGCGGTGCGTCGAAGAGCTCGGCTTCGTCGCGTGCAACGTGAACCCCGACCCCACGGGCGGGTACTGGTCGGGCCCCGACCTCGGCGACCGCTACTGGTGGCCGCTCTGGGAGGCCATGCAGGAGCTCGACGTGCCCGGGATGCTGCACGTCAGCCAGGCCGAGAACCCGTTCTTCCAGACGACCGGGTCGTACTACCTCTCGGCCGACACGACGTTCTTCGTGCAGATCCTCCAATCGGGCTTCCTGAAGGAGCAGTCGTCGCTGCGGCTCGTCATCCCGCACGGCGGCGGCGCGATCCCGTTCCACTGGGGGCGCTTCCAGGGCATGAGCGTGCGGGACGGCTGGGACTTCGAGGGGGCGACCGAGCGGGTCTACTTCGACACGTGCGTCTACCACCAGGCGGGGATCGACCTGCTGCTCGACGTCGTGCCGACCGAGCGCATCCTGTTCGGGTCGGAGATGCTCGGCGCCGTGCGCGGCGACAACCCCTCGACCGGGTCGGGGTGGGACGACACGGGCAGGTACGTCGACGCGGCCGACATCACGCCCGAGCAGCGCGCGGCCGTGTACGAGGGCAACGTGCGACGGGTGTACCCGCGGCTGGAGTCCTACCTGCCCGCCTGAGCCCGGCTCTCGGCCTCGTGCTCCTCGAGCAGGTGCTCGAAGTACTCCATCGACCGTTCGCTCGACGACACGAGCTGCCGGTAGACGCCGCCCGGGCGCGCGTGCGGGTGCCCCGGCGGCAGGTAGCTGCGCAGCAACGCGTCGGAGATGCCCTCGGCGGCGAGCCGCAGCAGCCGCACGATGTCGTCGACGGGGGAGCGGTCGTTCGGGATGACGACGCCGACCGTGCCGACGATCACCTCCTGCGAACCGCGCACGGGCACCGCGACGCCGCGGGACTCCTCGAAGATCCACCCCTCCGAGACCGCGTACCCGTCGTGGCGGGCGCGGTCGACGGCCTCCCGCAGCTGCGCCTCGGTGCGCAGGCTGTGCGGCGTGATCGGCCCGAGCCCGCGTTCGAGGATCGCCGGCACGAGATCCTCCTCGGCGTTCGCGAGGAACACGATCCCGCTCGACGAGAGCTGCAGCGGGGTGCGCCCGCCGACGATCGAGGCGTTGACGACGGCGTCGCGCGACGAGAGGCGCTCGATGACGAGGATGTCGAGCCCCGACCGCACGAGCAGCTGGGTGTGCTGGCGCACGCGCGACTGGATGGCGTGGAGGTAGGGCAGGGCGATCTCGCGAAGCCCGAGCGCGCCGGGGGTGCGGCTGCCCATCTCCCACAGCCGGTTGCCGACGCGGTAGCTGCGGTCGGGCATCCGCTCGAGCAGCCCGTGGTCGACGAGCTCCTGCACGATGCGGTGCGCCGACGACATCGGGATGCCCGCGCGCTCCGAGATCTCGCTCAGCGAGAGGAAGGGCGCCTCGAACGAGAAGGTGTCGAGGATGCGCACGACGCGGCTGATCGCGGAGACGCCGTTCGACTGCCGGGCCATGGAAGCTCCTTCGCTCGTCCTCGCACTGTACTTCCTTTCAAAGAGAGTTGCCATCCGGCTTCCGATCCGGCGCTCCTACACTGCCGACGAACCACTCGTCCGACCTAAGGAATCGATGATGACTTCCGAAACCCTCGCCCAGGCCGTCGCCCGCGCCGGCAGCGCCGTCGAGCTGCTGCGCAACCAGGACTGGCCCTCGATCACGTTCCCGATCCAGCCCGAGTTCACGAACTGGCGCGACGAACAGCGCGCCTGGTCGTCGAGCGTCGCGATCATGGACCAGTCGCACCACATGACGCAGCTGTTCCTCGGCGGCTCCGACCTCATCCCGATCCTGTCGTCGATCTCGCCCAACACGTTCGCGAACTTCCGCGCCGGCGTCGCCAAGCAGCTCATCGCCGTCAACCACGCGGGCTACCTCATCGGCGACGGCATCCTCTTCTACAACTCCGACGACCGTGAGGGCCTCGTGCTCGTCGGCCACCACATCCTCATCGACTGGGTGCGGTTCAACGTCGAGAAGGCCGAAGCGGCGGGCAAGGACGTGCACCACCGTCTCGAGGCGAACTCCGCGATGCGGGGCGCGGGCAACGACCCGACGTTCTTCCGCTACGAGATCCAGGGCCCCGAAGCCGACCACGTCATGGAGAAGCTCTGGGGCGGACCGGTGCCCGAGGTGAAGTTCTTCCACATCGCCGACCTGGAGATCGCGGGCGTCCCCGTGAAGGCGCTGCGCCACGGCATGGCCGGGCAGCCCGGCTTCGAGTTCTACGGGAACTACGCCGACGGGCAGACCGTGCTCGACGCGATGATGGAGGCCGGAGCCGAGTACGACATCCGCCGGGTCGGCGCGAAGGCCTACTCGTCGTCGCCGCTCGAGTCGGGCTGGGTGCCGACCCCGTTCCCGGCGATCTGGGACGACGACTTCGCCGAGTACCGCGAATGGCTGCCCGCCGCGCGCGCCGGCTCGATCGGCGGGTCGCTGTACTCGACCGACGTGCACGACTACCAGTTCACCCCGTTCGACCTGGGCCTCGGTCGGTCGGTTAAGTTCGACCACGACTTCCACGGCCGCGAGGCGCTCGAGAAGATCGCCGCTGACCCGAAGCGCCGCAAGGTCACCCTGCTCTGGAACGCCGAGGATGTCGCCGCCGTCGTGCGCTCGCAGCTGGAGCCCGGCATCCCGGCGAAGTTCCTCGACTTCCCGAAGGCGCGCTACGGCTTCTACCAGATGGACGTCGTCGAACTCGACGGCAAGCAGGTCGGCATCTCGACCGACGCGGGCTACATCGCCCTCGACCAGCTCTACATGTCGCTCGCGACCCTCGACAACGAGGTGCCCGAGGGGGCCGTCGTCGAGGTCGTGTGGGGCGAGGACCCGATCTCGCGCAAGCCGCAGGTCGACCGGCAGCACCGCCAGGTGAAGATCCGGGCGACCGTCGCCCCGGCGCCGTACCACGACTACGCGCGCAGCGTCTACCGGGCGAACTGACACCGCCTGCGGGTTGAGTAGCGCGCCGCGCAGCGGCACGCGTATCGAAACCCGACCTTCGACGTCCCCGGTTTCGATACGCGTCGCTTGGCGGCGCTACTCAACCCACGGGTTTCGATACGCGTCGCTTGGCGGCGCTACTCAACCCACGGGTTTCGATACACGTCGCTTCGCGGCGCTACTCAACCCGCGGTGAGGCGGCGGATGCGGTCCCGGGTCGCGCGCGGACGCCCGGCGCCGGCATCCACGAAGTCGGTCGCGTGGGCGGCGGAGACGGTCGCGATCGCGCGGGCGAGCACACTGTCGGGGGTCGACCGTCGGGCGGCGTCGTCGGCGAGCAGCTCGACGAGCACCGTGACCTCGTCGGCCGCCCGGGCCGCGATCGGGAACCACGGCAGCGCCGAGTGCCACGCCCGGAACGCCACGAGCACGATGTCGTGACGCTGGGTGAGGTGGGCGCGTTCGTGCGCGATGACGGCGGCGAGCTCGTCGGGTGCGAGTCGGTCGAGCAGACCGCGCGACAGCACGGTGACCGAGCCGAATCCCTGCGGCAGGCAGTAGGCGACGGGGGTGGGGGCGTCGAGGATGCGCGTCGCCGGCCGGTCGGGATCGGGGGCGGCGAGCAGGTCGAGCAACGCGCGGTGCCGGTGCCTCGAGCGCGCGACCGACGCGATCGTCGCGGCGAGGTGGCCGAGCAGGTGGCCGGCGAGTCCGACGGCGATGCCCAGCACGACTCCGCCGGCGAGCGTGTGGTGCGGCACGAGGGCGGCACCCGCCGCGACGAGGGCCCCGATCATCGAGAACCCGCCGGCGAGCGCGATGAGCTGCCACAGCACGAGCGCACGCGCGGGGGCGGCGGTCGGCCAGGATGCGCGCGCGAGCAGAATCGGCACGGGGACCGCGAGGGCGAGCGCGACGACCCCGAGCGAGACGGCGGCCACCGCGGCGAGGCCGGGGTCGACGATCATGCCCTCAGGCTAGGAGCGATCGAGCAGCTTCCGCAGCAGCGCGGCGTCGTCGGCGGAGACGCCTCCGACGAATCGTTCGAGCACGGCGCTGCGGTCGGCCGACTCGCCGAGCACCTCGTGCATGAGTTCGGCGACGTGGTCGGCGCGTGACGCGGTCGCGGTGTACCGGTGCGGGCGGGCCGACTTGTCGGCGGTCACGAAGCCCTTCCGCTCCAGTCGGCTGAGCACGGTCAGCACGGTCGTCGCGGCGAGCGGCTTCCCGGAGTCGATCGTCTGGAGTCCGGGCAGCAGGTCGTACGCCGAGAGGGGTTCGCTCGCATCCCAGAGGGCCGCCATGACGGCGCTCTCCAGCTGCCCGAGTCCTGCCGGTCGACCACTTGCCACTCAGTGATTCTACACGCTGTCGAACTACTTCGACGTGGTGTAGAACTATTTCTACACGAGGTAGAAGTTGCCGCCGGGACTTTCGACCCTGCGCACGCCTCCGCGGCACCCGAGACCCTCGACGACGGCGCGCTCGGCGCCACCGAAAGGAGCAGCAGTGGACCCGCTCGACATCGCCCGCTGGCAGTTCGGCATCACGACCGTCTACCACTTCCTGATGGTGCCGCTCACGCTCGGGCTCGGGATGCTCGTCGCGGTGCTGCAGACCCGGTGGGTGCGGACGGGCGACGAGCGGTGGCTGCGGATGACGAAGTTCTGGGGCAAGTTGTACCTCGTCAACTTCATCGTGGGCGTCGCGACGGGGCTCGTGCAGGAGTTCCAGTTCGGCATGGCGTGGAGCGAGTACAGCCGCTTCGTCGGCGATGTGTTCGGCGCGCCCCTCGCCCTCGAAGGTCTGCTCGCGTTCTTCGTCGAGTCGACGTTCCTCGGTCTGTGGATCTTCGGCTGGAACCGCCTGCCGAAGCGGCTGCACCTCGCGACGCTCTGGCTCGCCGTCATCGGCTCGTGGATCAGCGCGTTCTTCATCATCGTCGCGAACTCGTGGATGCAGCACCCCGTCGGCGTCGAACTGGTCGACGGTCGCCCGGTCATGACCGACATCTGGGCCGTGCTCACCAACAACACCGCGCTCGCGGCGTACACGCACACCCTGTTCGGCGCGATGGCCGTCGCCGGCGGCTTCCTGCTCGGCATCGCGTGGTACCAGCTGTGGCGGCGGCGCAAGGACGGCATCGACACCGTGGATGCGCGCGGCCGCGTCGTCGTCGGGGAGGCTCCCGACATCCCCGGTCGTGACCGCGCCGACCACGGCGTCTGGATCCGGTCGCTGCGCATCGGGGCCGCCGTCGCCGTCGTCGCCTTCGCGGGCGTCGCCGTGACGGGCGACCTGCAGGCGAAGCTCATGTACGAGCAGCAGCCGCTCAAGATGGCGGCCGCCGAAGCCGCGTGCCACACCGGCACGGAGTTCTCGGTGCTCTCGATCGGCGACCTCGGCGCGCAGGACTGCGACAGCGTCACCACGATCCTCGCCGTGCCGGGACTGCTCTCGTTCCTCGCCAAGGGCGACTTCGAGACCGAGCTGCCCGGCATCAACGATCTCATCCCGCAATACCAGGAGGCCTACGGGCTCACCCTTCCCGACGACCCGCGCTACGGGGAGCGGGCCGGGCAGACGATCGAGTACCTGCCGCTCATGGAGGTCACCTACTGGGGCTTCCGCATCATGATCGGTTTCGGCGCGATCGCGGCGTTCGCCGCCGCCGTGGCGCTCTGGATCACCCGGAAGGGCACCGTGCCGCGCTCGGTCTGGCTCATGCGGCTCGCCGTGTTCGGCATCCTGGCCCCGTTCGGGGCCAACATCGCCGGCTGGGTGTTCACCGAGATGGGGCGGCAGCCCTTCGTCGTCGCGCCGAACCCCGACCCGAGCGGCATCGACGGCGTCTACATGTTCACCGCCGCGGCCGTGTCGCCCGGGGTGACGGGGGGCGAGCTGCTGTTCTCGGTGATCACGCTCACGCTCGTCTACGCCGTCATCCTCGTCTTCGAGCTGCTGCTGCTCGTGCGCTACGTGCGCAGCGGCGTGGCGGGCGCGATGCCCGAACTCGCACCCGCTCGAGACGCGGACGACGACGACACCCCCGAGAAGCGCGACGACGTGCTCGCGTTCGCCTACTGATCGCCCGACCGAACAGGAGAGACAAGAGATGGATGTGCTGCCCACGATCTGGTTCGTCGCGATCGCGGTGCTCTGGATCGGGTTCCTGCTGCTGGAGGGCTTCGACTTCGGCGTCGGCATGCACCTGCTCGTGCGCGCCCGCGGCGAGCAGGAGAAGCGGCTCATGCTCAACACGATCGGACCCGTCTGGGACGGCAACGAGGTGTGGTTGATCACCGCGGGCGCGGCGACCTTCGCGGCGTTCCCGCTCTGGTACGCGTCGCTCTTCTCGACGCTCTACGTGCCGCTCGTGCTCGTGCTGCTCGGCCTCATCTTCCGCGCCGTCGCGATCGAGTACCGCGGCAAGGGGGCGACCGACCGGTGGCGGCGCGGCTGGGACGTCGCGCTCGGCGTCGGATCGTTCGTCGCGGCCTTCGGCATCGGGGCGGCGCTCGCCCTCACGACGACGGGGCTGCCGATCGACGCCAACGGCGACCGGGTCGGCGGACCGTTCGTGTGGCTGACGCCCACCGCGGTGCTCGGCGGTCTCGCCGTCGTCGGGTTCTGCCTCGTGCACGCGGCGACGTTCCTCGCCCTGAAGACCGACGGTGCCGTGCGGGAACGGGCCGGCCGCGACGTCGTGCGCATGGCCCCGTTCGCCCTCCTGCCTCTCGTCGGCTGGGTGCTGCTCGTGCAGGTGCAGTCGGGGTCGATCGTGTCGTGGACCCTCGTCGGTGTCGCCGCCGGCGCGGCGGTGCTCGGCTGGCTCGCCGCGCGGAGGCGGCTCGAAGGACGCGCGTTCCTGGGGTTCGCGACCTTCCTCGTGGCGGGGGCGGCGGCGATCTTCGTCGCGGCGTATCCGGCGGTGCTGCCGTCGACGCTCGACCCCGCGTTCACGCTCACGGTGTCGAACGCGTCGTCGAGCGACTACACGCTCGGCGTGATGACGATCGTCGCAGGCGTCGGGCTGCCGGTGGTGCTGCTCTACCAGGCGTGGAGCTACTGGGTGTTCCGCA
>CAMLMQ010000057.1 GCA_946481135.1 uncultured Microbacteriaceae bacterium
CGTCGCGCATCACCGCGATCCGGTCGCCGAGGAACATCGCCTCGTTGAGGTCGTGGGTAATGAAGATGATGGTCTTCTGCAGGCGCGCCTGCAGGTCGAGCAGCTGCTCCTGCATCTCGCGGCGGATGAGCGGATCGAGGGCGCTGAACGCCTCGTCCATGAGCAGGATGTCGGTTTCGGCCGCGAGCGCCCGAGCGATTCCGACGCGCTGCTGCATGCCGCCGGAGAGCGCCGAGGGAGGTGAGTCGCCCCATCCGTCGAGCCCGACGAGGCGGAGGAACTCCTCCGCCTTCGCGGTGCGTTCGGACTTCGCGACACCGCGGAGTTCGAGCGGGTAGGCGATGTTGTCGAGCACCGTGCGGTGGGGGAGCAGGGCGAAGTGCTGGAACACCATCGACACGCGCTCGCGGCGCACCTCGCGTAGCCGTGCCGGGGCGACGCCGGTGATCGGCTCGCCACCGATCGTGATGTCGCCGGCCGTCGCGGGCTGCAGGCCGTTGAGGGTGCGGATGAGTGTCGACTTGCCCGATCCGGAGAGCCCCATGACGACGAAGATCTCGCCGCGGCGCACGTCGAAGGACGCGTCGATGACGGCGGCCGTCGTCGCGGGGTCGAGTTCGTCGCGGCCCGCGCCGGCGCGCAGACGGTCGACGGCATCCTGGGGGCGGCGTCCGAAGACCTTGTAGAGCCCGTCGGCGCGCAGGGCGATGTCGCTGTCGGTCACGTTTCTCTGCTCCCGCAGCAGAACACGCTGCGGGCCTCGGTCACGGTCCGGGCGGACGACGGGCCGCTCTCGCGGGAGTCGGGATGCCGGGTTGCATCCCGCGTCGTGCCGGCCATACGCCCGTCCCCGTCCCGGTGCGGGAGGGGGCTCGGTCGCGGCCCTGGGTGGTGCGCGCTCCGCGTCGCGTGGGGTGCGACACCCGGAGCAGTGCCCCAACCTAGCAAAGACCGGGATTCGGCTGGGAGCACGTCGTCGCGGCGCCGACCCCCCTCGCATCCCCGTGCTTCCGGGCCTCCGAGGCGATCGATCGGTGGGTTTCGGTGACCTCAGTCGTTGCCGGATCGTTACCGGATCGCCGCGATAGCGTGGGTTCGTGCCCCGCATCCACGTCCCTGTCGCGCTCCGCTGGAGCGACCTCGACGCCTACGGCCACGTCAACAACGCCGCGATGCTGACCCTGCTCGAGGAGTCGCGCATCTCGGTCTTCTGGGGTGGTGGCGACCTCGGGGTCGACGGGGTGAACGACGCCGCGGCGCCCCCGGTCGAGGGCGAGTCGGCGACGACGGTGACGCTCGTCGCGCGGCAGGAGGTCGAGTACCTCGCCCCCATCCCGTACCTGCGGGAGCCGCTGGACGTGCAGCTCTGGATCGGTCGGCTGGGCGGCGCGAGCCTCGACGTCTGCTACGAGGTGTGCTCTCCCCTCGGCGCCGAGCCCGGGACCGTCTACGCGAAGGCGTCGACGACGATCGTCCTGGTGGATGCCGCCACCGGACGTCCCCGGCGCCTCACCGATCGCGAGCGCGAGGCGTGGGCCCCGCACGTCGAGGAGTCTGTCGCCTTCACGAAGCGCTCGTAGCCGAGCCGTAGCGCGCGGTCAGTTCGCGCTTGAGCACCTTGCCGCTCGGTCCGAGCGGGAGGTCCTCGACGAGGTGGACGCGTCGCGGGTACTTGTGCGCCGCGATGCGCGCTCGGGCGTACTCGGCCACGGCATCCGCTGTCAGGCTCGATCCCTCCTCGGGCACGACGGCCACCGCGACCTCCTGCCCGAGACGGTCGTCGGGAACCCCGAACACCGCGACGACGCGCACGCCGGGCAGGCGCGCGAGCACCTCTTCGAGCTCGCGCGGGTAGACGTTGTAGCCGCCGCGCAGGATGACGTCCTTCGTCCGGTCGACGATCGTGAGCCTGCCGTCGGCGTCGAGGCGTCCGAGGTCGCCTGTGCGCAGCCACCCGTCGACGACGGCGCGCGCGGTCGCATCGGGATCGTCGTGGTAGTGGAGGAAGAGCGAGTGCCCGCGGATCGCCACCTCGCCGATCTCGCCCGGGGCGAGGCGGCGCGTCGCGGGGTCGTCGGGATCGACGACGGCGACGTCGACGCCCCAGACGGGCGTGCCGACGTCGCCGGCGCGGCTGGGCTGACCGACGTGGTTCACGGTCGCCGTCGGGGAGGTCTCGCTGAGCCCGTACCCCTCGTGGATCGGGGCGCCGAAGCGCGCCGAGAAGGCCTCGAGCACCGCTTCCGGCAGGGAGGAACCGCCCGAGATGACGTAGCGCAGCGGTGGCCGCTCCGGCGTGCGCCCGGCGGCCTCGAGGAGGCCGATGAACATCGTCGGCACCCCGGCGAACACCGTGACCCGGTGCCGGACGAGCGCGGCGAGGGTCTCGTCGGGGTCGAATCGGGGGACGAGCAGGACGGTCGCCCCCCGCCGGAACGCCGTGTTGAGCACGTTCGACTGGCCGAAGACGTGCGACAGCGGAAGCACCGCGGCGAGGACATCGTCGACGCGCACGTCGAACGAGTCGATGAGCGCGATGTGGGTCTGCTCCACGAGGTTGAGGTGTGAGAGGACCGCGCCTTTCGCCCTCCCGGACGTGCCGCTCGTGAAGAGCATCGCGGCGGGGTCGAGGGGGGATGTCGCGGCGACGCCGTCGAGCGGGATGCGCGTCGCGGCGAGCGTTGCGAGGTCGGCTGCGTCGTCCCCCGCGATGAGCAGGTCGGCGCCGGTCGACCGGGAGGCCGCGCGCACATCGTCGCCGTCGCGGGCGACGACGACGCGCGCGCCTGAGGTCTCGAGCACGTGCGCGATCTCGTCGGCGCGCAGGAGCGGGTGCACGGGGACGACGATCGCGCCGAGCGCCAGCACCGCGTAGTACACGCGCGGGAAGTCGGGCACGTTGGGGAGCATGACGGCGACCCGGTCGCCCTGCCGCACGCCTCGGTCGGCGAGGACGGACGCGACGCGTCGGGTCTGCTCCCAGAGGACGCGGTAGGTGATCGCCTCCGCGTCCGTGACGACGGCCACGCGGCCCCCGTGGCGCCGGGCGGACTCGGCGAGGATCGTCGCGACCGAGAGCGTCGCGTGCGGCCGGTTCACTCCTCCTCCGCGAGCAGCACGAGTTGCTCGGCGACGAGGGCGGGTCGTCCGCGCTCCTCGATCTCGACGGCGATCGAAAGCGTCGCGATCGCGCCGGTGCGCGCGGGCGAGACGGCCGTGAGGCGGGTGACAGCGCGGATGCGCTCGCCGACGCGCACCGGATGCGTGAACCGCACGCGATCGAGACCGTAGTTGACGCGCGTCCCGCAGCCGCCCACCTCGAGCGCGCCCTCGATGAGGTGCGGCAGCAGCGAGAGCGTCAGGAAGCCGTGGGCGACGATCGCGCCGAACGGCCCCGTCGTCGCACGCTCGGCGTCGAGGTGGATCCACTGGTGGTCCTCGGTCGCGTCGGCGAACATCCGGATGCGCTCCGCCGTCACGGGGAGCCACGCCCCGACGTGCGGTTCGACGGGCAGGGAGTCGCGCGCGTCCAGCAAGGCGGCGATCGACGGGTACGACGCGCTCATGCCTGGGGGCCTCCCGCCACGTAGAGCACCTGGCCGGAGACGAACGACGCCTCGTCGGATGTGAGGAATGCGGCGGACGCGGCGATGTCGTCGGGCGTGCCGGTGCGGCGCACGGGGATCTGGGCCGCTGCGCCCGCGAGGTACTCGTCGAACGACATCCCCACCCGTTCGGCGGTCGCGCGCAGCATGTCGGTCGCGATGAAACCGGGGGCGATCGCGTTCGCGGTGATCCCGAACTGCCCGAGCTCGATCGCGAGCGTCTTCGTGAAGCCCTGCAGCCCCGCCTTCGCGGCGGCGTAGTTCGCCTGACCGCGGTTGCCGAGCGCGGACGTGCTCGACAGGTTGACGATGCGGCCCCAGCGCGCCTCGACCTGGTGCGCCTGAACGGCCCGCGTCACGAGGAAGGCGCCTCGCAGATGTACGGCCATGACGGTGTCCCAGTCGGAGTCGGTCATGCGGAAGAGGAGGTTGTCGCGCAGAACGCCGGCGTTGTTGACGAGGATCGTGGGGGCACCGAGCTCGCCGGCTATGCGGTCGACGGCCTCGGCGACGGCATCCGCGTCGGCGACGTCCGCCCCGACTCCGAGCGCCTCGCCCCCGTCGGCGCGGATCGCCTCGACGGTCTCGGTGGTCGCGGCTTCGTCGAGGTCGAGGACGGCGACGGACCGACCTTCGCGCGCGAGGCGGCGGGCGATGGCGGCGCCGATTCCTCGGGCGGCTCCGGTGACGACGGCGGTGCGTTCAGCCATGGACTTCTCCTCGTTGAGATGACTAACATATCTGACTAGTTGGCCTCACGTGTACGATTCAGGCGCACAATGTCCCCATAGGCCCCCGTACTCATCAGATAAGGTTGTCATGGAGTCGCCGAGCCCGCCCGCACCGGGAGATCGCGAGAGCGTCTTCCCCGCCGACTTCTACGGGTTCGCCGACGACCTCGACGAGCGCGAGGCCGCGTCGATCGACGCGCTGCGGACATTCCTCGAGGCCGAGGTGCGGCCCATCGCCGACGACCAGTGGGACCGGGCCGAGTTCCCCCACCACCTCATCCCGAAGATCGCCGAGCTCGGCTTGTTCGCCGACCCGTGGCCGCAGACGAGACGGTTCCCCAACAGTTCCGTCTACCGCGGGTGGTGCTGGATGGAGATCGCGCGCGTCGACCCGTCGATGACGACCTTCGTCGGCGTGCAGTCGGGGCTCGCGATGGGCGCCGTCGCGGTGGGCGGATCGGAGACCCAGCAGGCCGAGCTCCTCCCGCTCATGGCGCGCGGCGAGCTGCTCGGATCGTTCGGGCTCACCGAGCCGCTCTCCGGCTCGGATGCGGCCCGGGGTCTCCGCACGACCGCTCGCCGCGACGGTGACGCATGGGTGCTCGACGGAGCCAAGCGCTGGATCGGCAACGCGACGTTCAGCGACTTCACCATCATCTTCGCGCGCGACGTCGCCGACGACGAGGTCAAGGGGTTCCTGGTGCGTGCCGGCACCCCCGGATTCCGCGCGACGAAGATCCCCGACAAGATCAGCCTCCGCACCGTGCAGAACGCCGACATCGCGCTCGAGGGCGTCCGGGTCGCCGAGTCGGATCGGCTCCCCGGCATCGTCGCGTTCCGCGACGTGGCGACGGTGCTCCGGCTCACGCGCGCCGAGGTCGCCTGGCAGGCGCTCGGCACCGCGGTCGGCGCCTACGAGACGGCGCTGCGCTACGCGCTCCAGCGCGAGCAGTTCGGGGTGCCGATCGCCTCGCACCAGCTCGTGCAAGATCTGCTCGCCCGCAGCCTGGGCAACATCACGGCGTGCTTCGCGATGTGCGTGCGCGTCTCCCGCCTGCAGGATCAGGGGCGCCAGCGCGACGCGCACGCGGCGCTCGCGAAGGGCTTCGTGACGTCGCGATCGCGCGAGGTCGTCGCGTGGGCCCGCGAGATCCTCGGCGGAAACGGGATCACCCTCTCGCACGGCGTCGCCCGGCAATT
Organism: uncultured Microbacteriaceae bacterium; assembly: GCA_946481135.1. The sequence goes on from CAMLMQ010000057.1 coordinate 5,537, forward strand.
CGCCGACATGGAGGCGATCTACTCGTTCGAGGGCACACGGGAGATGAACAGCCTCATCGTCGGCCGCGCCATCACCGGCATCGCGGCCTTCGCCTGAACGCGGGGACGCCCCCCACGCCCGTCGTCGTCGCCACCGCCCGCTCGCCCATCGGCCGCGCCTTCACGGGCCCCCTCGTGGAGGTGCGCCCCGACGATCTCGCGCCCAGATGGTCGCGGCGACGCTCGATCGCGTGCCCGAGCTCGGCGGCACCTCGATCGACGACCTCATTCTGGGCTGTGCGCTGCCGGGCGGAATGCAGGGAACAACCTCGCGCGCATCGTCGCGGTGCTCGCGGGCGGCCTGGTGCTCGTGCCGCAGCGCCTCGATCGAGGCAGGTCAGGCACCGAGCGACGCGCGGACCTCGCGCTTGAGCACCTTGCCCGTCGACGTGCGGGGGAGTGCGTCCCGGAACTCGACGCGGTCGGGCACCTTGAACGCGGCGAGCCGCCCGCGCACGTGTGCGAGGAGCTCCGCCTCGTCCACCGTCGAGCCGCCGCGACGCACGACGACCGCGAACGGCCGCTCGCCCCACTTCTCGTGCGGCACCGCGACGACGGCGGCGTCGGCGACGTCGGGATGCGCGAGAAGGGCGTTCTCGACCTCGATCGACGAGATGTTCTCGCCGCCGGAGATGATGACGTCCTTCGCGCGGTCCTTCACCTCGATGTAGCCGTCGGGATGCATCACCCCGAGGTCGCCCGAGTGGAACCAGCCGTCGCGGAAGACCCGGGCGGTCTCCTCCTCGTCGCGGAAGTACCCGAGCATGACGTTGTTCCCCTGCATGAGGATCTCGCCGAGAGTCCGCCCGTCGCGGGGCACGTCCCTGCCCTCGGCGTCGACGATGCGCAAGCCGCCCGACTGCAGCATCGGCACGCCCTGACGCGCCATCCGCGTCGCGCGCTCGACGTCGTCGAGCTCCGCCCACGAGACCTGCGGCTCGCAGATCGTGTAGGGGCCGTAGACCTCGGTGAGGCCGTAGGCGTGCATGACGTCGACCCCGATCGTCTTGAGGCGCGCGATGAGGGCCGGCGCGGGTGGGGCGCCGCCGGCGATCATCCGGATGGGGGAGGGGAGCGGATGCGCCTGCGGGGCGTCGGCGAGGATCGCGAGCACGGTCGGAGCGCCGCACAGGTGCGTCACGCCGTCCTCGTCGACCGCGCGCCAGACGTCGTCCGGACGCACGGCGCGCAGCAGCAGGTGGAGTCCGGCGGCCGCCGTGACGGCCCACGGTGCGCACCAGCCGTTGCAGTGGAACATCGGGAGCGTCCACAGGTAGCGCGTCGCGCCGTCGAAGCCGCTGTGGTGGGCGAATCCGAGGGAGTTGAGATAGGCGCCGCGGTGCGTGTACATGACGCCCTTCGGGCGGCCGGTCGTGCCCGAGGTGTAGTTGATCGCGATGACGCGGTTCTCGTCGTCGACGGTCCACGGGCGGCGGGGGAGCGACGTGCTCTCCGCGAGAAGCGCCGCGTAGGGCAGCACGCCGGGACCGCCGCCTTCGCCGAGCCCCACGAGGAGCGGCGGCTGGTCGAGCCCCGCGAGCGCGCCCTGCGCGGTGTCGAGGAACTCGTCGTCGACGAGCAGGATGCGCGCGCCGGAGTGCTCGAGGATGTAGGCGACCTCGGGCGCGCTCAGCCGCGTGTTGATCGTCACGAGGGCGCCGTGCGCGAGCGGCACGGCGAAGTGCGCCAGGAGGAGCGCCGGCACGTTCGGGGCGAGGGTCGCGACGCGGTCGCCGGGCTCGATCCGGGCGGCGAGGGCGGCCGCGACGGACTGCGCCTCGTCGGCGAACTCCGCCCACGTCCAGGATCGGCCGTCGGTGCGCACGGCCTCGCGGTCGGGGAACACCGCGGCGGCCCGCTCGAGGAAGGCGAGCGGCGTGAGCGGTCGGTCGTGGGGGATCGGGGACATCGTCGTCACCTCGTCCGGTCAGGCCGAGACGAACCTCTGGCGTTGGCGGCCGAGACCCGCGATCTCGACCTCGACGACGTCGCCGGCGGCGAGGTAGGGGAACCGTCCGGACAGCGCGACGCCCTCCGGGGTGCCCGTGAGGATGAGGTCGCCGGGTTCGAGCGCCATGTACTGGCTCAGGTGGTGCACGATCACGTCGACGTCGAAGATCATGTCGGCGGTCGACGAGTCCTGGCGCGGCTCGCCGTTGACCCAGCTCCGCAGTCGCAGGTCGCGCGGGTCGACCTCGTCGGGGGTCACGAGCCACGGCCCCGTCGGGTTGAATCCGGGGGCGCACTTGCCCTTGCTCCACTGGCCGCCCGACACGGCCATCTGGAAGTCGCGCTCGGACACATCGTTCGCCACGACGTAGCCCGCGATGTACCGGGCGCTGTCGGCGGGGCGGTCGAGATAGGAGGCGCGCTCGCCGATGACGACGCCCAGCTCGACCTCCCAGTCGGTCTTCACGCTCCCACGGGGGATCGCGACCGTGTCGTTCGGCCCCACCACGGTGTTGGGGGTCTTGAGGAACACGACGGGCAGCTCGGGTGGCGCCGAGCCCGACTCGGCCGCGTGCGCGGCGTAGTTCATCCCGACGCAGATCACGGCGCTCGGTCGCGCGACGGGCGCGCCGATGCGCAGCTCGTCGGCGTCGGGGAGCGCCGGGAGCGCCCCCTCCGCGAGGGCTCTGCGCACGCGGTCGGGCCCGCCGGAGGCGAGGAACGCCCCGTCGATGTCCGCGGTGAGCGGGCGCAGGTCGAGCGCCGCGTCGCCGTCCCAGACGACGGGGATCTCGGCGCCGACGGGGCCCAGTCGGGAGAGTCTCACGAGTCGCTTCCTCCACGCGTCACGGGTCCTCCGGAGAGGATGAGGGTCTTGTTGCTGTCGGGGCGCCGGGCGAGCGCCTCGAAGGCGCTGCCGCCCTCGTCGAGGCTCACCGTCTTGTCGATGAGGAGATCGAGCTCCGGATGCCCGTCGCTCACCCAGTCGGCGGTGCTGCGGAAGTGCTCGTCCGAGTAGCAGTAGCTGCCGAGCACGACCCGCTCGGTGACCGCGATGCCGTAGGGGGCGATCGTGAACTCCGGCGCGCCGAGGCCGACGAGCACGATGCGGGAGCGGGCGGTCGAGTGGGCGATCGCGTCGGCGAACGTCGGGCCCACGCCGACCGCGTCGACGACGATCGTCGCGGGGCCGCCGAGCACGGCATCCCGGTCGCCGGCGAGCGTCGCGGGGGTTGTCGTCGCGAAGCCCAGCCGGGCGAGCAGGTCGCGCCGGGCCTCGACGGGCTCGCTCACGAGCACGTGGTCGAGGCCGAGGCGCCGGGCGGCGAGGGCGGCCGCCTGTCCGATGGGTCCGCCGCCGATCACGAGGAGGCGGTCGGATGCCTCGGGCCGCGCGCGCATGAGCGCGTGGTAACCCACCGCGAGTGGTTCGACGAGCGCGCCGTGCAGCGGCTCGAGGTCGTCGGCGAGGCGCACGACGTTGGCGCGCGGCATGAGCAGCCGCTCGGCGAAGCTGCCGTCGAGCGTGGGCTCGACGCCGATGACCGTGAGCTCCGGGCACACCTGAGACTGCCCGTCGAGGCACGCCGGGCACGAGCCGCACGCGATCATCGGGTTGACCGTCACGAGGGAGCCGTCGGGGAGCCCGGGGTGGTCGCCTCGCACGCGCCCGACGGTTTCGTGTCCCATGACCTGGCCGCCGACGCGCCGGTCGGTCTCGCCGCTGTAGCCGTGCACGTCCGATCCGCAGATCCCGGTCGCGATGATGTCGATGACGACGTCGTCGGGGCCGGCCACCGGCTCGGGCCGGTCGACGACGGCCATCTCCCAGGGGCTGAGGAAGCCGAGGGCACGCATCAGTTCTCGCAATCGGGTCGGGCCGGGAGTCCGGCGCGGGCCTAGGCCTGGGGCAGGACGCGCCCGTCGGGGTAGGTCTCGAAGTTGGCCGGGTCGTAGATCGGCAGGATGACGTCGGCAGTGCGCCGCACCCGCTCGTAGGCGTCGAGGATCTCGTACATGTTCTCGTTGATGCCCAACGGCACGTTCTCGACGACGTTGCGGCGATGGAAGTAGCTGTCGGAGATCGCGACGACGCCGGCGTCGGTGTCAACCTCGAGGACGATCGAGGCGCGGTGGTGCCCGCCCGACCACCACGTGCGCAGGCCGTCGGCGATCTGGTCCTCGTCGTCGAGGAGGCGCACACGCGACCAGGCCGTCGTCACGAGCTCGGTGAGGATCTCGTCGGGGATGCTCGTCGCGCGGTTGTCGTGCGGGTGCGAGTGGGTCGTGTGGAAGTGCACCCATCCGCGCCGCGCGATGCAGATCTGGGCGTTGGGGAAGGCGAGCACGTTGCTCACCGTGTAGAGCTGGAGCGGCGTGAGGATGACGTGTGTGACGTCCTCGGGCGCGACGCCGCGCGCCGCGAGCTGGTCGAGGATGAACTCGCCCTCGCCGCGTTCCATGCGCGCCTTCTCGCCGAGGAAGCTCGCCCATCCCGCGTTCATCGGCTCGAGGTCTTCGGCCGGGCCGGTGTTGACGAGAGCCGTGACGCACTCGCCCTGGATGAGGACGGACTGGAAGGTGAGCGGGAACCACTCCTCGAAGTTGTTCATCCAGAAGAGTTCGGGGCCCGGAATGATGCTGCGTCCCACGGGCATGGTCGTCACCGAGTAGCGGGTCACGGGTGCTCCTTCTCGTGCGGGTCGGCGGAACCGGGTTCGAGTCGCGCGAGTTCGCCGCGCACCTGACGCAGGTGCAGGTGCATTGCGGCGGAGGCGCCGACGGCGTCCCGGGCGCGGAGGGCGTCGACGATCTGCTCGTGCCAGGCGACGGCGCGCTCGATCGCGCCCGGCACGGCCGCCGAGGCGGAGCGGGTGCGCTGACCGAGGCCCGTGATCGAGTTGTGCATCGACACGAGGATGGCGTTGTCGGTGGCGCGCGCGAGGGCGTCGTGGAAGGCGATGTCGAGGTCGGCGTGTTCCGCGGGGGAATCGGTGACCGCGGCGAGTCGGTGGTTGATCTCCCTCATCTCGGCGATCGACTCGTCGCTCGCCCGGGTCGCCGCCATCGCGGCGAGGCGCGGCTCGAGGAGCTCGCGCGCCTCCTGCAGCATCCAGAAGTACTCGGTCGGGTTGGTCGCGTCGAGGAAGTCCTTGTCGAGCACGTGCCAGCTGTACCGAGGCGCCACGGTCGCGACGCTTCCCTGCCGTACGACGATGAACCCCTTGGCGTCGAGCGCCTGGAGGGCCTCGCGTACGACGCTGCGGCCGACGCCGTAGCTCTCGCAGAGGACGGATTCGGGGGGCAGAGGGGAACCCGGTTCGATCGTGCCGTCGCCGATCATGCGGAGGTAGTCGGTCACGATCGCATTGCTCAAGCGGATGCGGGCCACGCTGCCTCCTCGTCCTGATGTGCTCTTCCGGTTTGCCATGCACCGATTGTGGTGCACCGCATCCCTGGCGCCGTGCTTCGGCGGCGCCGCGGGACGGTGCACCGCCCCGGGGTGCTCCGCCGCGTCGCCCCTCTTTCGTGAGCGGCGGCGCCGTGCTACAAATCTACTGCAGTTCAGACAAGTGTCAACAATTGACCGCGTAATCTGCCCAAGATCCGCGATTTTCGCGGAACCTATATGAAGAGGTCACCAATGACGGCTCTCACCGTACTGCTCACCGACAGCGACCTGGGCGATCGATCCTTCGAGCGCGACCTGCTGCACGCGGCCGGCGACGTCGAGGTGGTGATCGCCGACTGCCGCACGGAGGACGACGTCGTCGCCGAGGTGCGTCGCCACGATCCCGACGCGATCGTCACGCAGTGGGCGCCCATCGGAGCGCGGGCGTTCGACGCCGCGACGCGACTCAAGCTCGTCAGCAGAGTCGGGATCGGGATCGACATGATCGATCTGCCCACCGCGCATGCCGCCGGAGTCGAGGTGCGCAACGTGCCCCACTACTGCACGGAGGAGGTGGCGACGCACGCCGTCGCCCTCGCCCTCGCGCTCTGGCGGCGGCTACCGCAGCTCGACGCCGAGGTGCGATCCGGCGAGTGGAACGCGGCCGCCCACGCGCCCGAGATCGGCCGGCTCTCGGGCGCCACGGTCGGCCTCGTCGGCGCGGGACGCATCGGGGCGCTCGTCGGACGTGCTTTCGCCGTCTGGGGGGCGCGCGTGATCGTCGTCGACCCCGTGCCCGGCGACGACGGCTTCGAGCGGGTCGAGTTCGACGAGCTTGCGCGCCGCAGCGACATCGTGAGCCTGCACGCGCCCCTCCTCGACAGCACGCGCCACCTCGTCGGGCGCGACTTCCTCGCGGCCGCCGAGCGCCGCCCGATCATCGTGAACACGTCGCGCGGTGGCCTCGTCGACCTCGACGCGCTCACGGAGGCCGCGCACGACGGCCGGGTGCGTGGCCTCGGTCTCGACGTGTTCGAGGAGGAGCCGCTCGCGGCCGACCACCCGATCCGGACCGCGCCCAACACGCTCCTCGCCCCGCACGCCGCATGGTGCTCGAGGGAAGCCCTGCCGGACTTGCGCCGAGGTGCGGTCGAGAATGTGATCGACTTCTTCTCGCTGGCTTCGGGAGGGAGCGCATGACGATGGGACAGGATTTCGCCGGACGGGTCGCGGTCATCACGGGCGCGGCATCCGGAATCGGAGGTGCGGTCGCTGCGGCGTTCGCGGCCGAGGGGGCGCGCGTCGCCCTCCTGGATCTCAATGTCGACGGACTCGCTGCCGTGCGCGACGAGCTCGGGGCGGACCGTACCCTCGACCTCGCGCTGGACATCACGTCCGGGACCGATGTCGAGCGTGCGCTCACGGCGGTCGTCGAGCGCTGGGGCCGCATCGACCACGTCGTGAACTGCGCCGCGAGCTTCATCGCGGCGGGATTGCGCGCGACGCGGGAGGAGTGGCTGCGCTCGCTCGATGTCAACGTCGTCGCGTCGGCGATGCTCACGGCGGCGGCGAGTCGCCACTTCACCCCCGGGTCGACGGTCGTGAACATCTCGAGCATCTCGGCCCACGCCGCCCAGCCCGACCGCTGGACCTACAACGCGACGAAGGCGGCGATCCTCGCGCTGACGCGAGGGCAGGCGATGGACCTCGCACCGCAGGGCGTGCGGGTCAACGCGGTGAGCCCGGGATGGATCTGGACGGCCGAGGTCGAGAAGGCCGCCGAGGGCGATCGCGCGGCGTGGGAGCCGGTCTGGGGCCGCTACCACCTGCTGCGCCGACTGGGCGAGCCCTCCGAGGTCGCCGACGCCGTGCTCTACCTCAGTGGGCCGCGCTCGACGTTCGTGACCGGCAGCGAGCTCATGGTCGATGGCGGGTATTCCGCGATGGGCCCCGAGGGACTCGGCGACACGGCCAAGTTCGCAGGCAGCGACGCGCAGCTCTGATGACTCCGCGCTAGTCAGATAAGTAACGCTGCTTCCGGCCCTGATTCGGATGTTGTGCGCCGTTCTGGTTGACACATGTCCGATAAGTTGACGATAATTGACCTCGCGCCCCAGCGCGTCAGACTCGAAGAGGAGTGCACGATGGCGGTCACCAGCGACGCCCCGACGCCGCAGCGACGGCGTCGACGCGGCACGCAGATGTCGCGCCGGATCCTGCTGTTCGCGCTTCCCGCGCTCGCGGTCTACGCGCTCATCGTGCTCATCCCCACGACGCAGGGCAGCATCTTCGCGTTCACCGACTGGAACGGTCTCAACCGCACCTACTCGTTCGTGGGGTTCGACAACCTCGCGAAAGTGCTCGCCGATCCCAAGTCGATGCGCGCGCTCATCAACACGCTCGTCGTCGCGTTCGTCTTCACGATCGTGCAGAACGTGCTCGGACTCCTCCTCGCGGTCGCGCTCAACTCGCGCCTCAAGTCGCGCAACTTCCTCAAGGTGCTCATCTTCGCGCCCGCGGTCATGACGCCCGTCGTCGTCGGCTACCTGTGGCGCTACATGCTCTCGACCGAGGGACCCGTCAACACCCTCCTGCGCGCCGTGGGACTCGACTCGCTCGCGCTGACCTGGCTCGGCGACCCCATCACGGCGCTCGGCTCGATCATCTTCGTGCTCGTCTGGCAGCTCGCGGGCTACTCGATGGTCATCTTCCTCGCGGGCCTCCAGAGCGTCCCCGAGGAGATCATCGAGGCGGCCGCGGTCGACGGTGCGGGTCCCGCCCGGCGCTTCTTCAGCGTCATCCTGCCGTCGCTCGGGCCCGCCATCACGATCAACCTGATGCTGAGCATGATCGGCTCGCTCAAGCTCTTCGACCACGTATGGGCGCTCACCGGAGGCGGCCCCGGCGGACTCACCAACACCCTCACGACGCTCATGTTCCGCGAGGCGTTCGAGTTCGGCTCGTTCGGCCGCTCGGTCGCGCTCGGCCTCCTGCTGCTCGTGATCGTGCTCGTCATCTCGGTCGTCCAGTACCGGGTCCTGCTGAAGCGAGACACGCGATGAACCGGTACACCTGGCGCAGCGGCATCCTCGAGGCCGCGATGGTGCTCGTGGGCGTCGCCGTCGCCTTCCCGCTCTACGTGATGATCAACATCTCGTTGCGTCGCACCAACGACCCCACCTCTCCGCTCGTGCCGTCGCCGAACTCGACGTTCGACAACTACGCCCAGGCCTGGGAGACGGCGGGCCTCGGTCAGGCGCTGCTCAACAGCCTTTTCGTGACGGCGGCGAGCGGCGTGCTCCTCGTCGTGCTCTCGGCGATGGCCGCCTACGCCGTTGTGCGGGTGACGTCGCGATGGTCGACGGCACTGTTCTACACATTCCTGGTGGGTCTACTGCTGCCCTTCCAGATCGCGATGATCCCGCTGTACTTCACGATGCGCGACCTG
>CAMLMQ010000058.1 GCA_946481135.1 uncultured Microbacteriaceae bacterium
GATGTCGGTGTTGACCTCCTCCTGCGTCTTGTTGGAGTGGCGCGACAGGGTCTGCTCCAGCCAGGTGCGCAGGCGCAGCACCTCCTTCGCCTGGATCTCGATGTCCGACGCCTGCCCGCGCCCGGCCTCGCCGAATGCCGGCTGGTGGATGAGCACGCGCGAGTTCGGCAGCGCGAGACGCTTGCCGGGCGTGCCGGCGGCGAGGATCACCGCGGCGGCCGAGGCGGCCTGACCGAGCACGACCGTCTGGATCTGCGGACGGATGTACTGCATCGTGTCGTAGATCGCCGTCATCGCCGTGAACGAGCCGCCGGGGCTGTTGATGTACATGACGATGTCGCGGTCGGGGTCCATCGACTCGAGCACGAGCAGCTGGGCCATGACGTCATCCGCCGACGCGTCGTCGACCTGCACGCCGAGGAAGATGATGCGGTCTTCGAAGAGCTTCGCGTACGGGTCCTGACGCTTGAAGCCGTAGGCGGTGCGCTCCTCGAAGCTCGGGAGGATGTAGCGGCTCTCGGGCAGGTTCCCGGCGGCGCGGAACGTGGGGGTGTCCATGTCTGTCCCTTACTTGGTGCCGCCGCCACCGACGACGTCAGAGGCGGATTCGCGGATGTGGTCGACGAAGCCGTACTCGAGGGCTTCCTGGGCGGTGAACCAGCGGTCGCGGTCGCCGTCGGCGTTGACCTGCTCGACGGTCTTGCCGGTCTGCGCGGCGGTGATCTCGGCGAGGCGCTTCTTCATGTCGTTGATGAGTGCCGCCTGCGTCTGGATGTCGGACGAGGTGCCGCCGAACCCGCCGTGCGGCTGGTGCAGCAGCACGCGGGCGTTGGGCGTGATGTAGCGCTTGCCCTTCGTGCCCGCGGTGAGCAGCAACTGCCCCATCGAGGCGGCCATGCCGATGCCGACGGTGACGACGTCGTTGGGGATGAACTGCATCGTGTCGTAGATCGCCATGCCGGCGGTGATCGATCCACCGGGGCTGTTGATGTAGAGGTAGATGTCCTTGTCCGAGTCCTCGGCGGCGAGCAGCAGAAGCTTCGCCGCGATCTCGTTCGCGTTCTCGTCACGCACCTCCGACCCGAGCCAGATGATGCGATCCTTCAGCAGTCGGTCGAAGACGCTCGGCTGGAATGCCGGTTCGGCCATGTCGGGAACTCCGTCTCTCTTGATTCGGGTTCGAATCTACTTGGCACGCCCGACCCGCCACGGCGCTGTTCGCCCTGGGCGCAGACCCGGCGGGCGGACCGTAGGGTCGAGGGGTGGACGACTGGCGGGCGCGGGTGGCGGCGGTCTGGGCGGATGCCGCGACGCGTTCCGAGGCGGAGGTCGTCGCGGCGATCGAGGCCCTCGTCGCGGAGCGCGCCGACGACGATGCCCTCGCCCTGTTCGAACTCGCCGGCGTGCGCGACTACGTCGGCCGCGAGGCCGAGGCCGAGCCGCTCTATCGGCGTGCCCTCGCCGCCGGTCTCCCCGAGGCGGAGCGTCCGTACGCCGTCATCCAGCTCGCGTCGACCGTGCGGGTTCTGGGTCGGCCCGACGAGGCGCTGACCCTGCTGCGCGACGAGTTCGCCGACGACCCCGAGCATCCTCTCGCCGACGCCGCGACCGCGTTCGCCGCGCTCGCCCTCGCCGACCTCGGCCGCGAACGCGACGCGCTCGCCGCGGCCCTGCGCGCGCTGACCCCGCACCTGCCCGCCTACCGCCGCGCGCTCGACGCGTACGCCGACGACCTCCTGGAGCCTCCCGCATGATCGCCGACCGCCTCACCGACCGCATCACGGGGCACGGGGAGGGCGCCGTCTGGCATGAGCCGTGGGGCGCGCTGCGGTTCGTCGACATGTTCGCCGGCGACGTGCTGCGCCTCGACGCCGAGACCGGGGAGATCATGCGGATGCCGGTGGGCTCCGACATCGCGGCGATGGTGCGCCCCCGGGTCGGCCGCGGACTCGTCGTCGCGACCCGTCACCGCTTCGCGTTCTTCGACGCCGACCTGCGACCCGACGGCGGCAGCGCGCCGATCGTCGCCCCCGGAGCGCGGTTCAACGACGGCGCCGTCGACCCCGTCGGCCGCATCCTCTGCGGCACGATCGGCGACGAACAGGAGGAGGGCATCGCGGCGCTCTGGCGGCTCGAACCCGACGGCTCCGCGACGCGGGTGCTCGACGGCGTCACGGTCTCGAACGGCCTCGGGTTCACGCCCGACGGTTCGCGGGCCTACTACGTCGACACTCCGACCCGACGTCTCGACGTGTTCGACGTCGACGCGTCGGGCGAGTTGCACGACCGTCGGCCCCTCGTCGACGTCTCCGAGCTGAGCGGATACCCGGACGGCCTCTGCCTCGACGCCGAGGGCGGCATCTGGGTTGCCTTCTACGACGGCGGGGCGGTGCGCCGCTTCGACGGTTCGGGTCGACTCACCGAGGTGGTCGACATCCCGGGTGCGACCCGCGCGACGTCCTGCGCGATCGGCGGACCCTCGGGCACGACCCTCTACGTCACGACGTCGCGGGAGCACCTCGCCGATGACGAGCAGCCGGCGGCGGGATCGCTGTTCACCGCCGAGGTCGGCGTGCGCGGCATCCCGGTCGGCGAGGTCGCCGTCTGAGGGTTAGTTCGAGCACCAGCCGAGGTAGCCTCCGCCGCCGAAGGTCGAGATGAAGCACTGGCGGAGGGTGCCGATCGGCGTGGCCGGGCGCGGCGCGTTGTCCTGGTGGGACGTGCGCGCGGTGGCTGCGGCCCCCGAGTAGCCGACGAGGGCCTCGCTCGTCGGGGCGAGCACGTGTGCCTCGCCGTCGACGCGCTCGTCCCACGCGAGCGGCAGTTCGGTCGCGGCGACGGCCGCGAGGCGGTCGATGCTCTCCTGCAGCGCCGCGCGGGTCTCCTCGGTGGCGTACTCGAGGGCGGCGAGCGTCGACGCACCCGTGGCGGAGCCCGCCGCCGCGGCGCCGACGAGCGCGGCGTCGACCGCATCCACCGCCCCCTGGACGACGACGACGGAGTCGCGCGCATCGGCGGCGACCGAGTCGAGGCGTGCCGCCTCCGCGGCGACCTCGTCGCGCGCCGCCTCGCGGCGATCGCCATCGAGCTCGCCGTACGACCGGGTCAGTTCGGCGACGAGGCGGTCGGGCGCGACGTCGACGGCGTCGAGGGCCGGGGCGATCTGCGACGCGTCGGCGGGGTCCGTGACCAGCGCCGACAGTCCGGCGACGGCGGCGGTCAGCGCGTCGACGGCCTCGGGCGTGTACTCCCCCGGGTTCGCGGCGACGTTCTCCGACGCCGACACGGCGACCGCCTCGAGGTAGCCCGAAGCGGCGGCGAACGTCGCGTCGCGCTCGCCTGCCGCCTCCCGCGCCTCGTCGGCGGCGGTCAGGAGCGCGGCCGCGTCGGCCTGGGCGGCCGCGGTGACGGCGGCGCGCTCCACGGCCGAGACGGTGAGCGGAACCCCCGCGACGACGACCGCGACGGCGAGCCCGGCGGCGATCATCATCGGCCGCTTGAGCCGCCGGGGTGGCCGATCGACGTCGGATGCCGTCGCCGTCGTCGTGCTGGTCATGGCCGTGCCGGTCGACACGTCGCTCATCGTCGCCTCCCTGGGGCCGCGTGCGTCGTTCGCTCCCAGGCTAACCCGATGTGCCCCCCGTTCGGGGTACATCCGCGATCAGAGCGGCCGACCGCCCTTCGCGGGGTCGGCGTCGAGGTTGCGCAAGCCCTGCGCGAGCATCGTGTCGAGGCGGGCGAGCCAGGCGTCCTTTCCCCGGGAGAGGCGGCCGAGCAGATCGCGCTCGAGGCCGAGGAGGACGTCGTGCTGTTCGCGACCGTAGGCCGAGAGCACGACGGGCTGCGCGCTGCCCTCGCCCTCGACGCGCTCGAGCACGCCCCGGTCGAGCAGTCCCGCGACGAGCCGGAACGACGACTGCGGCACGACCCGCAGCATGCGGGCGAGATCGGCGTTCGTGATCGGTCCGGCCGTGCGCACGGCGTTCATGACGGCGAATTCGGCGAACGCGAACCCGTGCTCGGCGAACGCCTCGACGAGCTCGTGGCGCAGCACGCGGTGCAGGCGGAAGAGCAGGAAGGTCGAGTGCTCGCGGTAGTCGATGTCGGGTTCCGAGGTCACGGCTGGGATCATCGCACACCGCAGGCGCGGCTCACCCGAGCAGCTTCTCGATCGTGTTGAGGTTGCGGGTGGTGAGCCAGGGCTTGTGGCGACCCGACCCCTGCGCCTTGCCGAACGCCGAGTCGAGCGTCGAGCCCTTCGGCGTCGACCAGTAGAGCACCCCGCCGCCCGCGCGGGTCTGCTCGATCGCCGGGTCGACCTCGACGGCCGCGAGCTCGGCGAGCAGGTCGGGGTCGAGCACGAACACCACGTACGCGTGACGGTCGGCCGTGCGCTCGAACGGGTAGGCGGCCGCGAGCTCGCGCAGTCGATCCTGCTCCAGCACGTGCACCCACGCCTCGTAGCCGAAACGCGCCCGCAGCGCGCACTCGAGCAGTTCCTTCGCGACCGATGCGGCATCCGTCGTCGTGAACAGCACGTTGCCGCTCGCGAGCACGGTGCGCACATCGTCGTAGCCGAGCCCGCGCACCACGTCGGCGAGGTCGGCCATCTTCATGGTGATGCCGCCGACGTTGACCCCGCGCAACAGCCCCACGTACCGCGTCATGACCTCAGGATGCCGCGCACCGCCGACCGTGCGCCCCTTTCTCTCGATTCGTGCCAGTTGGCGGGTGATGCGCGGCGACTCCGCCAACTCGCACGAATCGAAGCGCGATGCAGTGGGAGCGGGAAACGGCGAAGCCCCCGGATCGCCGGATCCGGGGGCTTCGGGTGGGGTCAGTGCGAGTGACCCTCGTGGTCGTGGTCGTGACCCTCGTGCTCGTCGGCGACGAAGGGGGCGCCGGCATCCTCTCCCGTGCCGAGCGCGCGCTCGACGAAGGCGGAGACATCCACGGCCTTGCCCTTGGTGTCGACGACCTTCGCCTTGCTCAGCACGGTCGCGAGCGCCTTCGAGCGGGCGATCTCGCCGACGACGCCGGGCAGCTGCCCGTTCTGGTCGAGGATCTTCACGAACTCACCCGGCTCCATGCCGTACTGGGCGCTCGCCTGCACGACGTAGGTGGTGAGCTCGTTCTGGCCGACCTTGATCTCCTCCTTCTCGGCGATCGCGTCGAGGAGGATCTGCGTGCGGAAGGTCTTCTCGCTCTCGGTGGCGACCTCGGCCCGGTGGGCGTCGTCCTCGAGGCGGTTCTCGTTCTCGAGATGACGGTGCACCTCGTCGTCGATGAGCTGCTGCGGCACGGGAATGTCGAGCTTCTCGAGCAGCGTGTCGACGATCTTGTCGCGCGCCTCGATCGACTGCGAGAACTCCTTGCTCTTCTCCAGCTGGGCGCGGAGGTCGGCGCGCAGCTCGCCGATCGTGTCGAACTGCGACGCGATCTGGGCGAACTCGTCGTCGGCCTCGGGCAGCTCGCGCTCCTTCACCGACAGCAGGGTCACAGCGATCTGCGCCTTCTCGCCGGCGTTGTCGCCGCCGAGCAGCTCCGACTCGAACGTCGTCGACTCGCCCGCGGTGAGGGTGTCGAGCGCCTCGTCGATGCCCTCGATGAGCTCTCCCGAGCCGAGCTCGTAGGAGACGTTGCTCGCGGTGTCGACCTCCTGGTCGCCGATCGTGGCGGTGAGGTCGAGGGTGACGAAGTCGCCGGTCTTCGCGGGACGGTCGACGGTGATGAGCGTGCCGAACCGGGTGCGCAGGTTCTCGAGCTCGGTCTCGACCTCGTCGGGGGTGACGGCGACCGGCTCGACCTCGAGCTTCAGACCCTCGTACTTCGGCAGTTCGAAGTCGGGGCGCACGTCGACCTCGACGACGACCTCGAGGTCGCCCGAGAAGTCTTTCGTGTCGGGCAGCTTGACGACGTCGGCGGAGGGGCGGCCGAGCGGCTTGAGACCCTCGGCGGTGGCGGCCTCGCGGTAGAACTTGTCGAGCCCCTCGTTGACGGCGTGGGTGATGACCTCGCCGCGGCCGACGCGCTGGTCGATGATCGGCGGCGGCACCTTGCCCTTGCGGAAGCCGGGGATGTTCACCGACTCGGCGATGTGCTGGTACGCGTGGGTGATGCTGGGCTTCAGCTCCTCCGGCGTCACCGTGATGTTCAGCTTCACGCGGGTGGGCGACAGGCGCTCGACGGTCGTCGTGACCATGGGAATACGTCTCCTGGGGTGAAAGGGTGGGGCCGGTGAGTCGGGGCGACAGGATTTGAACCTGCGACCTCCCGCTCCCAAAGCGGGCGCTCTAGCCAAGCTGAGCTACGCCCCGGCGGGAGAAACGGCCCGGCACAGTCTAGCCGAGTGCGGCGGGAAGGATGCCGGGCCCCCCGGCGGGAAGGATGCTGGGGCTATCGGCAGGCGCCCGCGGGCCCCGCGCAGGCGAGCGTGACGGTGAGCAGCACGTAGCCGGCGACGAGCACGTAGCCGATGCCGGGGAACGCGAGGATGAGGGCGAGCACGGCGGGCCAGCCCGGCTTCTCGCGGCGCGCGAGGCCCACGATGCCGAGCAGCAGCCCGAGCACGCACAGCGCGGCGACGGGCACGATCGCGATCGTCGCGGTGACGGTGAACCACGGCGGTCCGGGCACGAACGCGTCGCGGGTCTGCAGGTAGCCCCACACCGTCGCCCCCGCGAGCACGAGCACGGCGACGACGAGCAGCACGAACGCGATGATCCCGAACACCGGGCGGCGGGGCCGACGCGCGCGACGCGTCTCGACCACCGGCTCGACCGGCGCGGCGACGGGCACGGACGGTGCCGGCTCGGGCGGCTCGGGGAAAGTCACGCGTCGACCCTAGTGCGCGTCGGCACGTCGGCCGGCCAGGTGCCGCCGTCGAGCAGGTCGGCGACGGTGGCGACGAAGTTGGGGCACGTGGCGATGTCGTGCCGGTCGCACTCGAAGGCGTGCGCCGTCATCTCTCGGGCACGCTGCAACTCCTGCATCCGCCGGTCGAGTTCGGCGAGATGGCTCTCGAGGATGTCGTGGCGCTCGGGCGCGTCCTCGTCGAGCAGGACGCGGATCTGGTCGAGCGCCATCCCGGCGGCTTTGCTGCGCACGATGACGGCGACGCGCACGACGTCGTCGTCGGTGTAGCGGCGGCGCCCGGCCCCGTCACGCTCGGGACGGAGCAGCCCCATCTGCTCCCAGTGCCGCAGCACGTTGGTGGGCAGCCCGAAGCGGGCCGCGGTGTCGCCGATCGACCACGCACTTGACTTCATGTCGACATGAAGTCACAGGATGCTGTCGAACGCAACACGAACGGAGCATCCATGTACGACGCGATCGTCATCGGCGGCGGCCCGGCCGGCCTCCAGGCGGCCCTCACGCTCGGCCGCATCCATCGCACGGTGCTGCTGGTCGACAGCGGCGAGTACCGCAACGCGCCGGCCGAGCACCTGCACAACCTCATCGGGTCCGACGGGATGCCGCCCGCCGGCCTGCGCGCCGCCGCACGCCGCGACCTGGCCGCGTACACGACCGTCGAGGTGGCCGCGGGGACGGTGACGGAGATCCGCGGCGAGGCGGGCGCGTTCGAGGTGGTGTTCCCCGACGGGCACTCCGAGCAGACGCGGGCCGTCGTGCTCGCGACGGGGGTGCGCGACGAGCTGCCCGACATCCCGGGGCTCGCCGCGCAGTGGGGCCGGAAGGTGGCGCACTGCCCGTTCTGCCACGGCCACGAGTTCTCCGGGGGCCGCATCGGCATCCTCACCCCCGACCCGGCGCGCGCGGCGCACCTCGGCGGGCTGCTGCGCCCGATCAGCGACGACCTCGTGATCGTCGACGAGGTGACGCGCATCGACGACCGTGGCGACGGGTTGCGGCTCACCCTGCCCGACGGCGGCACGCTCGACGTCGACGGGTTGTTCGCCGCCGTCTCGACCGTGCGCGTCTCGCCGCTCGTCGCGGCGCTCGGACTCGACGTGGGCGCGACGGGCGCCGTGCTCGTCGACGCGATGGGCCGCACGAGCCGACCCGGCGTCTACGCGGCGGGCGACACGGCGCACGTGCGCGAGCTGCCCGGGCCGATGCAGTCGATCGCCAACGCGATCGCCGCCGGCGCGGTGTCGGGGGCGGCGGTCGCGGCGGATGCCCTCGCCCACGCGTGAGCGCAAGCCCTTGCCCGCCCTCGCACGTCTCCCCAGAGTCGATCCATGACCCCTGAGGAACTCGTCGACCCCGACGCCCGCCGTGAGGAACTGACCCGCGCCCCGAAGTCGGACCCCGAGGACGCCGCCCCGCGTGTCGAACTGAGCGAAGGCACCGACGGGGCGACCCGCATCGACGTGGCGGACACCGCGGCGGTGCGTCCGGGCAAGCCCGACGCCGACCTCGACGAGTAGCTACAGCGCGCGCACCGCCTCCAGCAGCGGCCCGGCGGCTTCGCGCAGGAACTGCTCCTGGTATTCGTCGCCCACCTGCACGAGCGCGATGTCGGTGAACCCGGCCTCGAGATAGGGCGTCACCGACTCGGCGAGGGTCGAGATGTCGGGCCCGCACTTGATCGCCTGCGCCGTCTGCTCGGGCGTCGCGTTCGCGGTCGCCTGGGAGAAGCTCAGCGGCGTCGGCAGTTCGGAGTTGACGTTCCAGCCGAGCCCCGACCAGCGGAACTGTTCATGCGCGAGGCGCACGGCATCCTCTTCGGTGGGCGCCCAGCACACCGGCACCTGCCCGACCTTGCGCGACCCGGGGCCGTGCTCGGCGTCCCACTGCTCGACGAGCTCCTTGTCGGGTTCGGTGGTGACCATGTGGTCGACGATCGCGCCCCACCGGTCGATGCCCGCATCCCCCGACACGGCGACGCCGATCTCGAGGTCGGCGGGGTCCCAGATGCGCGCGGAGTCGACGCGGAAGTACTCGCCCTCCCACGTGATCAGTTCGCCCGTGAGCAACTGTTGGATGACGGTGATCGCTTCGAGCAGCATCTCCTGCCGCACGTGGACGCTCGGCCACCCCTCCCCCACGACGTGCTCGTTGAGGTTCTCGCCCGACCCGAGGTTGAGCTGGAAGCGCCCGCCGCTCAACAACTGCAGCGTCGCGGCCTGCTGCGCGACGACCGCCGGGTGGTAGCGCACCGTCGGGCACGTGACGTAGGTCATGAGTTCCATCCGCTCGGTCGCCTGCGCGACCGCCCCGAGCGTCACCCACGCGTTCGGCGAGTGCCCCTGCTCGGTGAGCCAGGGGGAGAAGTGGTCGCTCGACACGGCGAAGTCGAAACCGATCCGCTCCGCCGCGACCGCGTAGTCCACGAGCTGGCGCGGCCCGCTCTGCTCCGTCATGAGGGTGTACCCGAAGTTCGTCATGCCCCCAGCCCACGCTGTCGTGGCCGCAGGGGGAAGGGCTTGACGCCGGGTGCACGAAACCCCGGTGCGGCGCCTTGTAGACTCGGGGCGCACCACATCCGGGGCGGTAGCTCAATGGTAGAGCCTCAGTCTTCCAAACTGATTACGCGGGTTCGATTCCCGTCCGCCCCTCCAAAGAACTAGATCGGCGCGAAGAACTCAGAGCCTTCGATCGATCGGTTGAGCGTAATGGCGAGTCGTTCCGAACCTGCGAGAGCATTCTCCACAGCATCCCCTTCATGCTGCATAGAGATAACTCGCCCGATCCTTAGATGGCCCGCCCCGTCTCGGCAGAGGATGTGTCCGTCTACTCGAACAGCAACCGCAAGCTCGGCGATCGGGATCGTGTGCGGCCCGAACCGCAGATCCCCAACGGTCCCGATAGAGTCCAACGTGAGCCCCATGGACTCTGCGAGATTCGTTTGCAAGCACCCGACTGTTCGACGTGCGAACTCTTGGACTGCGCTCGCCCAGTCGATCATCGGATCCGCTGCGAGGACCGCCGAGGGCCTGACCCCGTGGGCCAAGTCATTTCGCTCTTGGACGAGGCGAGCCACAAGAGACTCCAGGGTTTCTGAGCCCGACGGCCACGGCTCACGCATCCATTGCATGCGCTCGCCCTGAATTCCTAGTCGGTCCAGCCATTCGCGAATGAAAACCGGCCAGGCATTCCTGTCGAGGCGCATCAAGATGGAGTCTGTCGACCACGCATCCGAGTACGCGCGCTTGACCAGAGTCTCGGGGTCGACACGGCTACTGTCGCGCGGGATCGTCGCTCCGACCAACTCATTTGCGAACGTGAGCGTGCGCTTGAGGTGACTGTGCCGTATTGCTTCAGGGAGGTCGTCTGGAGTCTCGGCATTCGCCGCAAGAACGCGGAGTGCTGCCTTGCCGAACTGCGATATCGCGGACTCGTGGGCCGCATATGCCAGCAGAACCCAGCTTGAGTAAAGGTCCTGCGTATAGTACACGGAACACCAGGGTTCCATCCAAACAATCAGCATGGGCGCACGGCTGTACGTGCCAGCGCTCGGACGTTTTCTAGAGGTCGATCCTGTGGAAGGTGGCGTTAGTAACGCTTACGACTATCCATCCGACCCGATCAACAGGTTCGATCTCACCGGCCTCGTGGGCTCCGCTGACGCATATGATCGCTGGTGGGACGCCTGGAAGCAGGGTCAAGGCAGTAAGCCATCTTGGGATCGCCCCCGGCCCGTGCCGTCTCGACCCGGCTACTGTTCTGGATGCGGCAACCCGGCGAGTAGCCCAGATTTTCTCCATGGCTTGGCCGACACGCTCAATGGAGTTTCTTTGGGCGCCGGCTATGTGAGCACTGGAGCTGCCGCTGCCACTGCCCTCGCCCCGAATCCTTACACCGGCGGGATCACAGTCGCTGCGGGAGCACTATCAACGGTGGCTGGCTGGAACTCGTGGTTGATCGACTGCGCGCAACACAAGTGGGATGGATATTGCATGGCCAAGCTTCCCTACCAGTACATGCAACTTGGTTTCGGCCCGTACGGTTGGGGGATCTTTGGGGCTGTCAACGGAACCATCTGGACTTTCTGGGCACCGCGCCCCGCCCATCAGCACTCAACTTCATCCGGTGGTGGTCTTTGAGAGTACAGGATGGGAGACTGAGGCATGGGTAGCGCAAACAAAAAGTGGCCCGGCGCCGCGATTGCGGGTGTGCTCCTCGCCGTCGCGCTGATTCCTTATATTGTGGGTTTAGTTCTAACCGCAATGAACCCGGAGGGTTCGTCCAGTGGTGCTCGATTTGCACTATTCACTGCTCCATTGGTACTCACCATTACGCTTGGTGTAGCCGCGTGGCCATGGCTTCGCCACACCCCGATCTTGGCAGTCCGTCGCCTGCTGCAACGCCGCAACCCGAGTAGCGTGGTGCTCGCCGTTCGCGATCTCGAATATACCTCAACAACACCGTTAGGGGCTCTGCGCATCGACGAGGGTAGCAAATTCTTCTGCATCGTCGCGGACGGAACTGGACTACGCGTTTATCGATATCTGCGCCCAACATATCGCCTGCAGAAGACTAGTTCAGGAACGATCGAAGTAGATTTGTCGTCTGCCTTGATAGATGTCTACGGAATGGCGTCTGTGAGAATCGCGAGGCTATCTGTTAGCTCAGGCGAGAGCGCTTTGCGCTTCTCGCCGATTGGACCGTGGCCTTCTTCGCAGTTCAGGGGCGACGCGCGCGCCGCCTCCAAGATCCTCAATGTATTGCGTGCAAGATGGGAGCCAGAGTCGAGGCTCACCTGAAGCGACGTCCCATAGCTGCGACCCGCTTCGCTTCCTAGCTGAGCACCGAACGGTGCGACAGCCGTCCGCATCCAGCGACACGTGCGGGATCGTCCTGCCCGGCAGTCCGCGACTCCAATCGAGGCCGCATCCGTGTGCGGCGGGGAGCTCCATGCGATTCGTGCGCGCTCGGGGCAGCCCTGGTGCGATTCACAGAATCTGTTGGGCAACGCACCGTTATCGCGTGCTGCACGATTGCGTCGTGACCGGAGCCGCCGCATGATCTCCACCGCCCTCGCCGTCGAACTGCGCGCCGCCGGGCTGCGCTGGACGCCCGCATCCGGCGACGCGTTCCAGATCGCCCGGCACGACTTCGAGGGCGACGTGTTCTTCGTGAGCGACATGACGATCGAGCCGCACGTGCACCCGACGGGCACGGTGCTCGGCTTCAACGGCACGACCGAGTGGGCGCTCGACTCGGTCGCGCTCGACGACGCGGTGTGGCTGCCGCGTGAGGATCAGCTGCGCGACCTGCTGCGCGACACCTTCGTCTCACTGCAGCGGCGGCCCGCCGAGACGGCGACCCGGTACGTCGTGACCACCAGGTGGGGCGGGCACGAGCACCTCGACGAGAGCGACGACCCTGCCGAGGCGTACGGGCATGCACTCCTGCGGCTGCTTCGCGCCGCGGCGTGAGCTCGGGTAGCGCGTCGACTCACGACGAGAGCTTCCCGGCTTGGTCGGGCACGAAGCGCTGCTCGTCGACGGGCGGGCGCGCGTAGTCGACCGCGTCGGGGCGATCCGGCAGCACCACCTTCTTCGGCTTCGTCTTCTCGTACGGCACCTGCGAGAGCAGGTGGTGGATGGCGTTGATACGCGCCGAGCGCTTGTCGTCGCTGTCGATCGTCCACCAGGGCGCGTGCTCGGTGTCGGTGGCGGCGATCATCGCATCCTTCGCCCGCGAGTAGTCCTCCCAGCGGGTGATCGACTCCAGGTCGGTCGGCGACAGCTTCCACCGCCGCACCGGGTCTTTCAGCCGTCGCTGGAAGCGCCGCTGCTGCTCCTCGTCGGAGACCGAGAACCAGTACTTGATGAGCAGGATCCCGTCGTCGACGAGCAGCTTCTCGACGATCGGCGCCTGCTCGAGGAACCGCTCGTACTCCTCGTCGGTGCAGTAGCCCATCACCCGCTCGACGCCGGCGCGGTTGTACCAGGAGCGGTCGAACAGCACGATCTCGCCGTTCGTCGGCATGTGCGCGAGGTGACGCTGGAAGTACCACTCGCCCTTCTCGCGCTCGGTCGGCACCGGCAGGGCCACGACGCGCGCCGATCGAGGGTTGAGGTACTGCACGATCCGCTTGATCGCGCCGCCCTTGCCCGCCGCATCCCGACCCTCGAACACGACGACGACCCGGGCGCCCGACGCGATCACCCACTGCTGCAGCTCGACGAGCTTCACCTGCAGGCGCGCGAGCTCCTTCTCATAGGCGTCGCGCGGCATCCGTCGTCGGGTCTTCGGCATGGGGTCACGCTAGGCGCGCGGCCCGTTGCGTGCGGGGGGCTTGCGCTCCGTCAGCTCACCCGCCATGCGCCGACGACGGCGTAGGTCGAGTCGCTGCACTCGACGTCGGCCACGGAATTCGTGAGGTCGTAGTACGTCAGGTTGCCGCCCCAGTACCGCAGGATGCGGCCCAGCTCGGTTTCGGCGTCACCCGCGAGGGCGTCGAGGTCGATCTCCATCGTGAAGCGCATGCTCCGACGCTAGGGATGCCGACGGCACCCGCCGATTGACGGAATCACGAATTCGACCGCGGTCGGATGTGTGCGATTCCCACAACGCCGGCTCAGTCGGCGCCCGCGACGGCGCTGCGGCGCTCGACGAGCACGAGGTCGCGCCACCGGCCGGCGTGCGGACCGAAGCCCATCTTGCCGACTCGCTCGCGGGTGCCGACGACGCGGAAGCCGGCCGCCGCGTGCACGGCGAGGCTCGCGGCGTTCTCGGGGAAGATGCCCGACTGCACGGTCCAGAGGTCGAGCTGCTCCGCCTCGGCGACGAAGCGTTCGAGCAGGGCACGGGCGATGCCGCGCCCCCGCGCCGACGACGCGACGTACACCGAGTGGTCGACGACTCCCCCGTAGACGCAGCGGTCGCTCACGGGAGCCGCCGCGACCCAGCCGACGACGACGCCGTCGAGTTCCGCGACGAGGCGCGGCGCGGCGACCTTGCCGGCGTCGAACTGCTTCCACGTGGGCGGCGCGCTCTCGAAGGTGGCGTTGCCGCCCTCGATGCCTTCGCGGTAGATCGCCTCGACGGCGGGCCAGTCGGCCGCGACGAGCGGGCGGATCACGAGGTCGGTCATGTCACTTCTCCAGGTTCAGGGGGTGTCCGGCCGCCGGCGCGCGGCGGCCGGACGGGTGGGATCAGCAGCAGATGCCGCCGCAGCATTCCTCGTTCATGATGATTCTCCTTCCATCGACGGGCGTCGATGTTCACCACCGTGGCGTAAACATCGACGTCTGTCAATATCGATGTTCATCGATGAAGTGTGGCAGGATGAGCGCATGCCCGTGGCCGAGCTCATCCCCCTGCGCGACCTCGCGTCGTGCTGCGCCCCGCTCACCCGGGAACCCCTCGCCGCGCAGAACGCCGAGAGCCTCGCCCGCTCGCTCAAAGCCCTCTCCGACCCGGCGCGGC
>CAMLMQ010000059.1 GCA_946481135.1 uncultured Microbacteriaceae bacterium
CGGGCAAGTTCCTCGCCCACTACGGGTTCACGTCGCTCGCCCTCGACGACCCGCGTTTCGACGCGCATGCGACCCGCAACTCGTGGGGCGGCCCGGTGAACTTCCTGTCGCTCCTCCGCGCCCCACACCCGTTCGAAGTTCACGACCGGGTCGCCGAGCTCGCTCTCACCGCGAGCCCCGTCCTCGCGGCGATGGCGATCGCCGACCGCTTCCCGCAGTGCCTCGACCCGTGGAGTGGCGAGCCTGCCTATACGTCCGAGTACTCGCCGTCGATCCTGTGGTTCCTCGACGCCCTCGAGCGGCACGCCGGCATCCTGCCGCGACCCGACGGGACGCTGTGGTTCAGCGGGATGTCGCCCACTCGGCTCGACCACGGCGCGGCCGCCGCCGCCGTCGCCTACCGCCGCTCGGTCGGCGGCATCCGGTACGAACTCGCGGCCGACGATTCGCGGGTCCGCGTGCTGCGCGATGGGAGAGCCTTCGCGGAGTTCCCCCGCGGCTGGCGACTCGTCACCGACGGATCGGGATCGCCGACGACGGTCGTGGGCCTCGCCGGTCGGTCGGTCGGCGGGCCGATCGTGCTCGACGGACGCACGCTCGAGCTCGAACTCGGCCCCAACGACATCGTCGACCTCGCGACGGGCGCACGGCGCTCGCCCGGATTCACCCCGCCCCGCGCCTGACGTCGATCAGGTCCGGGCGAGACCGCCGACCGTCTCCCGCACGGGGATGAAGCGAGCCCGCTCGTTCGGGGTGTCGTTGGGCTGATGCACCGTCAGGTAGAGCGTGCCGTCGAGCGCGCGGAAGACCATGCCGTGGCCGCCGTCCTCCGGGAAGAGCGCGTGCTCCGCCTGGCGCCACGGCCCGCTGAGTCTCCCCGACTCCGACGTCGCGACCCCCAGGGCGTAGCCGGAATCGCCGAAGCTCGACCAGAGCATGAGCAGCCGGCCGTCCGCGGCGCGATGCAGGAACGGGCCGTCGGTCACGTAGGGATGCCGCCCCGGCGGCACCGAGGGGTGCTCGAACGTGCGTGCCCACGGCGCCTGCGATGCCGTGAAGAGCAGTTCGGGGTCGCCGGTCGCGCGCCTGAGATCCGGCGTGAGCCGCACCGCGCGGATCTCGCCGTCGACGGTGTCCTTCCACTCGTGGCAGAAGACCAGCCAGGGCTGCCCGTCCTCGACATGGAGGGTGCCGTCGAGGCATTCCCAGTCGGGTGGCGTCACCGGGCCGTCGGACCACGGATGATACGGACCCTCCGGTCGGTCCGCGCGCAGCACCTGCGTGCCGCGGCGCCGCCCCGGCGCGGTGAAGGTCGCGAACAGGAAGAACGCGCCGCCGTACTCGTGCGCCTCCGGCGCCCAGTACTGCGTGTGCGACCAGAAGTCGTCGGACGGCCGGAAGGCCGGCGTCGGTCCGTGCCACTCCACGAGATCGTCGCTCCACCAGGTGTCGAAGCCGGTCGCCGGGCCCGACCAGATGTTGGGGTCGGTGCTGCCGAAGAGGTGGTAGCGCCCGTCGGCGACGAGCACGAAGGGATCGCGGATCTGGATGTCGGCGAGCTGTGTCATTGAGGTCCTTCCTACAGGTCGAGGGGGAGCGGGCGACGAAGGCCGCGGATGTCGGCGGTCGGCCATTCGGGGTCCGAGGTCAGCACGTCGACCCGGTCGGCATCGACGACGACGGTGTCCTCCACCTTCCCCCCGGGCACGCTGGGGTTCCACGCGTAGGCCTGGCCGGCCGCGACGAGGTCGGTGTCGCCCGGGGTGACTTTCGGGTCGCGCCCGAGGTATCCCGTCGGACCTCCCTGGTGGTGACCCTCCCACGCATCGGCGGGCAGTCCATGGCGGGGGTAGGAGGCGGCGATGTCGGCGAGCACCGCGTCGAGCCGTCTTCCCGGCGCGGTGGCGGCCAGGGCATCCGCCTCCACCGCGAGCAGCGCGGCGTCGAGGCCGTCGTCGGGAGTCGCACCGAACCGCACCCAGCGCGTCAGGCTCACGACGAGTCCGTGGCGCTTCGCCCCGACGGCGACCATCGCCCGGCGACCGAGAGGTGCCGTTGTCGGGAGCGGATGCCGGACGGCACGCCGGGACTCACCGCCCACGAGCACCACGACGGGTTCCGCACCGATGCCGACGACGGCGTGCGCGAGGTCGGCCGCGAGCGCGCACTCGGCCAGGCCGGGGCGCGCCTCGCGCAGCACCCGGGTGAGGGCGACTGCCGCGTCCCGACCGAGGTCGCGGTAGCGGGCGCGCTCCACGGGGAGCAGCGGAGCGCGCAGGGCCCGCAGCTCCCGCACGAGCGAGCGGTCGACGAGGGCGCCCGGCGGCGGCGCCGGGAAGGCCGCGTGCCACGGGATCGCGGTCACCTCCACGTCAGCGAGCTCTTCGTCGCGCAGACGGTCCACCTCGTTGACGAGAGCGGTGACGCGGATGCCGCCGTCACGCGTCACCGTCGCCTGGAACACAGGCGCGCCCCCGTAGGGGACGTTCGTGCGCGCCCCGTCGAACAGCCAGGCGAGGTTCTCGCCGGCGGTGATAACGAGTTCGCGCGCCCCTCGCTCGTCGAGCAGGCCGCGGAGACGTGCGAGCTTCGCGGGTCGGTCGGTCGCCAGGGTCACGGCACCGGCTCCTTCGCGTCGTAGAGACGGAACCCCGGCCGCAATCGGAGCAGGATGACGGCGATCGCGGCGATCAGCACGCCACCCACGAGCGAGGGGAACCACAGCGCGACGACGGCGGCGACGGTGCCCGCGAAGAGGTCGCCGAGACGCGGCCCGGCAGTGAGCACGAGGGTGTAGAGCCCCTGCAGCCGACCGCGCACGGCATCCGGCGTCGCCGACTGCATCATCGTCGTGCGGAAGATGCCGGCGATGTTCTCCGCGATCCCGGACAGCACGATCACTCCGCCGAGACTCAGCAGCACACCGACGGCAGGGACCGCGGGGTCCGGCTCCGGCCGGGTCGCCGTGAAGATCAGCAGGAGGGCTCCGAAGGCCGTGACGGTCACGGCGTGCGCGAGCGTCGCGATCCCAATCGCCCGGCCGTGGCGCCGCACGCGCCCGAGCGGCCCGGAAAGCAGGCCGCTCAGGATGACGCCGACGGCCCCTGCCGCGGCCAGGATGCCCACCGTGGTCGCTCCGCCGCCGACGACGAGCGCGCCGACGGCGGGGAGGATGGCGTAGCTGCGACCGAACGCGAAGGTCGCGATGTGCAGGGCGATCGCGGTGCGGAGGTTGCGCGCCCCGCGCAGGAACCGCAGTCCCTCGGCGAGAGAGCTGAGCCCGACGCGGCGTGACCCCTCCGGGCGGATCGGCGGCAGCGAGAGGATGCCCCAGAACCCGATGAGGAACAGTCCGAGGTCGATCGTGTAGGTCCAGGCGAACCCGACGCTCGCGACGAGCAGCCCGGCGAGCGCGGGGCCCACCGCGACCTGCAGTCCCGCGCTCAACCCGCTCCACGCCGCGACGGCCGGCAACAGTCGGCGCTCGACGAGTCGGGGATGGATGGCGAAGCGCGCCGCCCCGACGAGCGATCCCACGGTCGAGGACAGGGTGGTGAAGAGGTAATACGGCCACAACTCCTCGATGGTGAGCCAGGCGAGAGTCGCGATACCGAGCGGTGCGAGGAACGAGATCGAACTCGCGACGATCAGCACTTTCCGACGGTCGAACGCGTCGACGATCGTGCCGCCGAGGACTCCCATCACGATCATCGGCGCGAGTGCGAACCCGCCGACGAGCGCGACGGCGATCGTGGATCCTCCGCTCAGCTCGTAGACGTGGATGCCGATCGCCACCGCCGTGAGTTGCGTTCCGATGCCGCCGGCGACTCCGCTGGTCCAGAACCGCGCATACGCTGGGCTCTCCCGCAGCGGCGCGACGTCGAGGAACCAACCTCGCCAGCGGGGGATCTCCTCCGGGGCCGACACTGGCGTGGACACCCGTCCAGCGTAGCGTGAAACCGCTTTCTCACCATTCGGGTGATTGCCTAGGCTGGAGTCATGGCGACGGCGCGACGCATCCTCTTCCTCGGCGGCAACGGCACCATCAGCGCGTCGTGTTCCCGGGTGCTGCTCGACCGGGGCGACGACCTCACGCACCTCACGCGCGGCATCGGATCGACCCGCGCGCCGATCGAGGGGGTGCGTCGACTGACCGGCGACGCGGGCGACCCGGACTCGGTGCGCGCCGCCCTCGGGAACGACGAGTTCGACGTCGTCGTCAACTTCCGGGTCTTCACCCCGGACCAGGTCGCCGCCGACCTCGAGACCTTCGCCGGCCGCACCGGGCAGTACGTCTTCATCTCGTCGGCATCGGCCTACGCCAAACCCGTCGCCGCGCTGCCGATCGTCGAAGCCACGCCGCTGCGCAACCCCTATTGGCAGTACTCGCGGGACAAGATCGCGGCCGAGGACCTGCTCGTCGCGGCCTTTCGCGAGACCGGATTCCCGATGACGATCGTGCGCCCGTCGCACACCTACGACGAGGGCTCCATCCCGCTCGAGGGCGGGTGGACGACGCTCGACCGCATCCGACGTGGCGCCCCCGTCGTCATCCACGGTGACGGCACGTCGCTGTGGACCCTCACCCACGCCCGTGACTTCGCGCGCGCGTTCGCCGGCCTGCTCGGCAACGCCCACGCGCTCGGCTCCGCCGTGCACATCACGGGTGACGAGGTTCTCACGTGGGATGCGATCGCGCGGGAGTTCGGCTCAGCGCTCGGCGTCGAGCCGCAGCTCGTGCACGTCGCCTCCGAGACGATCGCCCGCGTCATGCCCGACGCCGGCCCGGGACTCCTCGGCGACAAGGCCCACTCGGTGGTGTTCGACAACAGCCGGGTCAAGCGGCTCGTGCCCGGCTGGGAGGCCGTCATCCCCTTCGCCGACGGGGCCCGCGAGATCGTCGCGTGGCACCTCGCCGACGAGCGCCGCCAGGTGCGCCGGCCCGAGGTCGACGCCGCGTTCGACCACCTCGTCGCGATCGCACGCGGCGACCACGACCCTGTCACGACTCCCGCGTGATCTCCACCGTCACGAAGAGCTTCGACCCGTACGGCCCCGCGTACACGCCGCGCAGCGGGGCGACATCCCCGTAGTCGCGTCCCCTCCCGACGGTCACGTGCCGGTCGCCGATGTCGACGAGGTTGGTCGGGTCGTACCCCTGCCAGTGGCCGCAGAACCACTCGACCCACGCGTGCGACTCGCCGGTGACCGTGATGCCGATCTCGGCATCCGGATTCGGGTGCAGGTAGCCGCTCACGTAACGCGCCGGGATGCCGACCGATCGGAGCGCACCGAGGGCGAGGTGCGTGATGTCCTGGCAGACGCCCTTCTTCTGCTCCCACGCCTCCGCCGCCGTCGTGCCGACGTGCGTCGATCCCGGCAGGTACTCGATGCGCTCCCCGATCGCACGGGCGATCCCGAGCGCGGCGTCGCACGGAGAGGCGGCCTCGGCGACGATCCCGCGCGCCAGCTCGACGACCTCCGCCGGGGGTCGGGTGCGCTTGGTCTGCCCGAGCTGCTCGACGTACTCGGTCGCCCGCTCGATCTCGTCGGCGAGCGCCGTCCACTCCAGACGGTGCTCCGGGTGCGGCCGGTCGCGCACCTCGACGAGGCTCGTCGCCGTGAGGCTCAACTCGCGATGCGGGTTGAGGATCTCGAACGACGACACCCGCGTGCCCCAGTAGTCGACGTAGGAGTGCGAGTTCGACATCGGCGAGATCTCGAGGTTCGAGAACAGCACGACCTGACCGTCGGCGCTCGCCGGCAGCATCCTGGCCTCGTTGTACGACGCCGTCACCTCGCCGTCGTAGGAGAACCCCGTCGCGTGACGGATGCGGTGGCGCTTCACGAGATCTCCCCCACCCAGGCGGCGACGTCGTGGGTCGGGAAGTACCGCGCCCGGATCGCCTCGCTCACGTTCGTCGTCGTGCGCTGCACGGCATCCATGTGGGTCGGCAGGTCGGCGACGAGGTCGGCGATCGACCGGTACTCGAGCTCGCTGCGGATCTGTCCGAGCAGCCGCAGCGCCTGATCGCTCACCCCGACGCGGTCGGTGCGGGGCTCGATCTCGCGCAGCTGCTGCTCGGCGCGCGTGACCGAGTAGAGGATGCTGCGCGGGAACAGCCGGTCGAGCAGCAGGAACTCGGCGGCCTTCTGCGCGCTCGGCACGCCGCGGTAGGTGCGCAGGTAGGCCTCGTAGGCGCCGACGCTGCGCAGGATCGTCGTCCAGCTCGGGCCCGAGGCCTCGGTCAGGCTGCGGGTGGCGAGCAGGCGTGCGGTCATGTCGGCGCGCTCGATCGACCGACCGAGGGTGAAGAACCGGTACGCCTCGTCGCGGTTCGTCGCCGACTCGACGATGCCGACGGCGAGCGCGGAGCGTTCGCGCACCCAGGTGAAGAACTCGTGCACCTTGTCGCTCGCGACCTTGCGCGGCATCCTCGCCCGGGTGGTGTTGAGCACCTCCCACAGCTCGGTGTTGACGACCTCACGCGCGCGGCGGGCATTCTCACGGGCGGCGTTGAGCGAGTACGCGATCGACGCCGGCTGGTTGCGGTCGACCGCCAGGATCGTCAGCACGTCGGCGCGCGTCACCTCGGCCGTCTCGTCGACCTCGGTGCCCATCACCGACAGCAGCGACCGGCACGCGATGTCCTCCTCGATCCACGGGTCTTCGAGCAGCAGCTGCAGGTGCACGTCGAGGATGCGCGCGGTGCCGTCGCTGCGCTCGATGTACCGGCCGATCCAGAAGAGGCTCTCGGCGATGCGGCTCAGCATCCCGTTCCTCCCGCTTCCCCGTCGGCACTGCTCCAGCACCGACGCGAGACGTACCCGCGCGCGGGGTCATGTCGCGTCATTGCTGGAGCAGTGGCGGGATCGGGGGCGAGCGACTGCTGCTGTTGTTGTTGCTGCTGCTCGTCGTGGCGGGGGATGTCGTGGGGGTTGTGGTCCTGGAGGTGCGACTCGGCGGAGATGACGGGGATCGAGCTCGTCACGGTGGCCTGATCGGCGACGAGGGACGACACGTCGTG
Source organism: uncultured Microbacteriaceae bacterium (assembly GCA_946481135.1). Next base: position 7,029 of record CAMLMQ010000059.1, read on the forward strand.
CTCGGGGGTGCGCAGCGGGTCGAGGCCGACGACCCAGGTGTCCTTCGACCCCCCGCCCTGCGACGAGTTGACGACGAGTTGACCTTCGGGCAGGGCGACCCGTGTGAGGCCGCCCGGCAGCACCCAGACGTCCGACCCGTCGTTGACGGCGAACGGGCGCAGGTCGGCGTGCCGCGGGCGCATCCCGTCCTCGACGAGGGTCGGGATGGTGGAGAGCTGCACGACGGGCTGGGCGATCCAGCCGCGCGGGTCGGCGAGGAGTTGTGCGCGCAGGGTCTCCAGCTGCTCCTTCGACGCGTCGGGTCCGACGACGAGACCCTTGCCGCCCGACCCGGCGACCGGCTTCACGACGAGTTCGTCGAGCCGGTCGAGCACCTCCTCGAGGGCCCCCGGATCCTCGAGCCGCCAGGTGTCGACGTTCGGCAGCACCGGCTCCTCGCCGAGGTAGTAGCGGATGAGGTCGGGCACGTACGTGTAGACGAGCTTGTCGTCGGCGACCCCGTTGCCGACCGCGTTGGCGATCGTGACGTTGCCGAGGCGCGCCGCGAGCATCATCCCGGGGGATCCGAGCATCGAGTCGGCGCGGAACAGCAGCGGGTCGAGGAACTCGTCGTCGACCCGACGGTAGATCACGTCGACGCGCGTCGGACCCGCGGTCGTGCGCATCCACACCCGGCCACCCGAGCAGAACAGGTCGCGGCCCTCGACCAGCTCGACGCCCATGAGCCGCGCGAGCAGGGTGTGCTCGAAGTAGGCGGAGTTGTACACGCCCGGGGTGAGCACGACGATCGTGGGGTCGTCGACGCCCGTCGGCGCCGCGGCGCGCAGCGCGTTGAGCAGCCGCTGCGGGTAGTCGCCGACCGGGCGCACCCGCATCGACATGAAGAGCTCGGGCAGCGTCTGCGCCATCACCCGACGGTTGGAGATGACGTAGGAGACGCCCGACGGCACCCTGACGTTGTCCTCCAGCACGCGCCAGGCACCGTGCTCGTCGCGGATGAGATCGATGCCCGACACCTGGATGCGCACGCCGTTGGCCGCGTGGATGCCGGCCGCCTCGCGGTGGAAGTGCTCGCTCGACGAGATCAACCGCGCCGGGATGACGCCGTCGCGCACCGCGAGCTGCGGGCCGTAGACATCCGAGAGGAAGCGCTCGAGCGCCTTCACGCGCTGCTTCACGCCCGCCTCGACGGTGAGCCACTCCGCCTGCGGGATGACCCGCGGCACGGCGTCGAGGGGGAACGGCCGCTCCTCGCCCGCGAAGTCGAACGTGACGCCCTGCGCGAGGTAGGAGGACGCGAGCGACTCGGTGCGGCCGCGCAGCTCCTCCTGCGTCATGCGCGCGAGCGCGGCGTGGATGTCGCGGTACGGCTCACGCGCCGGACCGTCGGGCCCGGCCGTCGCGATGTCGGCGAACATCTCGTCCCACGGCGCGGCCCCGCGTCGCCGCATCGCGGCGGCGGCTCCGTAGCCGTCGAACAGGTCGCCCATGTGCCGAGCCTAGGGCCGGGATGTTGCGGCGGTGTTTCGCTCGACCCGCGCGAACCGGGTGGTCACGTCAGTCGCGCCACGGACGTCCGGCGAGCAGGATGCCCGCCCCGACGATCGCGCTGAGGGCGAGCATGAGCAGCTGGGTGAGCACACTCTCGACGCCCGCCATGAGGAGCGCCCACGGCACCGGGGAGAGCAGGAGCGCGCCGAGCAGCGCGAGCCAGCCGAGACGCGCGCGCCGCACGAGGAGCCACGCCGCGCCGACGAGCAGCACCGTCATGAGCCAGGGGTTGGCGAAGGAGAACATGGCCTCGGGGCCGGTGCGGAGGGCGCCGTTCAGACGCATCGTCGTGACGGCGAGCACGGCGACGGCGCCGACGACCACGAGGACACTGCCGATCGACTTGCCGACGCCGCTGCCGACCGCTCCGATAAGGCCGACGAGCACGACGAGGAGGGCGAACGCGAACTGTGCGACAAGCAGCACGGGCACGAACATGCCGCTGCCGAGGAAGCCGGCGAGCGCCGCGGGCAACTGCCCGCCGAGCGCCGTGATCACGAGGTAGCCGCCGACGAAGACGACGACGGCGGCCATCGCGGTGCGGCCGGTGCGGCGGTCGACCACCGACACCGTGTCGGCGGGGAGCGGCGCCGGTGCCGCCTCGGGCGGCTGAGGGATCGTCATGCCCCGATCATGGCGGACCCGACCCGTCGACGGCGACAGCCTTGACAGCCCGGGTCAGCGCGCCGTCGACTCGCGCACGACGAGCTCGGGCTGGAAGACGATGCGGCGGGGCGCGAGCTGCGGGTCCGCCGCCTCCTCCTTGAGGATGCGGAGCGCCGTCGCGCCGAGTTCGTGGCGCGGTTGGCGCACCGACGTCAATGGCACGACGGTCGCACTCGCGAAGTCGATGTCGTCGAACCCGACGAGCGCGACGTCGTCGGGCACGCGCGCGCGCCCCGACATCACGAGCGCCTGCAGAAGGCCCACCGCCACGAGGTCGTTCGCGGCGAAGACGCCCTCCGGCAGCGTGTCGCGTGCCAGCAGATCCTCGCCCGCTCGTCGCCCGTCGAGCACCGTGAGCCCCGGCGTCTCGATCACCTCCAACTTCGCGTCCGAGCGCTCGGCAACTGCGGCCCGCGCACCCGTCAGGCGTTCCTCGACCTGCCGCACCGTGCGGGGTCCACCCACGAACACGAGCCGTCGGCGTCCCGTGTCGAGCAGATGCGTCGCGGCGAGCCGGCCCCCCGCGACGTCGTCGACCGAGACCGAGCTCACGGCGGCATCCCGGCTCTCCCGGTCGACGAGCACGACCGGCGTGCCGCGGCGCCGGAGGTCGCGCAGCCGCTCGTCGACGTCGCCCGCGGGCGAGATGAGGATGCCGTGCACGCGCTGCTCGTCGAACAGGTCGAGGTAGGCGGCCTCGCGCGCCGGGTCGGCATCCGAGTTGCCGAGGATGACCGACAGGCCCGAGCTCGCGGCCTCGTCCTCGGCGCCGCGGGCGACGTCGGTGAAGAACGGGTTCCGCACGTCGAGCACGACGAGTCCGACCGTCGAGCTGCGACCGGCTCGCAGCTGGCGGGCGGCCTCGTTGCGCACGTAGCCGAGGTCGGCGATCGCTCGCCGCACGCGGTCGACGGTCGTGGGCGAGACCCGTGACGGCTCGTTGAGCACGTTCGAGACGGTGCCGACCGAGACCCCCGCGCGCTCCGCGACGTCGCGGATGCTCGTTCCACGCGGCGAGGTCACCCTGCTATCCTGCCGCTTGAAACGATTCACACCACGATCGACAAGGACGTCCCGTGACGCAACTCGCCGCCCTCTCCGACACCCTCGCCGCCCAGGCGATCGAACTGCCCTCGTGGGCGTTCGGCAACTCCGGCACCCGGTTCCGCGTGTTCACGACACCCGGCGTCCCGCGCACTCCGTTCGAGAAGGTCTCGGATGCCGCCCAGGTGCACAAGCACACGGCGCTCGCGCCGTCGGTCGCGCTGCACATCCCGTGGGACAAGGTCGAATCCTACGAAGACCTCGCGAAACACGCCGAAGACGAGGGTGTGCGGCTCGGCACGATCAACTCGAACACGTTCCAGGACGAGGACTACAAGCTGGGGAGCGTCACCCACCGGGACGACCGCATCCGCCAGAAGGCGATCGACCACCACTTCGAGTGCATCGACATCATGCACGCGACCGGCTCGCGCGACCTCAAGATCTGGCTCGCCGACGGCACGAACTACCCGGGTCAAGACGATCTGCGTGCCCGGCAGGACCGGCTCGCCGACTCGCTGCAGAAGATCTACGCCCGCCTCGGCGATGAGCAGCGGCTCGTGCTGGAGTACAAGTTCTTCGAGCCGGCGTTCTACCACACGGACGTTCCCGACTGGGGCACGTCGTACGCCCAGGTCGCCGCGCTCGGGCCGAAGGCGATGGTCTGCCTCGACACCGGCCACCACGCGCCCGGCACCAACATCGAGTTCATCGTCATGCAGCTGCTGCGCCTCGGAAAGCTCGGCTCGTTCGACTTCAACTCGCGCTTCTACGCCGACGACGACCTCATCGTCGGGGCAGCCGACCCGTTCCAGTTGTTCCGCATCCTCGTCGCGGTGGTCGACGGCGGGGGCTACGCCCACCCCGACGTCGCCTTCATGCTCGACCAGTGCCACAACATCGAGAACAAGATCCCCGGGCAGATCCGCTCAGTGCTGAACGTGCAGGAGATGACGGCACGTGCGCTGCTCGTCGACCGCGCGGCGCTCGAGGCGGCACAGGCGGCCGGCGACGTGCTCGCCGCGAACACCGTGCTCATGGATGCGTTCCAGACCGATGTGCGCCCCGCGCTCGCCGAGTGGCGCGAGTCGCGCGGACTGCCCGCCGACCCCATGGCGGCGTTCGTGGCCTCCGGGTACTTCGAGAAGATCAGCGCCGACCGCATCGGCGGCACGCAGGCGGGCTGGGGAGCGTGACTCGTCCGCCGCTCGGCTCAGTCGGCGTCGCGGTCGAGTTCGCGGCGCGTGAGCATCGAGACATCGCGATCGAGGTGGTCGAGGCGTCGCTCGATGGACGCGAAGCGCTGGTCGACCGAGTTGAACCTCCCGTCGACCGCATCGAACCGCGCCCCGACGGTTTCGAACCGCGCGTTCATCTCCGCACGGAGTCCGCCGATCTCGCTCCGGATGAGTCGCGAGAAGTTGCCGGTGATGATGCCGATCACCCCGAACATCGCCGCCGCGAAGACCCCGATGAGCACCCACACCTGCGGTTCGGTCACCTCGATCACCCTCCGATTCTCGCGCTGCGGCAGTCAGAATGCCAGGGCGGCGGCCGCCCGTCGCACCGCGCCCGCCGAAACCTGAGCGCCCGCCCCCATCCCATCCTGTGGAGGACACCATGAACCCCGTCCGCGACCTCATCGTTCGCAGTAACCGACTCGGCTCCGACCCCCGCATCACCAACTACGCGGGCGGCAACACGTCGGCGAAGGGCGTCGAGCCCGACCCCGTGACGGGCGACGACGTACGGCTGCTGTGGGTGAAGGGCTCGGGCGGCGACCTCGGCACGCTCACCGAGGCGGGACTCGCGACCCTGCGGCTCGATCGGGTAGAGGCGCTCAAGAACGTCTACGCCGGCGTCGAGCGCGAGGACGAGATGGTCGCGGCGCTCGACTACTGCCGGCATGGACTCGGCGGCGCGGCCCCGAGCATCGACACCTTCATGCACGCCTTCGTCGACGCCGACCACGTCGACCATCTCCACCCCGACGCGGGCATCGCGTTCGCGACCGCGAAAGATGGCGAGAAGCTCACGAGGAAGGCGTTCGGCTCGAAGGTCGTCTGGGTGCCGTGGCGCCGCCCGGGCTTCCAGCTCGGACTCGACATCTCCGAGATCAAGGCGAAGAACCCGGATGCGATCGGCTGCATCCTCGGCGGCCACGGCATCACCGCATGGGGCCGCACGAGCGCGGAGGCGCAGAAGAACAGCCTCTGGATCATCAAGACGGCCGAGGAGTACCTCGCCGCGAAGGGCAAGAAGAACCCGTTCGGCCGCCGCATCGCGAAGAACGAGGCGCTGCCTCGCGACGAGCGCCGCGCCAAGGCCGCCGCCCTCGCCGCGACCCTCCGCGGAATCGCGAGCCACGACAAGCCGATGGTGGGCCACTTCGACGACTCCGACGTCGTGCTCGACTTCCTCAGCAGCGCGAACGCACCCAAGCTCGCCGCGCTCGGCACGAGCTGCCCCGACCATTTCCTGCGCACCAAGATCAAGCCCATGCTCGTCGACCTGCCCGCGAACGCGCCGGTCGAGAAAGTCAAGGAACGCCTCGTCGAGCTGCACGAGGCGTACCGCACGGACTACACGACGTACTACGAGAAGCACGCGGTTTCGACGGGCTCAACCAGCGGGGGGTGGCCCGCGATGCGCGGCGCCGACCCGCTCATCATCCTCGTCCCCGGCGTCGGGATGTTCTCGTACGGCGCGAACAAGCAGACCGCCCGCGTCGCCGGCGAGTTCTACCTCAACGCGATCAACGTCATGCGCGGGGCCGAGTCGATCTCGACCTACACGCCGATCTCCGACGCCGAGAAGTTCGCGATCGAGTACTGGGCGCTCGAGGAGGCGAAGCTGCAGCGCATGCCGAAGCCGAAGTCCCACGCGACGCGGATCGCCCTCGTCACGGGCGCGTCATCCGGCATCGGCAAGGCTATCGCGACGCGCCTCGCGGCCGACGGGGCATGCGTCGTCATCGCCGACCTCGACCTCGCAAAGGCGCAGGCCGCCGCCGCCGAGATCGGCACCACGGATGTCGCGGTCGGCCTGCAGGTGAACGTCACCGACGCCGCCGCGATCGAGCGGATGGTGCAGGATGCCGTGCTCGCGTTCGGCGGACTCGACATCGTCGTGAACAACGCGGGCGTCTCGCTGAGCAAGCCGCTGCTGGAGACCACGGAAGCCGACTGGGACTTCCAGCACGACATCATGGCGAAGGGCTCGTTCCTCGTCTCGAAGGCGACCGCGCCGATCCTGATCGAGCAGAAGATGGGCGGCGACGTCGTCTACATCTCGTCGAAGAACTCGGTGTTCGCGGGCCCGAACAACATCGCCTACTCGGCGACGAAGGCCGACCAGGCCCACCAGGTGCGGTTGCTCGCGGTCGAGCTCGGCGAGCACGGCGTCAAGGTCAACGGCATCAACCCCGACGGCGTCGTGCGCGGGTCGGGCATCTTCGCCGCCGGCTGGGGCGCCAACCGGGCGAAGACCTATGGGGTGCCGGAGGAGAAGCTCGGCGAGTTCTACGCGCAGCGCACGATCCTCAAGCGCGAGGTGCTGCCCGAGAACGTCGCGAACGCCGTCTCGGTGCTCACCGGGCCCGACCTCTCGCACACGACCGGCCTGCACATCCCGGTCGACGCGGGCGTCGCGGCGGCCTTCCTGCGATGAGGCTCCGCGCATGACGACGAGGAGCGGCGGTGCGGTCGCCGCGGTCGATCTCGGCGCGACGAGCGGCCGCGTGCTGCTCGGCTACGTCGGGCACGACGAGCTGCGGCTCACCGACGTCGCC
>CAMLMQ010000060.1 GCA_946481135.1 uncultured Microbacteriaceae bacterium
AGAGCAGCGGACTCATAATCCGTCGGTCACGGGTTCAAGTCCCGTCCGCCCTACCAGGACTCCCGGCGGGTCGGCGTGTTCGTCGGCGAACGGCGAGCCTCGCTGCGGCTCTAGTGCGAATGCCGGTGATGGGCATCCGGGTAGTGACTGTGCGTATGCGTCACCGGCTCGTGGCTGTGCACGTGCCGGTGCCTCACGCCCGCTGCGACCGGCTCGGCGTGCTCATGGTCGTGATGGTCGTCGTCGTGGGTGTGCCAGTGCTCATGCGTGATCGCGCCGTGCGTGTGCTCGTGTTCGTGGCGCTCGGTCAGGTGGAGCCACACTCCGAGCGCCATGAGGAGCGCGGCGACGACAAGGGTCCAGGTCACGGTCTCGCCCATGAGCACGGCGACGACGGCACCGAAGAACGGGGCGACGCTGTAGTAGGCACCGGCCCGCGCCGTTCCGAGGTGGCGCATGGCGACGATGAAGAGTACGAGCGACACGCCGTAGGCGACGAGGCCGACGCCCATGGCGGCAGCGATGCTCCACGCGGGCGGCAGGCTCGCGCCGAGCAGGAACGCCAGCGCCAGGTTGACCGGCCCGGCGACGCCGCCCTTGACGGCGGCGAGCCAGGCGGCATCGTTCAGGGCCACCATGCGGGTGAGGTTGTTGTCGACGCCCCAGCACACGCACGCACCGAGAACCGCGAGCGAGGGCCAGACGGCGCCGAACTCGGCCGAACCCGTGGGAATCGACAGCACGACCGCTCCGGCGACGATCGCCACCATCCCCAGCGCGATCCTGCGGTCGAAGTTCTCGCGGAACACGAACCATGCCAAGAGCGCGGTCGCCACGCCTTCCGCGTTGAGCAGGAGCGATGCCCCGGAGGCAGGCATGCTCGAGAGGCCGAACATGAGGAGGACCGGCCCGGCCATGCCCCCGAAGAACACCGCGCCCGCGAGCGGAAGATACTCACGCCGCTGAAGTCGCACGCATGGCGAACGGCGGGCGAGTCGGTAGATTCCGAGGCCCACCCCGGAGCCGGCGTAGAGCAGCCCGGCCAGCAGCCACGGTGAAACCTCGCCCAGGAGCAGCTTCGCCACCGGCGTCCCGGCCCCGAAGAGCAGCGCGGACGCGATCCCGGCCTGCACGCCGGGATGGCGGAGCGCGCCGAGGTTCACGCGTCCAGGCTAATCGCGCTCGCGAAGCCCGCACCTCCGCTTTTCCCGCGCGGCCGTCAACCCTGTTGTCCTCGGCGCGTGCCTCCGCGTACGACGGGAGTGTCGACGATCCACCGACCACGACATCGAAGGAGGGTGGCAGATGACCGACCACAGTGCGGAGCGGCCGCAGAACGACGGGAACGAGAAGGGGCACAGCCAGCGGCGGATGTATCTGCTGTTCGGCGCGATGATCCTCACGTCGACGACGGTGATGTTCCTGCTGACCTACACGAACGCGTTCAGCATCGACCATGTGCGGTGGAGCGAGGAGCGCTTCTACATGGCGCTGCTCATGGGGTCGGCGATGGCGATCATCATGCTCGGCTTCATGTGGGCGATGATGTACCGCAACGTGAAGGTGAACATCGCGATCATCCTCGCGGCTCTGGCCCTGGGAGGGTCGGCGCTCGGGCTCTCCCGCTCGCAGGTGCTCGTCGATGACGTCGCCTACATGAACGGGATGATCCCGCACCACTCGATCGCGATCCTCACGAGTGTGCGCGCCGGCATCGACGACGTACGGGTGCGGGAGCTCGCCGACGAGATCGCCGCGACGCAGCGGGAAGAGATCGCCGAGATGAAGTGGCTGATCGACGACATCGCCGCCAACGGACTCGTGACGACTCAGGAGGAGGCGGAGCGGCGTCCCGTGCCCGACTTCTCGGGCGAGCGCTGAAGACCGAACGGGCGGGGATCGCCATCGCGGATCCGCCCCGCGAAGCCGTCGAGTGCGTCGACGAACTCCGGCGGCCCCTCCACGGTGAACGGCGCGTCGAACCGCAGCACCCACGACAGCAGGCCCGCCCACGACCACGAGCCGACGCGCACGCGCGTCGTGGTCGCCGTCACCGGCTCCATCGACCCGTCGCCGATCCACGGCGCGACATCCCGGGCGGGCAGCTCCAGCACGATCTCGCCGACGCACGGCCACACGTCGTCGGCATCCGAACCCTTGAACCGCGCGGCGAGATAGCTGCGCGCGTCGCCGCCCGGGATGTCGCGCGGCGTGAACGGCGCCCCACCCGTCTTCGGCGTCATGCGGTCGAGGCGGTACACCCGCCAGTCGGCACGGTCGAGGTCCCAGGCGACGAGGTACCACCGGCCACCGCGGGCGACGACGGCATGCGGTTCGACGCGGAGGGGTGGGCGCTCGACGTCGTCGCCGTAGTCGAAGCGGAGGGTGCGCCGGTCACGGGTCGCCGTGCTGACCGCTTCGAGCACGCGCGGGTCGACCCCGCCGGGAGCGCCGGCGCTCTCGAACCGGATGCCGTCGATGCGGTGGCGCAGTCGCGAGGGCATCACCTGCCGCACGGTCGCGAGGGCGCGGGCGGCGGCATCCTCGAGGTCCACCCCGGCTGAGGCGACGCTCCGCAGTGCCACCGCCACCGCGACCGCCTGCTCGTCGTCGAACAGCAGCGGCGGCAGCTCGGACCCGGCCGCGAGCCGATAGCCGCCATCCGGGCCCTTGGTCGCCGCGATCGCGTACCCGAGTTCCCGCAGCCGGTCGATGTCGCGGCGCACCGTGCGGGGCGTCACCTGCAGGCGATCGGCGAGCGCCTGGCCCGGCCAGTCGCGGCGCACCTGCAGCAGCGACAGCAGCGCGAGCATCCGTGACGAGGTTCCGGGCACGGAACGAGTATCGCCCAAGTAGAGGACAGAAAGCGTCCGCTACACCCGGAAGTGTGTACATGCGGCGATCGACCGCGATCCACGAATCGAAGGACATCCGATGACCATCACCACGACCACCCACCTCAACTTCCGCGGCACGGCCCGCCAGGCGCTGGAGTTCTACCAGTCCGTCTTCGGCGGCACCCTGACGGCCGCCACCTACGGCGACTTCGGGATGCCGGCGGGCCTCCCCGGGGCCGACAAGGTCGTCTTCGGCCAGGTCGAGAGCGCCAGCGGCTTCCGCGTCATGGCCTACGACATCCCCGGGGAGGACAGCGCGGATGTCGCCGCCACCGCCGGCACGACGCGCCGCGAGAACGGCACCACCATCACCGACCGCACGTTCTTCCAGTCGGTGCGCGGCGAGACCCTCGACGGGATCGCCGCGCTGTGGGAGGGCCTCTCGGTCGGCGCCGAGATCGTCGAGCCGCTCGCGGCGTCGGCGTGGAGCCCCGGATTCGGGATGCTCACCGACCGCTTCGGCGTGACGTGGGTGCTCGACGTGCAGCCCGCCGCGGGCTGACGTCGCCACGACGACCCGGCGGGCGCCTCAGCTCGCCGGGTCGTACATGAACTCCCGCAGCTCCTGGTCGCACTGGCAGGCCGCGGCGATCTTCGCCGCCCACAGCTCCGCGGCGGCGCGGTCGGGCAGTTCGAGCACGGTGAACCCGCCGTCGAGGTGCGATCCCGGGTACGTGCCGGAACGCACCGACCCGTCGGCGCTCACGAGTACGGGGTCGACGCCCTCGTGGATGCCGCCGCCGAAGACGTAGACGCCGGCGGCCTTCGCCTCCTCGATGACGGCGTGCGAGTCGATGCCCGCCTGCACGAACTGCTCCTCGCTGAGCTGCATCGCCGCGCCGGGGAACGAGATGAGGTATTTGGTCACGGGTCGATCTTGCACCCGGATTGCAGAGGATGTCTCCCTCCCCGCGACATCCGGCGTCGGCGCGACGATCGGGACGTGCCCGTCCGGGCCACCGAACCCCGAAAGGAATGCTCCACCATGACCGCAGTCGCCACTCCCGGCACCGCCACCGAGGCCACCCCGGCCGAACGTCGCATCCCGACCCCGCTCTTCCGCTTCGCGGGCGTCGCGCTCATCCTCTTCCCGGTGCTGTTCACGCTCGGGATGATCTTCTCCCCGCCGCAGACGGCCCCCGGCGAGGCCGGCTACATCGAGTCGCTCGCCGCCGACCCGGGCGTCAGCATCCTCTCGGCCACGTTCCTGCACTACGCCTGGGTGGCGCTCGCGCTCGGCGTCATGGGCGTCATCGGACTCGTCGCGAGTCGGCGCGGGCGCGCGTGGGTCGCGATCGCGGCCGTCGTCGTCGCGTTCGGGGCCGTTCAGATGTCGGGTCTGCTGCTCTCGGACTGGTTCCTCATCGGCATGGGCACGACGCTGCCGATCGAGCAGGCCGTCGAGGTCGATGCCGCCGCGAAGCAGGGTGTCGCCGTGCTCGTGTGGCTGATGTCGGCGCAGGCCGCCGCGATGCTCGGCGTCCCCGCGCTCACGCTCGGGCTCGCCCGTGCACGCGTGATCAGCTGGTGGATCGCGCCGCTGCCCATCGCCGCGTTCGTCGTTCCGATGTTCAACCTCGGCGTCGTCGCCGCGATCGCCTTCCTGCCGCTCATGGCGCCGGTGATCGTCGCGGGCGTGAAGCTCGTGCGCCAGAAGGCGCCGCGGATGACGGTGGCGGCGACCGCTCAGTAGTTGTTGCCGACGGTGCAGGTCTGCTCCGACGCCGGCTGTCCCGTGATGCTCGGCGGCAGCGCCACCGGCTCCCCGCCTTCGGGCGGGGTGCTCGGCGACGGCGACCCGGATGCGGTCGGGTCGGGCGTGGGGGTCTCGACGACCTCCTCGCCCGCCTGGGCGCCGCCGCCCGGGTCGCCCGTGACGACGACGGGTCGGTCGGCGGCGAGGGCGTCCATGAGGATCTGCGCCTCGGCCCGCCGCGGCGCGACCCCGCCGACCCCGCCCATCGTCGTCGCCCCGGTCGGGTAGGAGACGAACGCGATGCTCGACAGGGGGATGTCGCGCAGCGCGAGCGCCATCGACGCCATGACGTCGAGCGAGCTCAGGGAGGTGCTCAACTGCATGTTGCTCGCCGCGGCCTGCGCGAGCGAATAGACGGTGATCGGGTTGGTGAGCACGCCCTCCGACTTGATCTTGCGCATGAGCGCCGAGAGGAAGAGCTGCTGATTGCTCACGCGGGTCGTGTCGCTGCCGTCGCCGACGCCGTAGCGGCTGCGCAGGAACTGGAGGGCGTCCCACCCCTGCAGGTTGTGGGTGCCGGCGTCGAGGCGCAGACCGATCTGGCTGTCGCGGATCGGCTCGGCGACGCACACCTCGACGCCGCCGACGGCATTCGACATCGCGATGACGCCGTCGAACTCGACCTTCGCGGCGTACTCGATCTCGAGCCCGGTGAGCGTCTCGACGGTCGACACGGCGCACGCGAGCCCGCCGTAGGTGAGCGCCTCGTTGATCTTGCGCGTGCCGGGGTTGCCCTCCGAGCATCCGGTGATCGGCACGAACATGTCGCGCTGGAAGCTCACCGCGACGGCGCTGCGGCTCACGGGGGAGAGGTGCAGCAGGATGTTGACGTCGTTGAGGTTCTCGCCGCGTTCGCCGTACGCGGGGTTGCCCTCGCCGCTGTCGCTGCCGACGATGAGGATGTTGACGGGCCGGTCGATCGGGCCCGCGTACACGGGCGCGTCGCCGGGGGTGCCGATGTCGACGCCGGGTCCGATGCTCGACGCGAGTTGCCAGGCCGCGATCGCGGCGACCGACGAGGTCGCGACGAAGATGACCGCGAGCGCGCCCGCGAGAAGGGCGAGGGCGGCGCGCACGGGTCCGCGGCGCGGGAGGCGTCCATGACGCGCGGTGATCGGGTCGGTCACGTCTGCACCCTAGGCAGACGACGCTGGGTGCGGGCTGCATCCGCGCTGAACGCGGCGCGGTGCCGGCGTCGTGCTCAGCGCACCGCTCGGGACGCCTCCAGCAGCCCGGTGAGCACGTCGCGCGCGTGCTCGAGATCGGCGATCGGCAGCCCGAGCCTCTCGACGACCTGTCCGGGCACCGCGAGGGCCTTCTCGCGCAGCGCTGTGCCCGCGGGGGTGAGGGCGACGGCGAGGGCGCGCTCGTCGGCGGGATCCTTGGCGCGCGAGACGAGCCCGGCGGCCTCCAGCCGCCGCAGCAGCGGGGAGAGGGTCGCGGCCTCCAGCAGCAGTTCGTCGCTGAGTTCGCCGACGCGGCGCGGGCTGCGCTCCCAGAGCGCGAGCATCACGAGGTACTGCGGGTGGGTGAGCCCGAGAGGCTCGAGCACGGGCCGGTAGAGGGCGATGACGCTGCGGGATGCTGCGGCGAGGGCGAAACACACCTGACGGTCGAGGGCGAGCGGGTCGGTGTCGGTCGTCGTGCTCACCCGACCCACGATAGTGAGTGCACGAAGCAATTAGTGAGTACACTAACGATATGGATGACCGCGTCCGCTGGTGGGACCGCCTCAACCGGGCGCTCTACCCGTATCTCGGGCCCGCCCAGCTCGGCTCACGCGACGAGCCGCCGCCGCCCACGAGCGTCGGGCGTCCGTGCCCGCTCTGCGGGGCATCCATGACGGCGCACGTCGTCGAGCGCGCCGGCGACTGGAACACCGCGACGCGGCTTCACTGCCCGGTCGACGCCGCCTGATCCGTCGCCGGGTCGTTCGTCCGCTGATCGTTCGCCGCCTGCTCCGTCGCGTTGCGGGCCGCCTTCGCGGCGCGTCGCTTGGCGACGGCACCCTGCGCGGCACCGGCCGCCTTCTTCACCACGCGCGTCGCCGTCTCGTTGACCTTCTGCGCCCGCTCGAACTCCGTGCCGAGGATGCCGAGACCGCCGAGCGCGACGAGGGCGCCCGGGCCGGGCAACGGGATCATGACGACGCCGAGTGCGACGGTGGCGCCGCCGACGACCCCGACGCCCGTGCGGTACACCTTGTTCGCGGTGGGGTTGCGGCGGATGACGGCACGGCCGCCGACGAGCGCCGAGCCGGCGGCGCGACCGACCGCGGATCCGACTCGGGCGGCGGGAGACGGGCGAGTGGGTCGGGCCGGGTTCGGGGGCGTGTCGGTCACGAGTCCGACGGTAGCGACGGCGGCTGCGCGGATGCCGGGAGTCGTTTGGTCACGGAACGGTAACGATCGCGCGGATTCGGCTCGAGAACGTGTCGTGCGAGCCGCGGATGTCGGTGGTGCTCGATGGTCTGACGGCATGAGCAGCCCGGTCGATCCGACGTCGTACGACGCCGGCTTCGACGTGCCATCCGCCGGGCCGCTCGACGTGCCGCTCGAGGTGCCGTGGGAGCAGCGGCCCTGGGACGAGAGTCGGCCCGACGTGCGTGTCGACGGGCAGCTCGCCCGCGCGGAGGTCGCGACGTCGCTCGCCGCCCGCGCGGCGGCGCAGCAGCAGGCGGCCATCGTCGAGGTGCTCGCCGAGGCGCGACGGCATCCCGAGGTCTATGTGCCGCTCGACGATGAGCCCACTCCGCGCCAGCTCGACATCGCGCAGTCGGCCGCGATCGCCGACCTCGCGGTGCGGCTCTCGATCAGCGAGGCGACGGTCGCGCTGCTCGCACGGCAGGGCGAGGTGCTGCGCAGGCGCGCCCCGCGGCTCTGGGCGGCATTCGGCGACGGTGACGTGTCGGCCCCGAACGCGCGGGCCACGGCGACGGTGCTCGAATCCCTTCCCGACGATCCGGGCGTCGATGCGCTCGTGGACGCGCGTGCGGTCGAACTCGCGGCGCTCGTGCCGCCGCGCTTCCGGGAGCGGCTGCGCGCCTACCGCGAGCGTGTGCATCCCGAGTCGATGGCCGCCCGGCACGAGCGCGCCCGGGGCGAGCGCCGTTTCTGGCGCGAGCACGACCGCGACGGCATGGCCTTCCTCGAACTGCACCTCGGCTCCGCCGAGGCCGAACTCGCCTGGCAGCACGTCGACGCCGCGGCACGGCACCTCGCCGATCGCGACGACGAGGCGCGCACGCTCGACCAGTTGCGGGCCGACGTGGCCGCCGATCTGCTCACGGGTCGCTCCACCCCCGAGACCGCGCCGCGCGTCACCGTCGGCGTGCTCGTGCCGATGCTCACGCTTCTCGGGCAGTCCGACGAGCCGGGGCGGCTCGACGGTCGCGTGCCGATCGACGCCGACACCGCGCGGCGCCTCGCCGGCGGCGCCACCTCGTTCCACCGGCTGCTGACCCATCCCGTCACGAGCGCGATCCTCGACGTCGACCGCACGACGTATCGGCCACCCGCCGACCTCGTGCGCTGGCTGCGGGTGCGGGACGTCACCTGCCGGTTCCCGGGATGCGGCATCCCCGCCTCGCGATGCGACCTCGACCACACGATCGCCTGGGCGCACGGAGGCCCGACGAGCGACCGCAACCTCGGCCACCTCTCGGGCACGCATCACACCGTCAAGCACGAGTCGCTCTGGAGCGCCGAGAACCACGGTGACGGCACCGTCACGTGGACGAGCCCCACGGGCTTCACGGTGGGTTCCGACCCGCCACCCTTCTAGCGGCTGGCGCCCGCGTGCGGCACCGTTCCCGGCACCACTCCCGTTACCGCAGGTCGCGCATCCTCGCTCCCTCGGCACCCGCCCGCGAGCGGCGCTCGAACCAGATCCCGACGAAGATGAGGATCGCGCCCGCCGTCGCCGCGGCGACCCAGAACACGACCGGATCGATGTCGCGCCCCGCGATGAGCTGCACGAGGATCACGACGATCTCGACCCCGAAGGTCACGAGGCTCAGCACGAACGGCGCCGCGAAACGCCCGAATGCGCCCACGAGCAGCGCGACGAGCGCGAGGCCGATGACGAGGATGGCGCGCCACGTCGCCGGGTTCGTTCCGGTCGCGAGCACCGACGGCAGCACCGTCACGACGACCCCGGGCGCGAGCAGCGCCCACGACCTCGTGAATCCGACCGGCCACGACACGAGCGTGCCGCGCACCGCGGTCTGCTCCAGTTCAGCCACCGCCGGGCCGCGGCGCATCACGAGCACACCCGCGAGCAGCAGCCCCGCGCCGAGCGGCAGCGAGAACCACTCCACGTTGAGCTCGCGCGTGCTCCATCCCGCGACCGCCGTGCACCACGCCGCCGCGAACACGAGCGCCGTCGGCGGCATGATGGTCGGCCCGCGCAGTCCCGCGAGCACCGTCACGAGCATCACGCCGAGCACGACGATCGTGAGGCCCCACAGCATCCACATCGGCCCGCCCGGCGCGACGGCCGCGATCGGACCCACGACGAGGAACACGAGCGCCGGCACCTGCAGGAACCGGTGTCGGGGCCGCAGCGCCCGAGCCGCCGACGCGGCGAGCACCGCACCCGCGACGCCGAAGACGAGCACGGGCCACACCACGAGGTCGGGGTGCCCGAGCCCGAGGTCGTCGAGCTCCCAGCCGTAGCGCACCGCCTGCACGGCACCCGCGGCGGCGGCTCCGAGCCCGACGACGAGCACGGGCATGCGCAGCACGGCGAGTCGCCCCGATCCGTCGCCGCGACCGAGTGCCCACCCGATCAGCACGAGCCCGAGGGATCCCGCGAGCAGCGCGATCGCCCGCCAGGGAAGCACGGCGTCCGGCCCGGAGCCGCTGAACGTGAGCACCGCGAGCGACGTGACGACGGCGATCGCGAGCCCCGGACCGACGAGCTCGGCCCCGCGACGCCCACGCAGCACGAGCACGACGCCGATGATGACGGCGGCGAGGGCCGGGGGATACACGTACGGCTCGACGTCGCGGATGCCCGCGAGGCCCCACACGCACCAGAGGGCCGCCGTCCAACTGCCCGCGGCGACCCACCATCCGTAGCGCCGCTTCGCGAGCACGCTCGCCGACGCCGCCCCGATGCCGAGGATGAGGAACACCACGAGCGCCGTGCCGAGGTCGGGCGTCTCGAGCACGAGCGACAGCACCGCCGCGATCGCGCCGGTGGCGAAGGCCGAGAGCTCGACCCACAGTCGCGCCGACGCGGCATCCGCCTCTCCGATCTCACCGCGCCGCAGCCTCCCGGCCACGAGCGGCGTCGACGGCAGCACGAGCGCGACGAGCGTCGCGATGATCGGCAGCGTGACGGGCGCAGCGCCGCCGCCGTTCCACGCGGGCACGACATTCGTCTCGAGGATCCGAGGCACCACGTTGACGACGACGACCGCGACCGACGGCAGCAGCAGCGCGGCGGCGCCGCTGCGCACGACGCGGGTCAGCCCGGGGCGTCGCGTGAGCGTGAGGGTGAGCGCGAGGGCGAAGATCGCGGCATTCGCGAGCGCGGTCTCCCACGTGCGCTCGGCGACGACGGTGGCGACACCGATCACGAACGGTACCGCGGTCACCGCGAGCACCGCGTACCAGAGCGGCGCCCGCACGCGGCGCACGAGCGTGACGACGAGCGCGAACACCGACGCGACAGCCGTCGTGTAGCTGATCACCGGGATCGCGTCGAGCCCGAGCAGATCGAGGCCGCGCGCGACGACGATCAGCGCGTAGGCGTACCCGACGACGACGTACACCGGGCGCACCGCTCGGGGCATGGTCAGCGCGAGCACGACGACGCCGACGACGATCGCCGCGCCACCCGCGACGGCGAGACGGTCGTCGGTCCAGGTCAGCGCCACGAGATACACGAGGATGCCGTGGGCCGCCGTGAGCAGCGGCGCGCGCATCCCGAGGGTGAGGGCGCGCACCCGCGGCACGAGCAGCACGGCCAGTCCGATCGCGAGCACCACGGCGATGCCGACGACGAGCTGCCCGGGGCGCGAGAGCGTCGACCAGCCCGGCAGGGTCAGCAGCGCCCCGGCGACGATCCACGCCGTCACGATGAGCCACGCGCGCCCGCGGCCCTCGCGTCGGGCGGAGAGCGCGAGCGCGGCCGTGCCGACCGCGGCGGCCCCGATACCGAGGATCGCCGCGAGACTGAACGTCTCCGGCACGATCGACGTCGTCGCCGCCATCGGCTCGGTCCAGAACTCCGAGGGAGCGGGTTCGTCCCACCAGCGGTGGTAGCGCGGGGCGAGCGGCGAGAGCAGTTGCAGCAACCCGGCGACCGCCGCCGGCACCGCCACCCCGAGGGCGACCACGACCGCGCCCACCCGGAGCGCGCCGCGGCGCACCGACCCCGGCCAAGGGATGAGCGCGAGCACCGCGAGGGCGATCGCGGCCGAGGCGGGGAGTTGGGCGAGCCGCCAGCCCTCGTCGGTGGGGGTCCAGGCGAGCGGCAGCAGAGCCGCCGCACCGACGCCGGCCACGCCGACCGCGGCGCTCCAGGCGGCGGGCGCCAACGTCCGCGTCGCGAACCCGGCGACGACGGCGAGTGCGGCGAGCACGACGACCGTGCCCAGCACGCGCTCGGTCGTGTCCTCGACAGGTGCGACCGCGAGCCCGATCACGGCGAGACCCCCGAACAACCAGGCGAGCACCGCGAGCGCCACGCGGTCCGCTCGCAGGGGGCTGCCGAAGCGCGCCGACATCCGTCGCGCCACCGCGTCGCCGACGAGTGCGACGGCGACGGCGGCGACATGGCCGACGATCGCCGACCACGGGCCGTCGACGGCGTAGCCGAAGAACGCCGGCACGAGCACGAGGGCGACGAGCCCGATCCACAACCAGGTGCGCAGACGCACGAGCGTCGCGATGACGAGGGTCAGGAGGGCCGCGACGAGCGTCGCGATGCCCGCGACCGCCCAGAAGTCGATGCCGGCGGGGGAGTTCTCGGCGATCGCCCAGACGTCGAGCGCGACGAACACCATGCCGAGCGCGCCCACCGCCTCGGCCGAGAAGGTCAGTCGGCCGCGGGCCAGCATCCACGCCGCGCTGAGGAAGAGCAGGGTCACGATCGCGATCACGAGCTGGCGCACCGACAGGTCGACACCCGCGTTCGAGAAGCGGAAGACGAGGATCGCGACGGCGAACAGCGACGCTCCCGCGATCGCGAGCACCGACTGCAGGCTGAGCTGCGAGCTGGAAGCCGGGCGGGCCGTCGCCACGGCGGGTGCTGCGACCGCCGCCGGCGCCGGAGTCGCCTCCGACGGAGCGCCGGTGGGCGGGGGCGCGAGCGCCGCCTTGGTCGGCAGCCGACCGATGATCTCGGCCCGGCGGTCGAGCAGGTCGGCGGCCTGCGCCGACACCGCCCGCAGTTCGTCGGCCACCTCGCCGACGAGCATCGCGCCGCAGAACGGGCAGTGCTCGGCACCCACGGGACTGCGTTCGCACCGGGGGCACGAGGTCGAACCGCGCAGGTACTGGGCCGCCGCATCGCTCCACGCCATGCCCGGAGTCTAGGGAACCTCGACTGTCGACGGGCCATGCGCACGGCATCCGGGGGAATTCGGCCGTGTCCGCGCGGTTGTACCGGGGGTACCTGAGTGAGGATGGACCGCATGACGCAGAGCGTGACCGACCAGGCCCGCACGGCCCCCGAGGAGCCGAAGACCCCCGAGGAGCAGCTCGCCTACTTCCACGAACGGCGCGAACTCGCCGTCGTGCAGCCGCTCGGCAGTCTCGCCCTCACCAACACCCAGCTCGTCGACACGGAGCAGCCGATCTGGGGCGTGCCGGGACGCTGGGCGCCGCTGCCCGCCGGCGAGTCGGGCCTGCGGGTGATCGCCACCGCCGACGAGGGCATCCGCGTCGACGGCGAACTCGTCGACGGCGAGGCGGTCGTGCGCGGCAAAGACGACCCCAACCCGTCGGACGTCGTCTTCAGCGACACCGTGCGCGGCGCCGTCATCACGCAGGCCGGCGGCGGGTACGCGCTGCGGGTGTGGGATGCGCAGAGCGAGGCCATCCAGAACTTCGGCGGGATCGACACCTACCCGTACGACCCCGACTGGGTCGTCACCGCGGCGTGGAGCGAGAACCCCGAGGGCACGACGATGGGATTCGAGCACCTCAAGGACGGCGACCACACCCGTGAGGAGGTCATCCCCGGCAGCATCCGCTTCACCCGCGACGGCGTCGACTACGACCTCGCCGCCTTCAAGGCCGGCCGCGCCCTGCAGATCGTCTTCGCCGACGCGACGAGCGGCGACACCACCTACAGCGTCGGCCGCTTCCTGTTCGTCGCCCCCAACCCCGACGGCACCATCACGCTCGACTTCAACCGCGCCATCCTGCCGCCGTGCGCGTTCTCGTATGCGTTCAACTGCCCGCTGCCGCCGAAGCAGAACCGCTTCGGCATCCGCATCGAGGCGGGGGAGAAGAACGTGCTCGCGAAGGACGGCTCACTGCTCCACGGGTGAGTCGGACCTGTCGGCCGAGCGGCGGGCGTCGGATGCGCCGGGCAGACTGAGCACGTGCTCCTCGCCCTGCGCTCCACCACGCGGGGCGTCGTCGCCACGGAGCTGACCGACGACGGCGGCTTCGTCGCGGAGCACGTGCTGGCCGAGTCCGACCTCGCCGCCTGGGTGGCCGCGCGCGAGCCCGGGCGACCGCGGTGGGTGTGGAGCGACACCTCCCGCTGGTATCCGCCGCTGCTCGCCGCCGGCGTGCGGGTCGAACGCTGCGTCGACCTCCGACTGTGCCGCACGATCCTGCGCAACGCGGTCTCGGCGGCCGGCTCCGAACTCGCCCTCGCCGCCCCGGATGCCTGGGATGCCCGCACCCGCACCGTCGCCGCTCCGCGGTCCGACGCGTTGTTCGATCTCGACCTGCCCGCCGACGACGACGATCCGGTCGAGGAGTGGCGACGCCAGCGGGATGCCGTCACGGGCGCCGACGGCGGGGGGCGCCTCGCGCTGCTCCTCGCGGCCGAGAGCGTCGGCTCGCTCGTCGCCGCCGAGCTGAGTTTCGCCGGGTTGCCGTGGAGCCGGGAGGAGCACGACCGCGTGCTCGTCGACATCCTCGGCCCCCGCATCCCCAACGGCCGACCCGCGAAGCTCGAAGCCCTCGCCACCCGGCTGCGCGAGGCGCTCGACG
>CAMLMQ010000061.1 GCA_946481135.1 uncultured Microbacteriaceae bacterium
AGCCACGCGATCTCGCGCGCGACCTCGCCGCGGAAGAACACGAGGGTGTCGCCCTCGGCGTCGAGCGGCACGACGAGCAGCCCCGCGACGCCCGGCAGCAGGTCGGCCAGGTCGGGGCGATCCCGCTCGAGGCATTCCGAGACGAACGGGGCCCCCGCGAGCAGCGCGAGCAGTCGATCGATGACCGGGAGCGGGGGCACCGTGCCGGTCGTGCGGGTCTCGTCGTCGAGGCGCACCGCGACGCCCGCCGCGGGCACGAGGTCGAGCACGGTTCGCGGGCCGTCGAGCAGGGCGCTCGGGATGTCGTCGGAGGCGTACAGCGGGGCGAGCAGCGCCGCGCGTCGTTCGCGCACGGCCACCGTGTGCCGCAGCCGCTCGATCTCGCCGATCGAGGTGAGCTGCATCCCGATCTGGGTCGCGAGCACCTCGAGCGACCGGCGCAGCAGCACGGGCAGTCGCTTCACGGTGCGGTGGGCGCACGTGATCATGCCGACGAGTCGTCCCCGCTCCACGAGCGAGAACGAGATCGTCGAGGCCTGCCCCATGGTGCGCATGTACTGCAGGTGGTAGGGCGAGACGCTGCGCAGCTCGGCGTGCGAGAGGTCGAGGGTGCGCACGTCGTCGGCGTACGGCGTGCCGGGCAGCGCGACGAGGGGCAGTCCGGGGTCGGAGGTGTTGACGATCGCGCGGCATTGCTTGGTGACGTACAGACGCCGCGCCTGGGGCGGGATGTCGGACGACGGGAAGTGCAGGCCGAGGTAGGGCTCCATGTCGGCGGCACGCTCGTCGGCGACGACCTCGCCGTGTCCGTCGTCGTGGAAGGTGTAGATCATCACCCGGTCGAAACCGGTGAGCCGCCGCAGCGCGACCGCCGCCTCGCGGCGCAGCTCCTCGACGTTGGTGATCATCGAGAGCTGCTGGATGGCGCCGACGACGCCGGTGCGCACGTACTCGACGCCCTCGATCACCGGCTCGAGCTCGACGATCGCGAGGTCGCCGACGCGGTGCACGACGGCATCCGCGGGCGCCCCGTTCCATTCGACGCGCACCGGGTCGACCGCGTTGCCCGTGCGCGCCGCGTACTCCAGCGCGGCGTGCCCGGCGTCGGCGATCGGCCGTCCGAGCCAGACGGCGGCGTCCTCACTCGCGACGACGACCGTCGCGGTGGCTGCATCCACCCCGAGCAGGGTGCCGTGCGACTGGATCGATCCGGGTGTGCGGATCGGCTCCTTCGCGCACTCTTCGAGTCTGCGGAGCTCGTCGGGATCTACGGCGAGTTCGGCAGGGTCCACATCGGCTCCGTCCAGCCGGCCGGGGTCGAGAAGACCGGATGAAGTGAACGGTAACCGGCGACGCTGGCACAAGATAAATCGGACTCACCAAACGGGGAGGGGGTTGACTTTTCCCCACCCGGTGTCAAGCCCTCCCTGTCGCACCGTTCGCCTGCCTAGGCTGCTCTCACCGCGATCGGTCGCTCGTCCCCCGACGACGACCGGTGGGTCGGGTGGTTCCCGGCTCGGGGCGGGATCTCGGTATCCCCCTGATCCGCCGGCCCCGCCCCCGCGACCGGAGGGGTCACGGTTCGGTCACGGCCGCACCGCGACACGCCCGGGATGTTGCGTCGGTCGTCGCGCCGCCGCTAAGTTGTCGTGCGCGCACTCGCGCGAACCGCCGATTGATGAAAGGAGGCCGGCCGACATGATTTCCGCAACGCTCACCCCGTGCGCACGTCGCACCGCCGGCTTCGTCGGCGTCCTCACCGGCCGACTCGGCTGACGGCTCCCCGCCGCCGCCGAATCACGGTGGCGACGCTGAGGAAGCTCTGATCCCGGCCCGAGGGCCTCGGGATCGTCGTCCCGTCACGACTCGGCGCCTCGATCCGAGGCCTGCCGTGGTCGATCCCTCGACCGCCGCCACGAGCGGCACCGACTCGCTCCCGTGAGGAACACCCCATGTCCACGACCCTGCCCACCCATCCGCCTCAACCCCGTGCCGAGTACCGGCCGGCTGAGCTGACGCTGCCGCGTCCCGCGTCGCGGCGACCGTCGGCGCTCGACCGGCTCGCGCTGCGCGCGGGGCTGCTGCTGATCACCTATGGCCGTCGCCGCCACGCGCTGCACCGCGACGAGCTGGCGCGCCGCGCGCGGTCCGACCGCGAACGCGCCGCGCGCGAGTTCACGTGGATGCGCGCCGCGTCGCTGCTGCTTCCGCCGCGATGAGCGGCGGAACGACCCGATGCCCCGGGACCTCCGCGGTCCCGGGGCATCGGCGTCTTCCGGCAGTCGGCTTAGGCTGACGACCATGACCGGTCGGCCGTATTCCAAAGTGGCGATCCGGGATGCCGCGGTGCGGCTATTCGCGGAGCAGGGCTACGCCGCCACCTCGGTGCGCGACATCGCCGGCCGGGCCGGTGTCGACGCCGCCCTCGTCATCCGGCACTTCGGGTCGAAGGAGGCGCTCTTCCTCGACACGATGCGGCTCGAGTTCGACGATCTGCCGCTCGACGGCCCCCTCGAGGGTCTCGGCGAACGCCTCATCCGTTCGCTCCTCGACGCCGACGATCACGTGCGCGGCGTCTACCTGGCGCTGCTGCGCGCGAGCGACGCGGGCGGGATCTCCTCCTCGCTGCGCACCGCCCACGAGGAGGGCTTCGTGGCCCCCCTCGCGGCGCGGCTCCCCGGTGACGACGCGACGCTGCGCGCCCGCCTCGTCGCGTCGGTCGTCGGCGGACTCTTCTACGCGCTCTGGGTCGTCGGCGACGACGAGCTGCTCGCGCTCCCCCACGACGACCTCGCCCGCCGCTACGGCGCGCTGCTGCAGTCCGTGATCACCCCGTAGCGCGCGCGTCGGCCTCGCGTCGGTGCGCCGCCACGGCATCCATGTTCTCGACCGCCCAGGTCTCGAGCGCGCGGAGCGGCTCCTGCAGTGACCGCCCGAGCGGGGTGAGCTCGTACTCCACCCGGGGCGGCACCTCGGGGTAGACGGTCCGCGTGACGAACCCGTCTCTCTCGAGCGACCGGAGCGTCTGCGTGAGCATCTTCTGCGAGATGCCGCCGACGCGTGCGGCGAGGGCCCCGAATCGCTGCGGACCGGGGTCGAGGGCCCCGACGAGCAGCACCGTCCACCGGTCGCCGATGCGGTCGAGCAGGCGTCGGCTCGGGCAGTCGAGCCGATACGGGTCCCAGGGGATGACACTCACCGTGACGTTCCTTCCTCACCGCGAGGTGCGTACTTCCGCGGCGTGCCGACCTGACGTACGGTAGCCCGGTTACCGAAAGAGAGTAAAGGAGTCTCCATGGCACGCATCACGGTTCTGGGCGGCACGGGCTACGCGGGAGCGGCGGTCGTCGCCGAGGCGGCGAAGCGCGGGCACGACGTGACGGCGGTCAGCCGCACCGCGCCCGCGG
This sequence comes from uncultured Microbacteriaceae bacterium, assembly GCA_946481135.1. The sequence continues at coordinate 3,408 of CAMLMQ010000061.1, forward strand.
CGCCCGTCGACGGCGTCGAGTACGTCACCGGATCGGCGCTCGACGCCGCCGTGCTCGACGACGTGACCGCGGGCCGGGATGCCGTGGTCGTCGCGCTCGCCCCGCGGGGCGACATGGTCGGCAAGCAGGAGGGCGTCGTCGAGGACCTCATCCGTCGCCTCACCGGCACCGCGACGCGCCTCGGCTACATCGGCGGCGCGTCGTCGCTGCAGGTCACCGAGGGCGGACCGACGCTCTGGGACCTGTCGCACGACCAGCTTCCGGCGCAGGTGAAGCCCGAGATCGAGACCGGAATCACGGCGCTGCGTCTGCTGCAGGAGAGCCCGGCCGAGCTCGACTGGTTCTACGTGAGCCCGCCGCAGGACTTCGGCGCCTGGCTCGGCACCGCCCCCAAGGGCTCCTACGAACTCGGGGGCGACGTGCTGCTGCGGGATGCCGACGGCACCTCGACGATCGCGGCCGCCGACCTCGCGCTCGCGATCGTCGACGAGGTCGAGACTCCGCGCCACCACCGGGCGCGTTTCACCGCCATCCACTGACGACCGCGTCCAGGCGGGCACCGCGCCCCCGGTAGGCTCGCCGGGGGCGCGAGACCGGGCGCGCCGGAAGGAATGCGCGTGTCCAAGCCGATCGTCCTCATCGCCGAAGAACTCTCCCCCGCGACGGTCGAGGCGCTCGGACCGGACTTCGACATCCGGAAGGTCGACGGCACCGACCGCCCCGCGCTCCTCGCCGCCCTCGCCGACGCGCATGCCGTGCTCATCCGGTCGGCGACGCAGGTCGACGCCGAAGCGATCGCCGCGGCCCCCGCGCTCAAGGTGATCGCCCGCGCGGGTGTCGGGCTCGACAACGTCGACATCGCCGCCGCCACGAGCGCGGGCGTCATGGTCGTCAACGCCCCGACGTCGAACGTCATCTCGGCCGCCGAATTGACGATCGGCCACATCCTCTCCCTCGCCCGGCACATCCCCGCCGCGCACGCGTCGCTCGCCGCGGGCGAGTGGAAGCGCTCGAAGTTCACCGGGGTCGAGCTCTACGAGAAGCGCGTCGGCATCATCGGCCTGGGGCGCATCGGCGCCCTCATCGCCGCCCGGTTGCAGGCGTTCGGGGTCGACATCGTCGCCTACGACCCCTACATCACCGAGGCCCGGGCGCAGCAGCTCGGGGCGACGCTGCTGAGCCTCGACGAGTTGCTCGCGACGAGCGACTTCGTCACCATCCACATGCCGAAGACGCCCGAGACGACCGGCCTCATCGGCGCCGCGCAGCTCAAGGCGATGAAGAAGACCGCGTACGTGATCAACGTCGCGCGCGGCGGCCTGATCGACGAGGCCGCCCTCGCCGCGGCGCTGCGCTCGGGCGAGATCGCCGGCGCCGGCCTCGACGTGTTCACGTCCGAGCCCCCCACCGACGACCTGCTCACCTCCGCCCCGAACGTCGTCGTCACCCCGCACCTCGGGGCGTCGACCGACGAGGCGCAGGAGAAGGCCGGCGTCTCGGTGGCACGCAGCGTGCGGCTCGCGCTCGAAGGCGAGCTCGTGCCGGATGCCGTCAACGTCGCCGGTGGCGCGATCGACCCGGCGGTGCGGCCCGGCATCCCGCTCATGGAGCACCTCGGGCAGCTCTTCGCGGGTCTCGCCGACTCCCCCCTCACGACGATCGACGTCGAGGTGCGCGGCGAGATCGCCGAGCTCGAGGTGGGCGTGCTGCGGCTCGCCGCCCTCAAGGGCGTCTTCTCCCGCGCCGTCACCGAGACGGTGTCGTACGTCAACGCGCCGCTTCTCGCCGAGCAGCGCGGCATCACGGTGCGACTCACGACCGACCCGGTCGCCGAGGACTACCGCAACGTGCTCACGATCAAGGGCACGACGACCGACGGCGGCACCCTCTCGGTGTCGGGCACCCTCGCGGGCACGAAGCAGGCCGAGAAGATCACCGAGATCAACGGCTACGACATCGAGGTGCCCGTCGGCCGGCACCTCGTCGTCATGGAGTACACCGACCGCCCCGGCATCGTCGCGATCTACTCGAAAGCGCTCGGCGACGCGAACATCAACATCGCGGGCATGCAGATGGCCCGCCGCGGTCGTGGAGCGGATCAGCTGAGCGTGCTGACGCTCGACTCGGCCGTTCCCGACGAGCTGCTCGCGGGCATCCAGAAGGATGTCGACGCCTCGGTGCTGCGCCAGGTGGAGATCGTCGACCTGTAGGCGCGCCGTGCCGTCGCGGGAGCGGAACGACGGGATCCGGTCAGAGCGCTGCGTCCCAACGTCCGGCGAACGGATCGACGGGACTGGTGCCTCGAGCCACGATCTCGCCGAACAGCACCGCGAGCACCGCATCGACGACTGCCGTGCTCGGGGTGTACCCGTTGATAGCCGTGCGGATCATCGGCATGTCCTGGAGTTGGTAGGGGTCGGCAATCGACACCAGCGCGGTCGGCAGCGTCGCAACGTGACGGGGGGCGTCGTAGCCCTGCCACGGCGACCACGCGACGCGCACGAGATTCTGATTGCCGACGAATCGCACCGCGGAGAAGTAGACGCACACGTCGAAGTGCTCGTGCAGGTGCTCGGCCTCGGCGGGCGTCGTGGTGTTGCCCGGGATCGTCCGCACCTCGACCTCGAGCCCGCGGACGCGCAGCCCCTCGACGAACCGGGGCGCGAGCGGCGGTGTCGGGTCATAGAAGGTCGGGGCGTCGCCGACCACGTACACGATCGCCCGCCGATGCCGGGCTGGGTCGAGCGGCAGCAGCTGCTGCGTGTCCTTCACGAGAGTGACCGACCGCTCGGCAAGGTCGCTCCGCCAACCCGATTCCTCGACGGGGTCCGGTACGTTGCGTCCAAACCGGTCGACGCGCTCGTGCAGGCCCATCGACGCCTTGACGGCCAGCACGCGGCGAGCCGACTCCACCAGCCGGGCGCGGGTGATACGCCCGGCTCGCACCGCCTCGACGAGGACGGTGAAGTCCTCATCCACATCGAGGTTGCCGAGGACCATGTCCACGCCCGCCTCGAGCATGCGCGGCAACGCCTCGTGACGCGGCAGGACGGCCGTGAGGCCGGTCATCGCAGAGTTGTCGCTCACGACGAGGCCGCGAAACCCGAGCTCGCCACGCAGCACCCCGCCGATCAGCTCCGGGGCGATCGTAGCCGGATGAATGTCGCGTGGGGCGACACCTGGCAGGTACTCGCGCGTGAGCGCGGGCTGACGAATGTGGCCGACCATGATGGTGCGCGCACCCGCGTCGATGACGCGGCGATACACGGCACCGACCGTCGCGCGCCACGTGTCGGCATCCAGATCGTTGTTCGACGTGACGAGATGCTGGTCGCGGTCGTCGACCCCGTCGCCCGGGAAGTGCTTCGGGCTCGTCGCAACGCCCGCTGCCTCGAGGTGGCGGATGTAGCTCTCCCCGAATGCTGCTACGACTTCCGGGTCGCTCGAGAACGCGCGGGTGTTCGTGATCGGGTTGTGAGGGTTGACCGCCACGTCGACGACGGGTGCGAAAGCCCAGTTGACCCCGACCGCGTCGCCGAGGCGCAGGCAGTGCTCGGCGAGCAGTCGGGCGCTCGCGGGGTCGCCTGTCGCGGCGAGTTGCATGGGGTTCGCGAACGCCTCGGTCTCGGAGAGGAAGTTCACGCCGCCCGACTCGAGGTTGCCGGCGACCAACAGCGGCACGGGCGACCAGGCCTGCAGCGCGGCGACATCGCGCCGCGCGTCCTCCTGAGGGCGGGAGATCATCATCATCCCCCCGGGCTCGATGCCGCGCTCCGAGAGCCAGCCCGTCCACTCGTCCATGTCGAAGCTGCGCAGGTAGACGCACATCAGCTGTCCGACGAGTTGCTCATCGGTCATGCCGGCGAGTGTCGACTCGACCCAGGCGACGCCGACGTCGTCGAGCAGGTACGGTGCCTCGTGCAGGTCGCTCATGCGGCATCCCTTCCCGGAAAGAGCGTGCGCCAGTCAACCGCGGCGAGGTCAGGCACGATCGAGTCGGCGTCACCGAGTACTTCGGGGCTGCCGACACCGATGACGGCGCACCCGGCGCGTCGAGCGGCCTCGACTCCCGCGAGCGCATCTTCAAGTACGAGGCAGTCGGCGGGCGGGACCCCCAGCCGCTCGGCGGCGACGAGGAAAACTTCGGGATCCGGCTTGGCGGCACTCACGACCACCCCATCGACGATCGCGTCGAAGAGCGGCTCGATTCCGGTGCTCCGCAGGATCGTACGAGCGTTGCGGCTCGCGGAGCCGAGAGCGATCGGGATGCCGCGGGCGGCGAGCCAGTGCAGGGCCTGCTCCGCACCGGGGAGCAGGGCGGAGGCGTCGAGGTGGCGCAGGTGGTCGTTGTAATACCGGTTCTTGCGCGCGGCCGTCTCGGCGGCCACCTCGGGCGCGAGCTCGATGCCACCCGCGCGGATCACCGCGGCGAGCGCCGCCTCGCGCGCGACCCCCTTGAGCGACTCGGCGACATCCTCGTCGAACTGGAAGCCGAGCTCGTCGGCGATGCGACGCCACGCAGCGAGGTGGAATTGGGCGGTGTCGACGAGGACGCCGTCGAGGTCGAATACGACCGCACGAAGCACAGGTGTGTTCCTTCAGAGGAGGGCGAGCGGATTGACGGGGGAGCCCGAGGCGGTCGGGATCGGCAGAGGGGCGATGACGCTGAGGAAGCTCGACCGACCTTCGCGGGCGCAGACCGCCGCGAGGTCGGTGAGCGCGGCGCCGTCGACGAGCGGGATGCCGAGCACCGTGAGCAGCAACACGTGCCACGGCACCGGCACGCCGTCAACCTCGCTCGGTATCGGGTCGAGCCCCTCGTCGGTCACGACGACCGCGGGGCGGGAGGCGGCGAGCCAGTCGGCTGCCTCGATGCTCAGGCCGCGCATCGGCTCGGCGCCGAGAATGGCGCCGGAGGGCCGCGGCGTCGTCCGCCCGAAGCGCAGGTGCAGGATGTCGCCGGGCCTCACCTCGACGCGGGTGCGCGCGAGCTCAGCCTCGACGAGGGGGAGCGGCGCGGGCCTGTCCCCCGCCCCGGAGAGGTCGAGGAGCACGCCGCGTCCGACGATTCCCGTACGGGCGAGGTCGAGCAGCGGATCGCCGGCGGGAGCCGGCCGCTCACCGCGCCAGAAGTGCGCGACGGTGTCGAGGTGGGTCATCGCGGGCGCGCCGTGGATGTCGAGCTCGAGCCGGTCGTTGAGGGCGGTCCAGCCGTCGCCGTCTTCGGTCCACTGCCGGAGCCGGTATGGCGCGGCGGCACCCGTGGGGGGCGTCGCTTCGACACCGAGCGGCGGACCCGGCGGACGGTCGCCGCAACTCACGACGATCCCCGCCGTCGCGGCCGCGAGTCCCGCGACGGGGTCGGCGGACGCGGGGCGGTAGGCGGCTCCGAGCCGATCGAGGAGGGCGACGTAGTCGTCGGTCGAGAGGCGGGTCACGTAGCCTCCTCCCGCACGCGGTGGCCGATCGGGGCGAGCAGCCACTGGGGCGTCTCGGACAGGCCCATCCCCTGCTCTTCGAGCGCGGCGGCGACGCAGCCCAGGATCGCCATGTCCGCGCGGCGGAGGCCCTGTTCGAGCCGGGGCTGACCGGAGGGCGCCTGCAGCGTCGACGCCGCGAGCTCGGTGCGCACGCTCTCGAACACAAGCGATCCCGCGGCTCCGAGTTCGCCGCCGACCACGATCGTGCCGGGCGCGATGATCTTCACGGCGTGGGAGAGGGCGATACCGAGGTAGCGGCCCGCCTCGCTGAGGAGACGACGGCAGGCGAGGTCACCGGCCCGCGCGTCGGAGATGACCTCGGCGAGACTGCCGCGGGAGGCGCCCGCCGCCGCGAGGTCGGCGAGCAGCGCGCGTCCCGACGCGACCGCGCTCAGGCAGCCGCGGTTGCCGCAGTTGCACAGCGCGCCCCGGTCGTCGACGACGACGTGACCGAGCTCCCCCGCCATCCCGTTCGCCCCGCGGAAAACGCGGCCATCGAGAACGAGCCCCGACCCGATGCCGTTCGAGGACTTGACGTAGAGGAGCACATCGGCGCCGCGGCCGGCGCCCCACGTCCATTCGGCGAGGGCGGCGAAGTTGGCGTCGTTGTCGACGGTGACTGGCAGCCCGAGGCGCTCGGCGAGCACGGTCTCGACCGACAGACCGGCCCACCCGGAGAGGATGCCCGAGGGGGAGATCGTGCCCGAGACCGCATCGTAGGGAGCGTGCAGCCCGACGTAGACGCGTCGGAAGAGGTCACGATCGAGCCCCGAGCGCGCGATGAGTCGCTCGACGAGCTCGGCGACGGTGGAGACGTCCGCCTGGCCGTCGTGCTCGCGCCCGAGGTCGACGACCTCGTCGAGTCGCGTCTCGTCGTCGAACGACACGAGTGATCCGTGGAGACGTTGGTGTCCGAGGTCTACGGCGAGCACGGCACCGCGGGCACTGCGCAGCACGACACGGGTCTCACGGGCGGTCGCTCCGGGGCGGATGTCGACGAGGCCACCGGCCTCGAGGGATCGAACGATGCCGTTGACCGCGGAACGGGAGAGGCCGACGAGCCGGGCGAGTTCGGCCTGCGATGAGGGGCCCGCCGTGCGAAGGGCCTCGAGCATGTGCCGCTCATTGGTCCGGCGCAGGGCGGACTGCGATCCGGTTCCCTCGGGGACGACGTCGGCGGCCATGAGCCGATTTCAGACGCTCCTCCTTGCACTGTCAAGTTTCCGAACGGATTCTCCGATCCATCGTGGCTGAACGTTCATAACCTGAACGATCACGTCGGCCATCTTGCCTCAGAGTCGGCGTTCCTGCTTATGCTGACCGCGCTCATCCGCTCGCACCGTTCTTGTCCTGAACTGTCGGGTGACGAGACCCAGGACGACCCCGAGAGAGCGATTCGATGGAGAACCCCCCACCCGTGATCGGCGCGCGGCACATCGCCAAGCGCTTCGGCCACGTGCAGGCACTGCGCGACGCCAGCGTCACGGTCGCGGCCGGCGAGGTCGTCGCGCTCGTCGGCGACAACGGCGCCGGCAAGTCGACGTTCATGAAGACGCTACTCGGCATCAACAAGCCCGACAGCGGTGAGGTGATCATCGGCGGCGAATCTGTCGAGCTCCACGGCATCCGCGACGCGCAGTCCCGCGGCGTCGACGCGGTCCACCAGGATCTCGCCCTCGCACCCGACCTCTCGGTCGTCGACAACATGTTCCTCGGCCACGAGGCCGTAGCCGGGCCGGGCCTTCTCCGGCGCCGGGAGATGAAGGAGCGCGCCGACGCCGCCCTCCGTGAGCTCGGAATCTTCCTCCCGTCGCTCACCGTGGCAGTGCGTGAGCTCTCCGGCGGACAGCGTCAAGCCGTCGCCGTGGCGCGGGCCGTGATGTGGTCAACCACCGCCGTGCTCATGGATGAGCCCACCGCCGCCCTCGGAGCCCGCCAGTCGGAGATCATCTCCGAACTCATGCGCACCGTCGCGAGCCGTGGCCTCGGGGTGCTCGTCATCTCACACGACCTGCCGCGCATCCTCACCGCCGCCGACCGGATCACAGTGCTGTGGCGCGGCGAGACGGTTCTCGAAGCCGACGCCGCGCAGCTCACCGTCCCCGACCTCGTCGCCACGATGGTCGGCTACCGCGCCGAGGAGAGGGCATGACCGACACGACCGCGACGATGAGCCCGGTCGACGACCGAGCCCGTAAGCCCGCGAACCCGATCGTCGCCTGGCTGCGCACGCGCGCCGCCTGGATCCTCGTCCTCGACCTCATCCTCATCGGCGTCTTCACGCTGCTGTCGCGCAACAACGTCTTCGGGTCGCTCGCCAATTTCGAGTCGCTCCTCTTGAGCATCTCGCAGGTGCTGCTGCTCGCCCTCGGGCTCGCCATGCTCCTTGGGGCGGGCATCTTCGACCTCTCCCTCGGCGCTAACCTCGTGCTCTCATCGGTAGTCGGCGCACTCGTCATGCGGCACTTTCAGACGACCCCGGGCAGCGCCGCCGGCTACGACGACCCTTGGCTCGCGATCGGCCTCGGTCTGCTCGCCGCCGTCGGCACCGGGGTGCTCTTCGGCCTCGTCAACGGCGTCATCGTCGCGTTTGCGGGCATCAACTCGCTCATCGCGACGCTCGGCACGCTCGGCATCGGCACGGGCATCGCGCTGCTGCTCACGGGCGGCTCCGACCTGGGCGCCCTGCCGCTGCAGCTCCAGGTTTCGATCGGACTCAACTCGGTCGGCATCGTACCGATCCCGGCCCTCGTCGCGCTCGGCATCGCCCTCGTGCTCTGGGCCGTCGTGCGCTACTCGCGCTACGGCCTGCGCACCCTCGCGATCGGCTCGTCGCGGTCGGCGGCGGAGCGTGCCGGCATCCGCGTGCGCGGCCACCTGCTCGGCCTGACCGCGCTCGGCGGCGGCCTCGCGGGCCTGGCCGGCTTCATCGACCTGGCGCGCTTCGGCTCGACGGTGCTTTCCGGTCACGCCAACGACGCGCTGGGCGCCGTCACCGCCGCCGTCATCGGCGGAACACTCCTCGAGGGTGGCCGGGTGTCGATCACCGGCGCCGTGTGGGGCGCGGGCCTCGCCGTCATCCTGCAGGCCGGTCTCGTCATCCTCGGCGTCTCGTCGTTCTGGCAGCTCATCGTCGTCGGCGTCGTGCTGCTGCTCGCCGTCATGCTCGACCGCCTCACCGCCCTCCGTCGCAGCCGCGTCGCGAAATCCGACTGAACCACCCGACCCACCCACCCCACCAAGAAGGAGTCAACGATGATCCACACGCGCACCCGACGCGCCGCGATCGCTCTCACGGCGACCGTCGGCATCACCGCGCTGGCCGGCTGCACCGCGGCCGCCCCGGAGGAGGGCGGTGACCCGATCTCCATCGCCGCCGTTTTCCCCAACACCTCTGACCCGTTCTGGCAGACGATCTCGTGCGGAGCGGCCGATCGGGCCGAGGAGCTCGGCGTCGACCTGCAGCAGTTCAACTCGACCAACACCGACGCCAACACGATTGCCGCGAATTTTCAGAGCGCGTCGCTCCTCGACGCCGATGGCATGATCGTCAACCCGTTCAACAACAACCAGTTCGTCGCGCAGTACACGACGCTCATGGCCGACGGCGTGCCGATCGTGACGAGCAACGGCACCGACCCGCAGGCCGAGTACCTCGCGGTCTTCAGCGACGCCGAGACCAGCGGCTTCGCCGATCAGATCGCCGACCTCATCCCGGAGGGCGCGGGCACGATGGTCTACATGGGTGGCGCGCCCGGAATCCCGCCCCTCGAGAGCCGCACGCTGCCGTTCTTCGAAGCCGTGAAGGAGATGCGCCCCGACCTCACGCCGCTCGAGAACGAGTACAGCGGCTTCGACATCAACAAGGCCACGAGCGACGCAGCCTCGATGATCATCGCCAACCCCGATCTGAAGCTCATCATCGCGGCGACCGGCCCCGACGGCATCGGCGCGGCCGCAGCGATCGCCCAGGCAGGCAAGGAGGGGGAGATCGCCCTGATCGCCTTCGACGCGATCGCTCCCGAAGTCGACGCGCTCAAGGCGGGCACGATCTCAGCGCTCATCGCCCAGGACCCCTACGCGATCGGTGCCGAGTCGGTGCAGGCGATCGTCGACTATCTCGCCGAGAACCCTGAGGGCGGCGCGGTCGAGCCAAACGGCACGAAGACGATCCCGAGTTTCCTCCTGACTGCCGACAACGTCGACGACCCGGAGAACGCCAAGTACCTGTACCGCAGCGAGTGCTGACGAGTTGATTGCAGGAAGGGGGCGACGTCCGCGTCGTCCCCTTCCTGCATCCTGGGATACGACATCCTGGGGCCATGACCGGATTCGCAGGATGGCTGCTCGGCATCGCCGCCCAGCAGCCCGGGGAGTACCGGCGGCTGCGCCGCATCCGCGCCGCGGTCTACACGCCGGTCGCGCCCCTGCGGGCGGAGGTGGTGCGCAGCGCCGAGCCGATCCCGTTCGAGGAGTTGCCGCGCAACGCGTTCCGTCCGCTGCATCCGGGGCAGAGCTGGGGCGGGGTGCTCGACTGCGCGTGGCTGCGTCTCACGGGCGAGGTGCCGGCCGGCATCGACGACGCGGTCGTGATGCTCGGCCTGCGCGGCGAGGGGCTCGTCTACGACCCCGACGGGCGCATCCTCGACGGGGTGACGACGGTCTTCCAGCAGGGCGACCTGCCGCACAGCGGCGGACGCTACCGACCCGTGCGGCGCGTCGACCTGTCGGGAGGGCGCGTCGAGCTCTACGCCGACGTGGCCTACAACGGGTTCATCATCTACGCGGTCGGCCGCGGGCGGTTCCACGGCGCCCACCTCGCGACGCGCGACGACGAGACCTTCGCGCTCTACTACGACTACCTCACGCTCACGGTGCTCGCGCACGCGACCGAGGATGCCGGGCTGCGGCGCGAGCTGCGGGTCGCCCTCGACGCGGCGTGGGC
>CAMLMQ010000062.1 GCA_946481135.1 uncultured Microbacteriaceae bacterium
ACGGGCGGCGGCTTGCGCACGGCCTCGGCTTCGAGCACATCGCGGCGGCGTTCGGCGTCGCGCACGCGGCGTGAGATCGCGGACTGCACGTTGGCGCCCTTGAACTTGTGGATGAACTTGTCGTTGTCGCGCGGCCCGCGGCCGTGGGCGACTTCGCGGGCGGTGGTGCTCGCGACGCGGGCGAGGCGGGCGAGTTCATCCTGCTCGGATTCGAACTGCTGCTGCCACCGCTGCCGCTCGCGCGCCTTCTCGGCGAGGTAGTCGCTGAAGGTTCCGCCATAGCGGGTGGCGGTGCGCGACCGGTCGGGGTCGAGGTCGACGAGTTCGGTGGCGACCTCGTCGAGGAACGCGCGGTCGTGACTCGCGAACAGCACCGGTCCGGGCCAGCGTTTCAACTGCTCGGTCAGGTACGCGACGGCCGCATCGTCGAGGTGGTTGGTGGGCTCGTCGAGGATGAGCGCATCCGGCCGCCCAAGCAGAAGTCCTGCAAGTGCAACCCGACTCCGCTGCCCACCCGACAGTTCGCCGATCTTCGCGGGTTGAGTAGCGCCGCCCGCAGGGCGACGCGTATCGAAACCCCCCACGCCAAACGGCTCCATCACCTCCCTCTTCCGACTCTCCAGCGTCCACACCTCAGCCCGCTCAGCCGCTTCCAACGCACGCTCATACCGCCGAGGGTCACGCTCGATCCCGGCAGCGGCATCCTCAAGCTCCCGCTCGATCCCCCGCAGCTCGGCGACGTACGTGTCGATCAACTCCTCGACGGTCGCACTCTCGTTGACGGGAGCCTCCTGCCACAGCATCCCGGTGCGCACGGGTCGCCGGATGCTGCCGCCGTCGGGCTGCTCGACTCCGGCAAGGATGCGCAGCAGCGTCGACTTGCCGACGCCGTTCTCTCCGATGAGGCCCGTGCGGGCGCCCGGCGGAACGGTGATGTCGACGGCGGTGAGGATGCGGCGGTCGCCGTAGGAGCGGTCGACGCCGCGCGCGACGAGAGGCTGGATGGAAGACATGGTGAGCACCGGGATCTCGGGGTTCGAGACGACTCCCGCCGGGCTGGGCCTCGGACGCGGGACTTCGGGGTGCTCAGGAAATCATTGCGGGAGCGAGAGTAGCAGATGCCTCGGGCAGCGATCTATTGGGGGCCGAGTCTCATACGTCGACTGCGTCAAGACTTAGACTCTAATGGCTTGCCAGTGAGCATTGACCAAGCACTCGCGTCGCCCCAGAGGCTAAGGGCGTCCAAGTACTGGCGCACGTCTTCAATCGCGGCGTGCTCTATCCCGCGTAGCGCGTCGTCCGCGATCGTTCGGGCCGCTCCGGCTAGCAGGTCAGCAACCTGTATCCGGGCGTCCGCTTCGGAGCTAACAAGTGTTACCCCAACTAAAGGCACGGGAGGTATACCAAGCGAAGCAACTGCAGCTGCACCAAGTCCAGCCTTCAAGGACTCAATGCGCTGTTCGGTTAGCAATGATGTCTCGTCGTGCGTTATCGAGATGGGGCGCCCCGTCAACTCGTGCCACGTGCGGGCCGTCTGCCCAACCGCTGCGAAGAGCGGATCCAGGGAGAGATACTTTTGGGACGTCTGAGGTATGTGTCGAACCGTCATTTCGACGACATCCCGTCCGGCATGAATTAGTCGCATGATGTGCCGAAGTCGACCAGTAGCGCGCGGTCGGAGAAGCTCGATCGTCTGATAGAACTCATCCAGAGTCGCTTGCGTCGCGCCACTCCGCACTTTCAGTCGCAACATCGTGTTGAACTGGTCTAGGGCAACGTCCCACGCCTCTCCCAACTGCACAGGACCTTCGATGAATACGGTATGTGCCATATCCCGAGCATGTCCGGTGCGCAGTATGTCGTGTCCACGCTCGTACATGAGGTCCTCGACAACGAGGTCGATCAGCTTGCTAGAGACGAAGAATCGTTTGTCGGTGAGGTGCACATTGGCGCGCCCTACGAGAAGCGAATCCCTAAGCAACCATCTGAGAACCTGAAGGTTGCGGGGCTTCAAAAGGACGCTACTCTTGACCTCCTTGCCTCGTGCATCGGTGCGTTCGCGGACCTCTTGCATCAACGCTTCTGCGGCGGGGACATCTATGCTGACGCTGGCATGTGCGAATACTCGACTGCCTGCGCGCATGAGATTTTCGCCCTCGTTGCCCGACTCATCGCATGCGATCATCACGGAGTCCGTCCCAGCCGGACGTGACATCGGTCTCCCATCCTGTCCATTTGGACGCTATGCGTGCACGTGCACGACAGTACATCGGAGAAGGCCTCAGTGGTCCCGAGGGAGCGATCGGCGCGGTTCCGCGAGTCTGGTCCTCAGACTCGCGCGCGGGGCTGGCAAAGCCGCGCCGAACTACGCTGCCGCCGCGAAGCCCTGCGGGATGCCCTTCGCTTGACACCAGAGGGTGTGGCGCGGGAATCGGAGGACGAGGTGCGGTGAGGTCTCGGCATAGCGGATCGCAGGAACGGGTCGTAAGCGACGGTCCATCGACTACCCCTGGAGACTTCTGACATGCCTCGCCGGCTTGGTGCCGCGATGGCCTAGATTCTGAACAACGCTACCGCGCAGTTGAAAGGAGCCGGCTTGCCAACCTCAATCCTCGAGTGGCTTGGATTCTCAGCGACCGATCACTCGGAAGCGGCAACGGCTTCGCGCGCCGCGGAGCTCTGCCCGTTCATTCACGAAGTGTGCAAGAAGCGGGCTACGGGAGGAGTGTGCTCACTAACGGCGGGACCCGCAGCCGTACCCGTGATTATCTGTCCTTCTCGCCTGTACTTTCAGAACCATCGGTTCCTTGCCACCATCGCGAAGGACGCGTTCGGCGAACTCGAACTCAACACCGACGAGGACGGGCTCCCGATCCTCTCGAGGGCGACTGACGCCCGTGCGCGTGCCGCAGAGTCTAGACGGGTGCAAATCGGCGTGATGGGTCAGGGGTGGGACCCTGAGCTTCAGCTTCCGGCGACGACGGATAGTGGCAGCGGCTACAAGATTGACTTCACCCTAGTCGCGGTAGCGCCAGATGGGTTTCTTCTTGGCTTCGTCCCCGTCGAAGTTCAAACAATTGACACCACTAACAACTATCGCGATGGAGTGACGGCACTTCGTGAGCGACAAGAAGTACTTGCCACGGAAGCGGGGTTCAATTGGGAGAATGTCAGCAAACGCATTCTCCCGCAATTGATCGTGAAGGGACTTATGCTCCAGGGCGAGCGACTCTGCACGCACGGTATCTATTTCGTAACTCCCACCCCCGTATTCGAGCGCATCGCGTCTCGCCTGGGAGGGCTAGACAGGCTACGCAACATCCCAAAGCAACCTGGCAGCATCACTTTCGTCCAGTACAGCTACCCGAACCAGGACATCGAACCTGGGGAGCCCCTAGAGATCGCCCCTGAGCGCCTAACAACAATCTCCACGAGCGACATGTCCATCGCATTCATTTCGCCGCAGAATCTTCCGCCCGCGGGCTCCTACGAGCAGAGGCTGCGAAGGCGGCTCAGGATGCCTGAGGCCTAGAGATCTCGCCCACTTGCGAAAGAACGGACCGAACGGAGATACCCAACGCAAGGGCCATAAGAGGTGGTACAGCGTTTCCGACCTGAGCATATTGGTCCGAAACTGAGCCAGTGAATATGTAACGATCAGGGAACGACTGGATTCGCGCAGCTTCACGAACTGTAATCACGCGATCCTGAGCGTAGTGAAAATAGGCCCCCCAGTGAGGATCGCATTTCGTGAGAATCGTGGAAGACAGTCCCTCGGGCTTCGGTCTTCCATAGCGCTTCGTGTGATCGCTCCGCCTCGCGCGTTGCATTCCCAGGGGAAGGAGCTGCGCTGGGATATCCGTCCAGTTACCTCCCGGAGGAATGTGGCGGAGGCGCTCCACGTTGATAGCTGACAATGCCATGCCACGATGCGAGGTGACCGAAACTGAACCCGTTCGAAGGCGACGCTGATAGTCATTGAGCGGCTCGGTCCCGTATGGAATCGCCCGCAGTGTTCCTCCGCCATTAGAGATAGGCGGAAGGTCGCCGATCGCGTCGGCCACCGTTGTATGAGTCGGCAGTTCTCCGCGTTGCGGCAAGACAACTAGTGAACGGTTGCCGTACCGCGAAGTGAAGTTGACTCTGGCCGGCGCCTCGTGAATAGCGGAGGGGAAAACCGGGATGCCACGGTCTAGATCTTGCCTAATACCAAGGATGATCGTGCGCCAACGTGTCTGCGGTACGCCAAAGTGGGGGGCGTACAAGATCTGAACGTCTGCGTGATAGCCCAAGCGGTCGAGGGATTCCAAGATCGCCTCGAGCGTGCCGCCGCCAGCGAAACTGACGAGTCCGGGCACGTTCTCGATAAGTACGGCCTGAGGTTGAAACTCTTTTACGAAATCAAGGTAGTTCAGGAAGAGATGGTTCCGACGGTCGTCGACACTTCGTTTTGGCGCGTTGACGCTAAACCCTTGACACGGGGGGCCACCAGCGAGAAGCGTCAGCTCACCCTTCGCAAGACCGAGCCGCGCGCGCACGTCCGCGACGTTGACATCGCGAATATCACGTGAGTCGACCCAAACACCTGGATGATTCGCACGATAGGTCTCGGCGAACTGCGGGATGTACTCGTTGGCGTAAACCGACTCGAATCCGGCTTCGTTCAGCCCAACAGATAGCCCACCTGCCCCAGCGAAGAGGTCAATCACTGTGAGGCGGCTCGACGAGTCTGACACGTCCCGCACCATACGATGAGGCTACGACAGCGACGGCCCCAGACACGGCGATCGGCTGGTGTGGCGCAGAAGTAGGTTCAAGCTCTGGTCCAACTTGTCGACACCTCCACACGGGTGCTCGCACCCGGGACACGTCGGCGCGAACGCGGTCGAACGTTGCCGATAGCCTCGCACGGCGTTGATCCGCGACGATCGGGTCTTCTACTCGGATACCACAAACCTGAAGGCGGCGGTCGAACGCGACTGGGCGATGATACGCACGCTCGACGCGAAGCTCCGGCACGTCCCGATGCGCGAACGAGAACCGACGCGTTCTGCCGACAGCCACAGCCTGCCCGCAACCCTCCACGACCCGTGGGTGCGCTTCGAGAGCGAGTTCAAGGCTCGCGGCGTGTCGCGGTCGAGGTGCTGACGCATCGTGAGCAAAGATAGGTAGATAGGAGTCTCTGGATCTCCGGCGTGTCGCGCATCGCGAACGCCCGAGACGCTCCTACCGTTGTCGCATGGCATAGCCGACGCGATCTTGTCACCGCACGGAGTCAAAGTGCCGCGGCTAACCCGGTAATAAATTTCTGCCCTGACACTGCGCGAACAGTGCCAGGGCATAGCCGGCCTGAGGGCGCGGCGGTGACTGGTCAGTCTCCGGTAGCGTAACGAAGTCCGTCGGGTGAGATGTTCTCCCGCTTCGTATTCAGGTCAAGCTCCACCTGAACACGAAGGAGGGTCCGGATGGACCTGGAACAGCACACCCCCTCTCTCACTCACCTCCGGGCCTTCGCTCGCGCGCGCGTGGCGGGCCGTCCGACTCACGTCGCAGCGGATCGTCAGCAGGTTGCTGCCGGCGCGAACGACCGAGTCTTCGCCTTTGTCTACGAGAAGTTCCTCTCGGGCGTAATCGAGTACGTCGCCAACGGATCTCGAGGCAGCGCGCTGGAACGAGCTGTCGCGAACGCGACCGACCGGATGCGCCCCAGCTACACCGCTGCCGCTCGCGGAATGACCCAGGTCATCTCGCGACTCTCGCCGACGGCGGCGGCCCGACGCCAGCGGAACGTGGTCGTAACGGTCGGAGACGACAAGCTGGTGAGCCTGCGCATCCACCTCGTGTTTGACCTGCCGAGCGGCAAGCGGCTGTGTGCCTTTATGCACTTCTCGGAGGATCGGCTTACGGATACCGAGGTCGCGATCATGGAGACGGCCATCGCGCTGGCAAGCGCGCAGATCGACCCCACCGCTATTCCGGCCCTCGTCACTGTTCGAAGCGGCGGAGTGCGGTTCATCGACCGGGCGGACGCAACTGCCGAGGCCCGCGTCGAGTTCCTCCGGTGGATGTCGGCCGAGTATCGCGTTGAGTGGGCCGTCAGCGCATGATCCACTGGCCCGACCTCCGTGACCTGATGTGGGACGCGCGATGGGACGCCATCGTGATGCTCGCAAACGCAACGTGGCAGGCGTCACTCGACAACCCCTGGCTGTTTGTGGTGTTTGCGCTCGCCCTCCTGACGTTGACCCGCCGCGGCTGGGCGAAGCTGATCCGCTACATAGCCGGAACCTTTGTCAAGAGTCACGTCCGCTGAGCCATCGCGCGACGACAGCCGGCGAGGCAGAACCAATTCAGATTGCGGAGACCTGCCGACCTATCGCACTTCGCCGACACCGTGACGCCGGTGATCGCCCGCGACCATCGCGGCCACTACGGTCCCCTCCGACACCCACGTCGTCTGCGACCTCGCAAACAGTTCCACTCCGGACGTCGCCGGCTAAGGCTCAGGCCTTCGGCTGCCCCGCGCCGCGCCGGATCGCGCCGAAGATGATCGTGCCGACGAAGAGCACGATCCCGATGATGGCGAGCCAGAGCAGCCCCTCGAAGGCGAATCCGACGACCGAGAGAATGACCCACGCCACGAGCAAGATGATCAAGACGGTCCACATGGTCCCGACGGTACGCCGACCCCCGGTGTGACTCGCAGGGTGGCGCGGATGCCGAGAGGGGTCTACGGTGCACGCTCGGTCGGGCCCGCGCCGGGTCAGACGTCGCCGATAGCCTCGCTACGTGTTCATCCGCGACGATCGGGTCTTCTACTCGGCCTCCGACCTGAAGGCGGCGGTCGAGTGCGAGTGGGCGCTCATGCGCAAACTCGACGCGAAGCTCGGGCGCATCGAGATGATCGAAGACGCCGAAGATGCGATGCTCGCGCGGGCGAGCGAGCTCGGTGACACGCACGAGCAGTGGGCGCTGCAGCGCTACCGCGACGAGCTCGGTGAGGGTGTCGTCGAGATCGACACCGAGGATGCGCGGGCCGACCCCGTCGTGCTCGCGCGGAAGCATGAGGAGACGATCGCCGCGCTGCGGAGCGGGGCACCGGTGGTGTTTCAGGCGACGTTCCTCGATGAACCGGCGGGGTCTCGCATCGGGTTCGTCGGGTTTGCGGACTTCTTGGTGCGGGTTGACGTGCCTGGTTTCGATACGCGTCCGCCGTTGGCGGGCGCTACTCAACCCACAAGCGCGTATGCGTATGAGGTTTGGGATACCAAGTTGGCTCGCAAGGCTCGGGTTACCGCGCTGCTGCAACTCGCGGCGTACGGGGATCAGCTGCGCAAGGCCGGCATCCCGGTCGCCGACAGCGCCACGCTGCTGCTGGGCAATCGGGAACGCAGTGACCACCGGCTGAGCGAGATCGAACCGGTGTTCCACGACCGGGTCGCGCGGCTGAGGCAGATGATCGAAGCGCGCCTCGACGACGAGAACCCGCTGCCGTGGGGGGCTCCCGGCTACACCGCGTGCGGACGCTGCGAGTGGTGCACCCCCGAGGTGGAGCGCACGCGCGACGTGCTGCTCGTGGCCGGGATGCGCACAACGCAGCGGCACCGGTTCGCCGAAGCCGGCATCCACACGGTCGACGACCTCGCGCACAGCACCGGGCCGGTTCCGGGGGTCGGGGAGGCGGCGCTCGCGAAGCTGCGGGCGCAGGCGCGGATGCAGCTCACCCCACGCGCCGAGGGCGAGGTGAAGTACGAGGTCGCCGCCGCCGGCAACCTCGCGCAGCTTCCCCCGCCGGATGCCGGCGACATCTTCTTCGACTTCGAAGGCGACCCGCTGTGGACCGAGAACGGGCTCGACTGGGGGTTGGACTACCTGTGGGGGCTCGTCACGCTGGAACCCGAGGGGGGTTTCGATACGCGGCGCCCGGAGGGCGGCGGTACTCAACCAGCATCGCTCGAAGAGCGATTCCATGCGTTCTGGGCTCATGATCGGGCGCAGGAGAAGCAGGCGCTCGTCGACTTCCTCGAGTTCGTGCAGGAGCGGCGGCGGCAGCATCCCGGGCTGCACATCTACCACTACGCCGACTACGAACGCGCCCACCTGCTGCAGCTCGCCGCGCGCTACGGGGTGGGTGAGAGCATCCTCGACGAACTGCTCACCGAGGATGTCTTCGTCGACCTGTACCCGATCGTGCGGCGCAGCATCCGCATCTCCGAGTCGTCGTACTCGATCAAGAAGCTCGAACCGCTCTACATGGGCGAGCAACTGCGCACCGGCGACCTCACCAAGGGCGACGAGTCGATCCAGTTCTACGTCGACTACACCGAACTGAGGGATGCCGGCCGCACCGCCGAAGCGGAGGCGAAGCTCGAGCAGATCCGCGTCTACAACGAATACGACTGCGTGTCGACGCATCGGCTGCGCGACTGGCTGCTCGACCGGGCCGCCGAGAACGACATCGTGCCCGTCGCGCTGCAGGTGGATGCCGCCACACGCACCGCGCGCGACGACGCCGCCGAGGCGGAGATCCGCGACCGGCTCTACGCGCACATCGACGGCATCCCCGCCGCCGACCGCACCCCCGACCAGGCCGCCATCGGACTCGCCGCCGCCGCCATCGAATACCACCGGCGCGAAGACAAGTCGTACTGGTGGGAGCATTTCGCCCGCCACAGCCTCGACATCGCCGACTTCGAAGACACCCGGGATGTGCTGCGTGTCGACGAAGCCTCCGTCGTCGAAGACTGGCGCACCCCCGAAGGCAAGCGCACCGAGTCGCGGGTGATCCGGCTGCGGGGGCGGCTCGCGCCCGGATCCCGCCTCACCGAAGGCGCGCGGCCGTTCGTCATGTACGAGCCGCCGCTGCCCGGCGTCATCACGGGCGCGCTGCCCGGACGCCGCGGCGAGCACAACCGCGGCGTCGTGCTCGACGCGCAACTCGTCGAAGGGCTCGGCGGCGAGATCGTCGACGTCGTGCTCGACGAAGGCGCCGGAGTCGGCGGCGAGCCGTGGCACACCTTCCCCGTCGCCCTCACCCCCGAAGCACCCGTGCCGACGAAGGCGCAGCGGGATGCCATCCTCCAGTGGGGTGGGAAGGTCGCCGAAGCGCTCGGTGGTCGAGTAGCGGCGCAGCCGCGTGTCGAGACCCCGCGGTTCCCCGCCTCCCCCGCGCTCGACATCCTGCGGCGCATCCCGCCGCGCACTGTGGATGGTGAGGGCCTCGAACCGGTCGGCATCGACGGGGTGCCCGCCGCGATCGTCGAGACCCTCGTGCGGCTCGACGACTCCTACCTCGCCGTGCAGGGCCCCCCGGGGTCGGGCAAGACGTACGTCGGCTCGAAGGTGATCGCTCACCTCGTCACCGAGCTCGGCTGGCGGGTCGGGGTCGTCGCGCAGTCGCACGAGGTGATCGAGAACCTGATGCGGCGCGTGCTCGCCGAGGGCGTGCCGGCCGAGCGGATGGGCAAGAAGCCGTCGGGCGCCGGATACGAGGTTCCGCCCGGGTGGACGGTGCTGCCGAAGAACGAAGACATCCCCCCGTTCATCTCCGCCCACCACTCCGCCGGGTTCGTGCTCGGCGGCACCGCATGGGACTTCGCCAACGCCGGCAAAGTACCGCGCGATGCCCTCGACCTGCTCGTCGTCGACGAGGCCGGGCAGTACTCGCTCGCCAACACGATCGCCGTGTCGGTCGCCGCGAAGCGGCTGCTGCTGCTCGGCGACCCGCAGCAGCTGCCGCAGGTGACGACGGGCACGCATCCCGAGCCGATCGACGCCTCGGCGCTCGGCTGGCTCTCCGACGGCCACGACGTGCTGCCCGAGCAGCTCGGCTACTTCCTCGACCGCACGTGGCGCATGCATCCCGCGCTCACCCGCGCCGTCTCCGACCTCTCCTACGAGGGCCGGCTGCGGTCGGCGTCGACCACCGAGGAACGACACCTCGACGGCGTCGAACCGGGGCTGCATCCCGTGCCCGTCGAGCATTCGGGCAACTCGGTCGAGAGCCCCGAGGAGTGCGAGGTCGTCGTCGCGCTCGTGAAGAAGCACCTCGGGATGCCGTGGCGCGACCCGTCGACCGGACGCGACGACGTCATCCGCCCGAGCGACCTCATCGTCGTCGCGCCCTACAACGCGCAGGTGGAGCTGCTGCGGCGGCACCTCGCCGAGGCGGGGTTGGAGGGCGTACCGGTGGGGACGGTCGACAAGTTCCAGGGGCAGGAGGCGGCTCTCGCGATCGTGTCGCTCACGGCATCCTCGGCGGCGGATGTGCCGCGCGGCATCTCGTTCCTGCTGCAGCGCAACCGGCTCAACGTCGGCATCTCGCGCGGCAAATGGGCGGCGTACCTCGTGCACTCCCCCGCCCTGCGCGACTACCTGCCGCACACCCCGCAGGGCCTCGCCGAGCTCTCCGGCTTCATCCGCCTGACGACGTCTGCGGGTTGAGTAGCGCGCCGCGCAGCGGCACGCGTATCGAAACCCGGTGGTTGAGTAGCGGCGCAGCCGCGTGTCGAAACCACCGTCCGAGCAACACGGGGCGGGGTCTCGACACGCCCGCTCCGCGGGCTACTCGACCACCGGGGTTCCGGACGGGGTCTCGACACGCCCGCTCCGCGGGCTACTCGACCACCGGAGCGCGGCCCGCTTCGCGGGCTACTCGACCACCGGGGCTTACTTCTCGGAGTTGAGGTCGCGCGCCTGCTCCGGCTTCGCGTCATCCGGGTCGGCGGGCGGCGGCACGCTGCCGTGGTCGTGGTGGGCGTGACGCCCCTGACGGCGCAGCACGAGCAGTGCGACGATCGCGAAGACGGCGAGCAGCGCGAGCGTGACCGCGATTCCGGTGACGAGAGCCCAATCGAACATCCCTCCTGCCTACGCCGCTCCCGCGGGCGTGGCAAGCCCTCGACAAACGCCGCCGCGCGGGCTTCGACTGGGGTCATGAGCGGATACGAGAGCCCCCGACCGGAGGATGAGATCGTCGACGACCCGAAGCCGACCCCCGATTTCGACGCCGACGACCTGAAGGGCGACGAGCGACCCGTCGACGAGGCGGCGGCGCACGCGCACGACGTGCAGCCCGACGACGACAAGCCGGTGCTCGCCGATGACGACCTCGCCGACCCGGGGTCGGGACTGTGAGCGGCACGGGCGACGTGACCCGTCGCGACGACACCGTCGAACCGTCGGGCGACCAGGCCGCGGCGATCGTCGACGGCCTCGGCGCGGTGCCGTCGCACGGCGACGCGCAGCCGACCGCCTACGACCACCCCGACGACTCCGACGACGTCGCCGCGGAGGGCACGATGCCCGACGCTCCACTCGACGACGACACCCTGACCGAGGAGGGCGCCCCGTGAGCGACCCCGACGGCGCGATGGCCGCGGGCGGCATCGACCCCGAGTACCTGCAGTCGCCCTCGGGCGACTCCCCCGGCGGCGACCCGGGCGACCCGGATGCGATGGGTGCCGACGACCCGAAGACGATCGACGAAGGCGCGGGCCGACCGGCCCCCGCGGAAGGAGAGCAGCAGACATGAGAGGCAACGATCCTCAGCCGGGCGCCGTGCCCGACGGCTCCGACGCGGGAGCGTTCATGGACGACGAGATGCGCGGAGGCGCCGGCTCGACCGTCATCCCCGACCCCGACGCCGACGACACGGCCACGCAGACCGAGAGCGACGCCGAGGAGGTCGACCGGTGAGCATGCAGGGCGACCCCGCGGCGAGCATGGGCGCGACGCCCGGTGTGCCGGGAACCTCCGACGAGATCGACGGCGTCATGGATGGCGGCGCCGACGGTTCCACGACCGACCGCGACGGGACCGATCCGGAGGCGCTCGGCGACGAGCGGGAGCACTACCCCGACCCGGAGTCGTATCCCGAGCCCGAGCTGCTCGACGGCGAGACCCCCGACGCCGACCTCCAGGTCGACGACCCCTCCGGCGGCGAGGAGCGCCACGGCCGGGAGTAGCGCTCAGCCGGCGGCTTTGCCGAGCTTCCAGTAGCCGCAGAACGTGACGTTCTGCTTCGGCACGCCGCGCTCGGCGACGAGGTGGCGGCGCACGCCCGTCGCCACCGCCGACTCCCCCACCGCGAACGCGTAGGTGCGGTCGGTCGGGAACGTCAGCTCCCGCAGCAGCGGCAGGGCGACGGTGCCGGGATTCGCGGCCGGGTCCCGCACGACCCACTGCACCTGCACGCCGGCGGGGGCATCCGTCGGCTGCCGGTCGGCCGCGTCGAACAGTTCGATGATCGCGTGGCCGACCGCATCCCGGGGCAGGTCGCGCAGGATGCCGGCCACCGCCGGCAGTCCGCTCTCGTCGCCGACGAGCAGCACCTCGTCGTGCGGCACCGGCTTCCAGCCGCAGCCCTGGTCGATGAACGCGACCTCCGCGCGGTCGGATCCCGGCTCGACGCCCGCCGCCCAGGGCCCCGCGACGCCCTCGTCGCCGTGCACGACGAAGTCGACATCGAGCTCGGCGACCTCGGGGCGGAACTGTCGCGCGGTGTAGTTGCGGATGGCGGGGCGGGTGTCGGAGGGCAGCGTGAGGTATTTGAGGTAGCCGCCGATGCCGAAACGCTCGGGGAGGTTGTCGAAGCGGTCGCCGCCGTCGTGGGTGGGGACGGCGAGCCGGAACCACTGGTCGAACCCCTGGAACTCGAAGCGTTCGAGGTCGCCGCCGCCGAATGTGACGCGCACCATGTGCGGCGTGACGAGTTCGCGCCGCACGACGGACGTGCGCACGAGTCCAGACGGGGCGTGCACCACCGCGATGTTGCTCATAAGGTGAGGCTAACCTCAGTTGGCGAGTCGCGCCACCCGCTACCCGACCGCGTCGCGCCGGGCAAGGGGCTGCCGCCCGGCGGCACTGTCGAGTGGGCTGGAACCATGAGCGACACGACACGACCTGATGGCGACGAGCTCGACGACCAGCTCACGATCGCCGAGACCGACGGCAGCGACGCCCACGACCCCTCGACGGGTGAATCGGTGAGCGACGTGCTGCCCGAGGGCACCGAGGAGCCCGACCCGCCGGCTCAGCTGCCCTGACCCCGGCATCCCTGACCCCGGCATCCCCGACCGCGGCATCCCGGCGGCCGTGGGCGCGACTCAGCGCCCGCGACCGCCGCCTCCGCCGCCCCCGCCGCCCGAGAACCCGCCGCCCGACGAGCCGCCGCTGAACGACGAGCCCGACGATCCGCGCCAGCCGCCCGACGAGCCGCCGCTGCCCCAGCCGCCCCATCCGCTGCCCGACGACGACGTGCGCGCCTTCGCGACGACCGGCCGCGGCGGCGCGGGACTCGCGAGTCGGATGCGCTGGATCGTCGAGTTGAGCCGCCAGGCCGAGAACTCGTCCGACCCGCTCCACCACGTCACCGGCACGCCCGCCTCGACGGCCTTCACGCTCAGCTCCTCGCTCCACCGCGTCTCGATGCCGAAGATGATCGCGTACGGAAGCAGCCGCTCGTAGAGCTTCACGAGTTGCGCGCGGTCGTCGACGTCGACGCGCTCGGCACCCTCGGGGCTCTGCAGCATCCGGATGCGGTCCTCCTCCGCCAACTCCATGTAGTCGCGCATCCCGAGCAGGTAGTCGTTCCTCTCCCGGCCCGCGCGGCTCAGGGTCGCGACTGTCG
>CAMLMQ010000063.1 GCA_946481135.1 uncultured Microbacteriaceae bacterium
TGGTGGGTCTGCTGCTGCCCTTCCAGATCGCGATGATCCCGCTGTACTTCACGATGCGCGACCTGGGACTGCTGGGCAACCTGTGGGGCCTCGTGCTGTTCTACGTCGGCGAGCGGATGTCGTTCTCGATCTTCCTGTTCGCGGGCTTCATCCGCGCGCTCCCGGGCGAGTACGAGGAGGCCGCGTGGATCGACGGTGCGGGCGTCATGCGTGCGTTCTGGACCGTCGTGTTCCCGCTGCTACGGCCGATCACCTGGACGGTCGTCATCCTCAACGCGATCCACTCGTGGAACGATCTGCTGACGCCGATGCTCTACCTGAGCGGCACTCCCAATGAGACGGTCCCGGTCGCGATCCTCGGCTTCGTCGACCAGTACGTCACGAACTGGCCCCTCATCTTCGCGGGCCTCGTCATCGGCGTCGCGCCCATCCTCGTCGCCTTCTTCTTCCTCCAACGGTCCGTGATCAAGGGTTTCGCGAGCGGACTCAAGGGCTGAGACCCGGCACCACCCACCCCACAATGAACAGGAGAGTCCCATGACACTACGTCGCTCCAGCGCGATCGTGGCCACCGGCATCGTCGCCGGCGCGCTCGCGCTCACCGGATGCTCGGCCCCGGCCTCCGAGCCGACCGACGAGACCGGCGCCGGCGTGCTCACGATCGCGAGCATCCCGAACTACCAGAACTCGTTGCCCGTCGTCGTCGAGGCGTTCGAGGAGGAACACCCGGACATCGACGTCGAGATCGAGTTCGTCGACGTCGCGGCGCTGCACACGCAGATCCGCACGCAGCTC
Source organism: uncultured Microbacteriaceae bacterium (assembly GCA_946481135.1). Next base: position 796 of record CAMLMQ010000063.1, read on the forward strand.
GCGGCCGGCACCGCGCCCGACATCTTCACGACCTACCCGGGCAACGGAACGCCGACCGCGATGGAGAACCTCGTGCCCGGGGGCTTCCTCGCCGACATGTCCGACCTCGGCTTCAGCTCGAAGCTGCCGAGCGGCATGGACCAGACGACCATGATGGACGGCAAGCGCTACGTGCTTCCGCTCTCGCTGGGCGCGATCGGCGGCATCTACAACGTGACCGCCCTCGACGAGGCCGGGTTGGAGATCCCCGAGACCTTCAGCGAGCTGCTGCAGTTCTGCGCCGACGCGAAGGCGGCGGGCAAGGTCGCCTACGCCTACGGCGCGCAGACGGCGTGGAACAACCAGCTCCACGCGTTCCCGCTGTCGGCCACGCTCGTCTACGGCGCCGACCCCGACTTCACCGAGGACCAGAAGAACGGCGACGCGACGTTCAGCGACTCGGCTTGGGTCGAGGTCTACGAGCGCATCGACGACATGAACAAGGCGGGCTGCTTCCAGCCCGAGCCGCTCGGAACGGCGTACGAGGGAGCGGTCGAGATGGTCGCGACGGGGCAGGCGTTCGCGATGTCGTCGACGACGTCGGTCTTCGGTGCCGCGATCGCCGCGGCGCCGGAGGGCACGGAGTTCATCTTCGGCGCCATCCCCGCGACCGACGACCCCGACGACACCTGGATCTCGGCGGGTGGATCGGGCGGTTACTCGATCAACGCCGAGGCGAAGAACATGGTGGCGGCGCGCCTCTTCATGGACTTCCTCGGCTCCGACGAGATGCTGGCGGAGGTCGCCCGGGTGCAGAACGCGCTCCCGTCGATCGTGTCGTCGGCGTACGAGACGCCCGAATCGCTCGAGCCGATCCTGTTCTACGTCGAGGCCGGTCGCATCCACCCGTTCGACGACCAGCTGTGGCCGAACGCCAAGGTCGCTCCGGCGCTCATGGAGCAGACGCAGCTGTTCATCTCCGGCCAGGCGACGATCGCGGACGTGCTCGGCGCGATGGACGCGGCGTACGCGGAGGGTCCCGGCGCCTGAGCCGGGGACGACGCGAGAGGGGACCGGTGAGCCGGTCCCCTCTTTCGTGCGTGCGCGCGACGTGCGGGCCGGTCAGAGCCCCGCGATGACGCCCTTGCCGTAGGAGGAGAGATGCACCTCGTCGGGACCGTCGATGATCCGCATCGTGCGGATCGAGGCGAACATCTCGGCGAGCGGCCAGTCCTGCGAGAGGCCCGCGGCGCCGAAGAGCTGGATGCCGCGGTCCATGATCTGCTGCACGGCGCGCGGCACCGAGATCTTGATGGCCTGGATGGCCGAGTGCGCGGCCTTGTTGCCCACCGTGTCCATGAGCCACGCGGCCTTGAATACGAGGAGCCGGTTCGTCTCGAGCGCGATGCGCGACTCGGCGAACCACTCGCGCACGACCCCCTGGTCGGCGAGCGGCCGGCCGAACGGCGCGCGCGTCCGGGCGCGGTCCGCCATGAGTTCGAGCGCGCGTTCCGCCGATCCGAGGGCGCGCATGCAGTGGTGGATGCGTCCCGGCCCGAGGCGGGCCTGCGCGATCGCAAAGCCGTCGCCCTCGTTCCCGAGGAGGTTCGAGACCGGCACGCGCACGTCGTCGAAGACGACCTCGGCATGGCCGCCGTGGTCGCGATCGTCGTAGCCGAATACGCTCAGCGGGCGTACGACGGTGACGCCGGTGGTGTCACGGGGCACGAGCACCTGGCTCTGCTGGCGGTGGCGGTCGGCCGTCGGATCGGTCTTTCCCATGACGATGAAGACCGCGGCATCCGGGTTCATGGCGCCCGTCGTCCACCACTTGCGACCCGAGATGACGTACTCGTCGCCCTCGCGCCGGATACGGGTCTCGACGTTGGTCGCGTCGGAGGAGGCGACCGCGGGCTCGGTCATGCAGAAGGACGAGCGGATGCGCCCGTCGAGCAACGGTTCGAGCCACCGCTCCTGCTGCTCGGCGGTGCCGAACTCCGCGAGTGCCGCCATGTTCCCCGTGTCGGGTGCGGCGCAGTTCATCGCGATGGGGGCGAGCTTGAGGCTGCGGCCGCTCAGTTCGGCGAGCGGGGCGTACTGCAGGTTCGTGAGCCCGGCACCGCCCGGGCCCGGATGGAAGAGGTTCCACAACCCGCGTGCGCGAGCCTCGGTCTGCAGCTCCGTCACGATCGGCTGGAAGCTCCAGCGATTTCGGTTCTCCCGCAGCTGCTCCTCGAGCACGGGCTCGGCGGGGATGACGACGTCGCGCACGAAGTCGCCGACCTCGCGGATCAGCTGCTCGGTGCGGGCGTCGAAAGCGAAATCCATGTCAATCGGTCCCTTCGTGGAGGCGCAGACCCCAGTCGGCGAGCTCGGGGACGATCGCTCCGACGTCCTCGAACCCGGGACCGACGGTCTGGCCCTGGGTGTAGCGGTAGTGGATGCCCTCGAGGATCACGGCGAGCTTGAAGCAGCCCATCGCGCGGTACCAGGCGAGGTCGGGCACGACGATGCCGCGCGCGGCGGCGTACGCCTCGACGATCGCGTCGAACGGCACGTAGCCCGCAGCGGGGTCGATCGCGGACGCGAGCGGGGACGACCGCGCCGATTCGAGGCCGTGGAGTTCCCAGTACACGCCGAACAGCCCGAGGTCGGTGAGCGGGTCGCCGAGCGTCGACATCTCCCAGTCGAGCACCGCGGCGACGCGCGTCCCGCCCGCGTCGAGAGCGATGAGCGTGTTGTCGAGGCGGAAGTCGCCGTGCACGACCGCGCTGCCGCCCGCATCCGGCACGGTGTCCCGCATCCGCTCGGCGAGCCGGTCGAGCGCGGGCAGCTCGCGACTGCGGGAGCCGTCGAGCTGGCGCATCCAGCGTGCGACCTGGCGCACCAGGAACCCCTCGGGGCGGCCGAAGTCCGCGAGCCCGACGTCGCGCGGGTCGACGTCGTGGAGGCGTGCGAGTGTCGAGGCGAGGAGCGGCCCGAGCGATGCGAGGTGCTCGCGGGAGAGGTTGTCGTTGTCGCGGCGCTGCGACAGCACCCGACCGGGCACGAGGTCCATGAGGTAGAAGTCCGTGCCGACCCCCGTCGCCTCGTCCGCCGTCGCGAAGAGGTGTGCGCGGGGCACGGCCACCTCGGTCGGCGCGAGGGCCGACATGACGCGGAACTCGCGCGCCATGTCGTGGGCGGTCGAGAGCACGTGCCCGAGCGGAGGCCGGCGCAGCACCCACGGCTCGCGCCCGCCGTCCACCGCGTACGAGAGGTTGCTGAGGCCGCCCGTGAGCAGGCGCGCCTCGAGGGTGCCCTCGGCGAGCAGATCGGGACGCGTGCGACGCAGCCACGCCTCGAAGCGGTCGAGGTCGAGCCCGGGCAGGCGCCGTTCGCTCATGCCGCAGCCTCCTCCGACATCCGGGCGACCGTGTCGAGCGGGAGTTCGAGCGTGGCCGCGGCGAGCGAGGCGCGGAGGCTCGCGTCGCGACGCGCCCCCGTGATCAGCACGAGTCGGCTCGACTGCGCGAGGAGCCAGGCGAGCCAGACGGTCTCGATCGCGACGCCCGCGTCGCCGGCGACGGATCGCGCGGTCGAGGAGAGCTCGCCGAGCGGGTGCGTGCGGCGAGAGCCGCCGAGCGGCGAGTAGGCGACGTACGAGATCCCGAGCTCATCGCACAGGGCGAGCGTCGCGTGGTCGGGGGAGTCGGGGGAGAAGGGGTTCTGCACGGCGTCGAGACGCACCTCGCGGACCGCTTCGGCGAGCTGCGCGGGCGAGACGTTGCTGACGCCGACACGGCGGATGTCTCCCGCGCGACGCAGGTCCTCGAGCGCGCCGAGCGAGTCGAGGAGTGGCACGGCCGGGTCGACCTTGTGCAGGTAGTACAGGTCGAGGGAGTCGACGCCGAGCGCCGCCAGGCTCGCCGCGCAGTGTGCACGGAGAGTCTCGGGACGGCCGTCGACGAGCCACGCATCACCGGCTCGGAAATGGCCGCCCTTGGTCGCGACGAACGGGCGCCCGTGCGTCGGACGAGTCGCGAGCACGCGTCCGATGAGCGACTCGCTGTGGCTCGGGTGGGTCGACGTCGTGTAGGCGAGCGCCGTGTCGACGTGGTCGACCCCGGCATCGAGCGCGGCGCGGAGGAAGCGCTCGGCCGCGTCGTCGTCGATGTCCGCGCCGATCGACCAGCGCGCGAGGCCGACACCGACGGGGGAGACTGGGAGATCTCCGTGCTTCCGCGTCGAGCCTTGCATATCGGACATGTTGCCAGAAAAGTGGCGCTGGTATGGCGGAAAGGCAGGGAACTGGGCCAAACTAGTCGGATAAGTGCGGCATCCCGAAGGAGTGACATGCCCGACGCGTCGACGACGACCGCCCCTGCCTTCCGCCTGCGGACGGGGTACCGCTCGGAGCCGCTCGGGCTGCCCGCACGCCGGGGGATCATGCTCAGCTGGGCGATCGACGGCGACGTCGAGCTCGACCGTGCGCGCGGGGCGACCGTCGTCGTCGCCGCCGACACCGCGGGGCTCGAGTCGCGCGACGGGGCGTGGGTCGCGACCGCGGTCGCGGGCACCTCGGTCGTGTACGACGGGGCGCCGCTCGCGTCGCGGGATCGCCGACTGTGGACCGTCGAGGTCGTCACGACGGCCGGCGACGTGCTGCGCAGCGATCCCGCGTCGTTCGAGATCGGGCTCGAAGACGACGCCGACTGGAGCGCCGCCTGGGTGGCTCCATCCCTGCAGCCGCTGCGCCGTGAGAACTGGAACCCCGTCGCCCTCCTCCGCCGCGAGTTCGACGTGGCCGCCGACGTCGCCGACGCCCGCTGCCACGTCACGGCGCTCGGCCTCTACCGGCTGTGGATCAACGGCATCGACGTCACCGCGGACGCCCTGCTGCGACCCGGCTGGACCGATTACCGCGTGCGCGTGCTGCACCAGACGTACGACGTGGGCGCGCTGCTCGCGCCCGGGCGGAACGTCGTCGCGGTCGAGCTCGCCCGGGGGTGGTATGCCGGCCGCCTCGGTCTTCAGCGCGAGCCCTCCTTCTACGGCGAGCAGACTGCCCTGCGCCTCCAGATCGAGGCCGACGGCGGCACGATCGTCGGCACCGACGAGAGCTGGACGCATGGCGAGGGGGCGATCCTCGCGAGCGACCTCCTCGTGGGCGAGGAGCAGGACCTGCGTCGCGAGCCGCAGGGCTGGCGCGAGGTCGGCTTCGCTGCGGCGTGGCCGACGGTGGGCCTCCTCGAGCCGGGCGTCGCGCCGGGGATCTCGCCGCAGCCACACGACCCGGTGGCGCCCTACCGCGAGCACGAGGGCGTGCTCGTGCGCGCCCACGCACGCGGACCCGCCGTCTTCGACTTCGGCCAGAACATGGTCGGCTGGACGCGCATCGAGACGCGTACGCTGCCGAAGGCGACCCTCATCGTGCGACACGGGGAGACGATCACGCACGACAAGCTCGTGTGGCGGGACAACCTGCGCGGTGCGTTCCAGGAGGACCGCTACACGACGGGCGACGGCGAGTTCCACACGCTCGAGCCGCGCTTCACGATGCACGGTTTCCGCTACGCCGAGGTGTGGGGGATGGCCGCGAAGGACCCGCATGGCCAGCTCGAGCTCCTCGACGACACGCGCGCGACCGCGCTCTCGATCGGAGGCGGTCAGCGCCCCGTCGGCCTGTTCGAGAGTTCCGACGAGGCCCTCAACGCCGTCTCGCGCTCCGTCGAGTGGACGGTGCGTGACAATGCGATCGAGGTGCTCACCGACTGCCCGCAGCGCGACGAGCGTCTGGGCTGGCTCGGCGACGCGGGCGTGATCGCCCAGACCTCCGCCTACTACCTCGACATGGCGGCGTTCCTCGCGAAGTTCGCGCGCGACGCGGCCGACTCGCAGGACCCGGACGGCATGGTCCACAACTACGTGCCGCCTGTGCCGCCCGGGACCGTGACCGACGGCGCCCCGGGGTGGGCCGACGGCTACGTGCGACTCGTGCACACCGCGGCGCAGCGCTACGGGGACCTGGTGACCGCGCGGGAGCACCTCGACCCGATCCTGCGCTACCTCGACCTCGTCGACCGGTCGAACCCGGACGGCATCCGCACGCGGCGCGTCGGAGCGGACTTCTCCGACTGGCTCTCCCTCCCGGAGGACCCCGACGAGCCGCCGCACCCGGGCTACGCCTACACGGGGGCACGCTCGACGAGCTCGCGTCGCGTGGTTGCGAGCGCGCACACCATCCGCTCGTTCGACCAGGCGGCGGAGCTCGCCGATTGGCTCGGCGAGGCCGACGTGGCGGCGCGGCTCCGGTCGCGCTCGGAGGAGCTGCGTGCCGCGTACATCGCCGCCTACGTCGACACCGACGGCCGCATCGAGGGCGACACCCAGACCGTCTACGCGCAAGCGATCGGCTACGGCATCCTGCGTGGTGCCGCGCGCGACCGCGCCGTCGCCCGGCTCGCCGAGAAGGTGCGTGACCTCGGCCACATCTCGACCGGCATCCACGGCGTCGAGCACATCCTCCCGGTGCTCGCCCGCAACGGTCACGCGGAGACCGCGGCCTCGCTCCTGCTGCGCTCGGAGATGCCCTCGTGGAAGCACATGGTCGCGATGGGTGGCACCACGATCTGGGAGAAGTGGGACGGACTCGCCGCCGACGGCACGATGTCGACGGCCGAAATGAACTCGTTCAACCACTGCGCGCTCGGCGCGGTCGGCGAGTTCCTCTTCGAAGGCGTCGCCGGACTCGACGCGCGCGGCGTCGCGCTCGCCGGAGAGCTGCGCGTCGCCCCGGTCTACTTCGACGGTCTCGACTGGGCCCGTGCCGAGAACGACACCGTGTCGGGCGCCGTGCGTTCGGGATGGCGCCGCGACGGGTCTCGCGTCGAGCACGAGGTCGCACTTCCCCCGACTGTCGTCGCGCGCTACGTCGTGCCCGCCGGCTATCGCCTGGCCGACGGCGACGCGCAGGAGCTGGTGCTCGCGCCGGGCGTGCACCACATCCGGGTCGAGCGGACGGCATAGACCGTCGGGACGCGGATCAGCCCTCCTGGCCCATCGTGGCCAGGAGGGTTGCGTCGTGCTCCACACACGACACTGGCGCTTGACGTTAGTGTGCGTGACACAGTAACGTGTGGCACGTGAACGAGATCGAGAGCGCACAACTGCAGGAGCTTCGCCGCGGCACCGTCGTGCTCGCGTGCCTGCTCATGCTGCGCGCCCCCCAGTACGGGTACGCCCTCCTCGAGCAACTCGCGGAGGCCGGCATCCCCGTCGAAGGCAACACGCTCTACCCGCTGCTGCGCCGCCTGGAGGCGCAGGGGCTGCTCATGAGCGAGTGGAACACCGACGAGTCGCGGCCGCGCAAGTTCTATCGCACGTCCCTCGCCGGCGACTCGCTCGCCACCGTCCTGCTCGACGACTGGTCGCACCTCCAGTCGTCGATCGCCACCATCGCCAAGGAGAACCAGAGATGACCATCCCCTCGATCAACTGGTCGGGCAGCCCCGTGGGCAAGCCGAAGACCGACAGCCTCACCGACCGCTACGTCTGGGCGGTGCTGAAGTCGCTGCCCGAGTCGAAGCGCGTCGACATCGACCGCGAGCTGCGCGGCAGCATCGCCGACGACGTGGATGCCCGGGTCGCCTCGGGCGACGACCCCGCCGCCGCCGAACGGGCGGTGCTGACCGAGCTCGGCGAACCCGGCGCCCTCGCGCGCAGCTACACCGGTCGCGTGCTCGCGCTGATCGGCCCCGACCTCTACCCGGCGTATGTCGCGCTGCTGAAGATGCTCTACGTCGTCGTGCTGCCGATCGTGACGATCGTGCACCTCGTCGTGCAGGCGTTCGCCGGCACCGAGCCGGGCGGCCTCATCGGCGGCACCGTGGCGATCGTGTTCAGCCTCGTCGTGCACCTCGGCTTCTGGACGACCCTCGTCTTCGCGATCGCCGAACGCGCGGGCACGTCGATGAAGAACGTGCCGACGATCGACGACGGCCCGTTCGACCCCGAACAGCTGCCGTCGATCGCGACCGAGACAGGGGGAAGCCGCTCCGACTTCATCGCGTCGCTCCTCTTCCTCGCGCTCATCCCGATCGCGCTCGTATGGCAGCAGATGTCGTCGGTGTTCCAGGAAGCCGACGGCCGTCCGATCCCCGTGATCGACCCCGCCCTGTGGTCGTTCTGGCTGCCCTACTTCCTCGTGCTCACGGCGGCATCGATCGTGTTCGCGGTCGTGCTGTTCCTTCGGGGTCGGTGGACCTGGCCGCTCGTCGCCGTCAACGCCGTGCTCACGGTCCTGACGACGGCACCGCTCGTCTGGCTCATCGCGACGGGGCAGCTGCTCAACGAGCCGTTCCTCGATCGCCTCGGGTGGACCGACTACTTCGCCGCCGGGTCGCCGGGCGCGACCGCCTCGTCGATCGCCTTCGTCGCGATCGCCGGGTGGGCCATCGCCGACGGCGCGTGGAAGACGGTGCGCGCCGACCGCCTCGCCCGCCGCGCCTAGACCGTCGGCACGCGGACCATGCCCTCCTGGCCCACCGTGGCCAGGAGGGTTCCGTCGCGCGCGAAGATGCGGCCGAACGACAGTCCCCGCCCACCGATCGCGACCGGCGAGGCCTGCTCGTAGAGCAGCCATTCGTCGACGCGTCCGTCGCGGTGCCACCACATCGCGTGGTCGAGGCTCGCCGCCTTCAGTCCCGGCGCCGCCCACGAGATGCCGTGCGCCCGCAGGATCGGCTCGAGGATGGCGTAGTCGCTCGCGTACGCGAGTGCGGCCCGGTGCAGGTTGGGGTCGTCGGGCAGCGTGCCGATCGCCCGCATCCACACCGCCTGCTTGGGGGAGCGCTCCGCCTCGCCGGGGAAGTAGACCGGCTGCTGGATGTGGCGGATGTCGAAGGCGCGCTGCGTCGCCCAGAACCGTGCGACGGGGTGGTCGATCGCACCGAGAACCTCCTCGGTGCTCGGCAGGGTCTCCGGCTCGGGCAGCCCCGTCGGCATCTCGACCGCGTGCTCCAGCCCGGGGTCGACGTCCTGGAACGAGGCGATCATCGACAGGATCGGCTCGCCCTTCTGGTAGCACTGGGTGCGCCGGGCCGAGAAGGAGCGGCCGTCGTGGATGCGGTCGACCGCGAACGTGATCGGCAGCTCGACATCCCCGGGGCGCAGGAAGTACCCGTGCATCGAGTGCACCCGACGGTCGTCGTCGACCGTGCGGGTCGCGGCGACGAGCGACTGGGCGAGCACCTGCCCGCCGAACACGCGGCCCCCCGGCATCCACTGCGAGGGCCCGGTGAAGATGTCCTCGCGCGTGCGCGCCCCCGTGTCGGTCAGGTCGAGGGCGGCCAGGAACCCCGCCAAGGGATCGCTCACGCTGTGTAGTTTAGGAGCCAGGATGGCCGGTACCTTCTCCCTCGCCGACACCCGATCCCTCGACGACCTGCACGTCTACCTCTCCCGCGCCGCACGCGTCGAGGAGGGATCCGTGCGACTCATCGCCGGATCGGGTGTTCTCGCTGCGTACTCGGCCGTGTTCACCCCGGCGGGTCTGCTCGACGAGAGCGCGACCGTGCTCGGCCTGCGCACCCTCGCCCTGACCGAACCGGTCGCCTTCGACGCGGTCGTGCCCGTGCGGTCGCTGCTGCAGCGCATCGAACGCGCGCAGGAGGAGGCGTCGACGACCGTCGGGCTGCCGATGGAGGTCAACACCGCCACGTGGGCGGCGATCTCGCCGCCGCGCGGGGGCTGGGCGGCCCTCGGCGAGGTCGACGCGTCGCTGCTGGATGCGACCGCCCGTGCGGGCATCCGGGACGTCGCCGCCGCCGTGCCCGACGGAGCGGGCGAGCAGATCGTGCGCAAGGTGCGCGCCGAGGTGTGGGGCAAACCCATCCCGGGCGCCGAGCACGTGCCCTCGTCGGCCGCGTTCGCCGCCTTCGCCCTCGGCTTCCTCGCCGACGACCCCGTGCGCGTGTACGAGTCGGGTCCCTGGACCCGCCTCACCACGCAGCGCGGCCACATCCTCGTGAAGCGCCGCGCCTGGAACCTCCTGCGCTGATCCGGTCCGCGGGTTGAGTAGCGCGCCGTTGGCGGCTCGCGTATCGAAACCCCACACCCACGAGTCGCCCGTCCCCGGTTTCGATACGCGTCTGCGCTGTGCGCAGGCGCTACTCGACCCACGGGTTTCGATACGCGTCTGCGCTGTGCGCAGGCGCTACTCGACCACCGAGGAGGTCAGACGGCGTCGGCGATCGCGCGGCCGGCGGTGCGACCCGAGAAGAGGCATCCCCCGAGGAAGGTGCCTTCCAGGGAGCGGTAGCCGTGCACGCCGCCGCCGCCGAAGCCGGCGACCTCCCCGGCGGCGTAGAGGCCGGGGATCGGTTCACCGTCGGACCCGAGGGCACGCGACGCGAGGTCGGTCTGGATGCCGCCGAGGGTCTTGCGGGTGAGCACGTGCAGCTTCACCGCGATGAGCGGACCGTGGGCGGGGTCGAGGAACCGGTGCGGCTTCGCGACGCGGATCAGCTTGTCGCCGCGGTAGTTGCGGGCGCCGCGCAGGGCGGTGATCTGCGCATCCTTCGTGAACGCGTTCTCGATCTCACGGTCGCGGGCTTCGAGCTCGTACTTGATCTCGGCGACGTCGAGCTCGACGCCGGGGGAGAGCGTCTTCATGCCGGCGAACAGTTCGTCGAGCGTGTTCGCGACGACGAAGTCGGGCCCCTTCTCCTTGAACGCCTCGACGGGGCCGGTGGCGCCCTTGCCGAGTCGTTGCTTGAGCAGTTCGCGGATGCTCTTGCCGGTGAGGTCGGGGTTCTGCTCCGAACCGGAGAGGGCGAACTCCTTCTCGATGACGCTCTGGGTGAGCACGAACCACGAGTGGTCGTGCCCGGTCGAGCGCAGGTGTTCCAACGTGCCGAGGGTGTCGAACCCGGGGAAGAGCGGGATCGGCAGCCGGTGACCGGTGGCGTCGAACCACATGCTCGACGGCCCGGGCAGGATGCGGATGCCGTGACGTTCCCAGACGGGGGTGTGGTTCTCGATGCCTTCGACGTAGTGCCACATGCGGTCGGAGTTCACGAGCCGCGCGCCCGCCGCTTGGGCGATCTCGAGTCCGCGTCCGTCGACGTGGGCGGGCACGCCGCTGAGCATCCGCTCGGGCGCGGTGCCGAGCCATTCGGGCCAGTACTTGCGCACGAGGTCGTGGTTGCCGCCGATGCCACCGCTCGTCACGAGCACGGCGGGGGCTTCGAGCGAGAACGCCCCGATGGTCTCCCGCGACGACGCCTCGCCGCGCGCGGCGTCGGAGGGTACGAGGATGCTGCCGCTCGCGCCCGTGACGGCGCCCTTCGTGAGGGTGAGCGCGTCCACGCGGTGACGGAACCGCAGATCGACGAGGCCTTTCTCGACGCCCGCCCGCACCGCACGGAGGAAGGGTTCGAGCACCCCGGGCCCGGTTCCCCACGTGATGTGGAACCGCGGCACGGAGTTGCCGTGTCCGGTCGCGGTGTATCCGCCGCGCTCGGCCCAGCCGACGACGGGGAAGAATCGCACCCCCTTCTCGGCGAGCCACGCGCGCTTCTCGCCCGCGGCGAAGGCGAGGTACGCCTCGGCCCAGCGTCGGCCCCAGACGTCGTCCTCTTCGCGGTCGAACTCGGCGCTCGCGAACCAGTCCTGCCGGGCGAGGTCGTGCGAGTCGCGCACCCCCATGCGCCGCTGCTCGGGGGAGTCGACGAGGAAGAGTCCGCCGAACGACCACCAGGCCTGCCCGCCGAGGTTCGTCTCGGGTTCCTGTTCGAGCACGATCACCCGCTTGCCGGCTTCGGCGAGCTCGGCGGTGGCGACCAGCCCCGCGAGTCCGGCTCCGATCACGATGACGTCGGCGTGTGCGGTCACTGCATCCCTTTCCCTGAACCCTCCGAGGCTATCCCGGGCGCCGCGTTCGGGAGTCACTCCTCGTGCGTGTTCACCATCGCGTGTGCGGCGCGTTCGAGGTAGTCCCAGAGCATGTTCTCGTGCAGCGGTGAGAGGCCGAGTCCGTTGACGGCGGCCCGCATGTGCCGCAGCCAGCGGTCGCGGGCATCCGGGTTGACCTTGAACGGCTGGTGACGCATCCGCAGCCGCGGGTGGCCGCGCTGCTCGCTGTAGGTGCCGGGCCCGCCCCAGTACTGCTCGAGGAACCCGGTGAGCCGTTGGATCGCGCCTTCGAGGTCGTCTTCCGGGTACATCGGCCAGAGCACCTCGTCGCTCTGCACGCCGACGTAGAAGTCGCGCACGAGCTTCTCGAAGGTGGCCCGGCCGCCGACCTCGCGCCAGAAGTTGGAGCCGACGGGCTCGCCGCCGGGCCCACTGCGGATCATAAAGGTGTTCATCCGCGGCCTCCGGGAGGTTTGGGTGACGTGGGCTTGGTGGTCGGCTTCGTCGCGGGCTGCCCTCTGACGACGCCGGGGATGACGGGGGTGTCGGCCGAGCCGCCGGTCGCTCCACGGCCGGTGGTGGGGGTGAGCAGCGACGGCAGCCGCAGCCCGAGCTCGTCGAGGGTGGTGCGCAGTCGGGCGCGCAGCTCCCGCGCGACCTCGTCTTTCGATCCGGGCCGGGTCTTGACGACGAGGCGCAGCACCGTGGCCTCGGCGGAGATCGACTCGATGCCCCAGATCTCGGGCTTCTCGAGCATGAGCCGCTTCCAGCGCCCGTCGTCGCGCATCGCGACGGCGGTGTCGAGGATGCGTCGGCGGGCCTCCTCGAGGTCGGCGTCGTAGGGCACGGGCAGGTCGAGGATGACGCGCGCCCAGCCCTGCGACATGTTGCCGACGCGCAGGATCTCGCCGTTGCGCACGTACCAGA
>CAMLMQ010000064.1 GCA_946481135.1 uncultured Microbacteriaceae bacterium
GCACGTCGCGGTCGTTCGCGGTGAAGCCGCCGTCCTTGAAGACGGGGGCCGAGAACAGGTTGGTGGTGACCATGGGGATCTTGAGACCGGTCGCGTCGAGCGCGCCCTTCAGCCGGTCGATCTCCTTCTGACGTGCGGCGTCGTCGGAGCCGAAGGGGAAGAGGTCGTCGTCGTGGAAGGTGAGACCGTACGCGCCGAGCTCGGCGAGCTTCTCGACGGCGTGCACGGTGTCGAGTGGCTTCCGGGTGGGTCCGCCGAAGGGATCCGTGCCGTTGTAGCCGATCGTCCACAGGCCGAAGGTGAACTTGTCGGCGGGCGTGGGGGTGAGAGACATGCGAGCTCCGTTGATCTGGTGGCGTGGCGATATGTTGCCGGTTACAACATATCGCCATCACGGCGTACAGTGATAGCCCCCGATACTTTCGAGATTCCCCCCGACAGGAGCAGGATGTCGCAGCAGGCCACCCGTGTGACACTCGCGGAGATCGCCGACGAGGCCGCCGTCTCGCTCTCGACCATCTCGAAGGTGCTCAACGGCCGCGCCGACGTCTCGCCGAGCACCCGCAGCCGGGTCGAGGAGTTGCTCGTGCAGCACGGCTACCGCCGTCGCACGAGCACGACCGCACCCAACTCGGTCATCGAGCTCGTCTTCCACGAACTCGAGTCGGCGTGGTCGATGGAGATCATCAAGGGCGTCACGGATGTCGCGCGCTCCCACGGCTTCTCGGTCGTGCTCACCGAGAGCGGCAGTCGTCACGCCCCCGCCGCCGACTGGATCGACGGGGTGCTGCAGCGCCGCCCCGTCGGCGTCGTGCTCGTGTTCGCCGCGATCCCCGACCAGTACCGCGAGACGCTGCAGGCACGCAGCATCCCGTTCGTCATCATCGACCCCGCCGGCGATCCGACCCCCGACGTGCCGAGCGTGGGCTCGGCCAACTGGTCGGGCGGCCTCATGGCGACGCGGCACCTGATCGAGCTCGGCCACCGACGCATCGCGGCGATCACCGGCCCCGACGACATGATGTGCTCGCACGCCCGCATCGACGGCTACCGGTCGGCGATGACCGCGGCCGGCCTGCCGATCGACCCCGACCTCATCCGCTTCGGCGACTTCCACACCTCGGGGGGGCGCGAGCACGGCCTCGACCTGCTCGACCGGCCCGACCGTCCGACCGCGATCTTCGCCGGCAGCGACCTGCAGGCGCTCGGCGTCATGGAGGCGATGCGGCAGCTCGGCCTGCACGCCCCCGACGACGTGTCGATCGTCGGGTACGACGACATCCCGCTCGCGACCTGGGTGAGTCCCCGCCTGACGACCATCCACCAGCCGCTGCGCCGCATGGCCGAGGAGGCGACGCGGCTCGTCATCCGCCTGCGTCAACCCGACGCGGCGGGTGTCTCGCGGCTCGACCTCGCGACCGACCTCGTCGTGCGCGAGAGCACGGCGCCGCCGAAGGTCGCGTGACGCTCACGACAGAGCCGGTCGCGCGCGCCGCAGGCGAGGGTCTCGTCGCGGCGCTCACCTTCGACGACGGACCGAACGGCGCCGCCACCGATGCCGTGCTCGACCTGCTCGCCGCGCACGGCATCCGCGCGGTGTTCGCGGTCGTCGGCGCGCAACTCGCGATGCCGCGCAACGTCGCCCTGCTGCGTCGCATCGTGCGCGAGGGGCACGTGCTGTGCAACCACTCGACCGACTTCGCCGACCTCGGCGCGCTGGCCGTCGAAGATGCCCGAGCGCGGCTCGCCGAGAACTCCCGGCTCATCCGCGACGCGCTCGGCGATCCCGCCGCACCGATCCCCTACTTCCGCGCCCCCAACGGCAGCTGGGGCCACACGGCCGAGGCCGCCGTGGCCGAGGGGATGCAGCCGCTCGCGGTCACCGGCACGATCGGCGACTGGATGACGCAGGATGTCGATGTCCTCACCGCCCGACTGCGCGACGCTATGCGGCCCGGGACGATCGTGCTCGTCCACGACGGCGGCGGCGATCGCGCGGGGACCGTCGCCGCGGTGCGCACCGTCGTCGAGGAGCGCCTCGCGGCAGGGTGGCGGTTCACCCTGCCGCGAGACTGAGTCACCGCGCTACTGGATTCCCTCCTTCACCAGCCGCCACTGCTGACAGGTGCAACTGTTCGCGGTGAACTGCTGTGCGATCGCTCCGTCGGCCGTCGACCCGCCCGTGATCTCGAGCCGCTTACCGCTGTTCTGGTTGGTGAACGTCCACCACCCGCCGGTGACCAACGCCGCGTTCCACCGCTGCGTCGGATGGCCGGTCGAGCCCCACTGCACGGCGTCGACACCGTCCGCCGTCTGGGCCGACGGGATCTCGAGCAGCTTCGAACTGTTCATGTTGACCAGCTGATACCCCCCGGATGCCGGGGTGAATCGCCAGACCTGCGTGGGGTTGTTGGTCGGACCCCACTGGCCCACAGCCGCACCGTCCGTCGTGAGGGCGCTCAGCACCTCGAGCAGCTTCGAGCTCGTACGGTTCACGACCCGGAACTGCGGATCGAGTGCCGCGGAACGATGCACGTGGATGACGTCGAGTTCGGCGAAGGAGGACGCTCGGCTGAATCGGATCGTGTTCGCGCCGGCGTTGAGCGTGACGTTCACCTGCACCCACTTGTATCGACCCCAGTCGACCGTGGCGGGATAGGTGAGCGTCGATGCCGAGCCGCCGTTGACGCTCACGGCGTGGGTGCTGTTGGCGCCCGTGCCGTTCGCGTAGCGGACGTTCACCGTATAGGCCCCCGCCGCGGGAGCGCGGACCGTGAACTGCACGTAGTCGCCGGCGTCGTTGATGTTGCCGACTTTCGATCCGTTCGACGCCTGGACGTGGTTGACGAGCGAAACGCTGTTGAGCGTCGCGAGCTCGGCCTCGTACTGCTGCGCGTCGAGGGGGATGGACCCCACCCGGATGTCGTTGTAGGTCGTGGTCGGATTCTCGACGTTGGTCGCCTGATACAGCGTCCGACCGTCGACCCCGTAGTCGATCCCCTGCGCGAAGCCCGAGAAGTTGCCCCCCTGCGTATCGGTCGCGTCATAGGTGACGGCCATCGGCAGGCGCTCCCACGGGCCCTCGCCCAGGTTGTAGTTGACGTAGAAGTTCTGGCCGCCGTCGATGTTCCCCGACGCGTCGAGCGACCACTTGCTCGCGACCACCACCATGCCGAGTGGCCCGCCGCTCGGTACCCATTTCACGTAGGGCGACGACCCGATGCCGCGGCCGTTCGCGAGTTGGATGGGAGTGCCGAGACTCGTCGTCGTTCCCCAGTTCAGCCCGTCGGGCGAGACCTTGTAGTAGACCGGTGCGGTGTTCTGGGTCTGACTGGGCCGGTTCACGACCTCCCAGGTGCCGAGGTAGCGGCCGTCCGGGAGCTTGGTGACGGTGATCATCCCCGGGCGGTCGCTCGAGTTGTTCGGGGCCGACACGTTGACGAGCGGCCCCCAGGTCGCACCGCCGTCGGTCGAACGACGGTACGAGACGGCCTGAAGCACACCGTTGGCCTTCTGGCGCTCGTCGGAGAAGTAGGCGACGAGCCCGCCGCCACCGTCGATCGCGAGCGAGGGCTCCCACACCGTCGTCGTCGTCGACGAGGGGCTCGGATCGTAGACCGCGGGGCCGCCGGTGTCGATCGTGCTGACGTAGCTCCACGAGGAGCCCTGGTTCGTGCTCTTGTAGAGCACGAGTCGGCTGCTCGACCGGTCTTCCGGCATGATCATGCCGGCGAGGAGCAGGGTGCCCGCGCTCAGCGTGCCAGTCGTCTGCGTCACCTCGAACAAGAAGGGTTGAGCGGTGCGCGTGAGGGTCGGGAACTGCAGGCTCGGGTTGACGTCGGCGACCTTCGTCCACGTCGACCCGTCGTTCGTGCTTCGCCAGATCGGGTAGACCTGTACGCCGCCCTGTAGCACGAGTTGGTCGTACGTCACGACCTGGGTGCCGTTGTTCGACCCGCTGTTCTTGAGGACCACGATCTTGGCGTACGTCGTGCCGGCGGGTGCGCCGCCTTCGGGGTTGAACGACGTTCCCGCCGCCGGGGAGTACACGAGCGCGCCGTTGCCGGTCGTGACGGCCGCGGCGGGCGGCGCGGTGGGAATGCCGGCGAGCACGAGCGCCGCCGTGGTGATGAGGGTCAGCAGGATGCGGCGCATCGTGCTGGCGACGGGGTTCGCGCGTCCGCGCGAGCCCCGGGGAGCGTTGTTCATGACTGTCGTCTCCTCGGTTCGGTGGCAGAGCCGGGGAGGGTGCGGCGTCTGGCGACACCAGGTCGGGAGTCGCGGTCGAGGACCGCTCCGGGTGGAAGCAGCTGCTGCGGATCCTCCTGTTCGACTGCTGGCTCGGCGAATCCTCAACGCTGCGATGTACAACGTTGTAACGCGAGCGAGGCGACCGTACGACGGACGGGCGACGGCTGTCAAGAGCAGCGCCGCTCCCGTGCGCCGGTCCCCGGAACTACGGTGGGGGGATGACCGCCACCCTGCGTGATGTCGCCCGTGTCGCGGGGGTGTCGTTCAAGACGGTCTCGAACGTCGTGAACCACCATCCGCACGTGGCGGAACCGACACGGCTCCGCGTTCTCGCGGCGATCGAGCAGCTGGGTTATCGCCCGAATCAGTCGGCGCGCAGTCTGCGGTCGGGTCGCACCGGGGCGATCGGCCTCGCAGTGCCGGAGCTCAGTCTCGCGTACTTCGCGGAGCTCGCGGACGAGGTCATCACCGTCGCCGATCGGCACGACGTCGTCGTGCTCATCGAGCAGACGGGCGGCGATCCGCGCCGCGAGCGCGAGGTGCTGAGCGGTCCGCGCCGGCAGCTCACCGACGGTCTGTTGTTCAGTCCGCTCGGCCTCGGCAATGAGGATGCGGGCGTGCTCGATGTCGACTTCCCGCTCGTGCTGCTCGGCGAGCGCATCTTCGACGGTCCGGTCGACCACGTGACGATGGAGAACGTCGCGGGCGCCCGGGCGGCGACCGAGCATCTCATCGCCCTCGGTCGGCGGCGGATCGCCGTCCTCGGCGCCCATGAGGGGGAGGTGATCGGGTCCGCCGGCCTGCGCCTGTCGGGGTACCGTGAGGCGCTCGCCGCTCACGGCATCCCGTTCGACGACGCACTGGTCGTCGACTCCGGCCCCTGGCACCGGGCGAACGGTGCAGAGGCGGCCCGCATCCTTCTCGACCGCGATGTCGCGGTCGACGCGGTGTTCGCGCTCAACGACGAGCTCGCCCTCGGCGCTCTGCGTGTCTTCGGCGAGCGCGGCGTCCGGGTGCCGGCCGATATCGCGGTGATCGGTTTCGACGATGTCGATGAGGGTCGCTACTCCTTCCCGAGCCTCTCGACCGTCGATCCCGGTCGGCGCGAGATCGCGCGACTCGCCGTCGATCTGCTCCTCGAAGGCATCGCGGCATCCGATCGCGGTCCCCGCCGCGAGTTGCGCAGCGCGTACCGGATCGTCAGCCGGGAGTCGACGGGAGGCTGACCGGCGCCGCGCTTGACAGGAGCGGGTGCGAGGCTCAAGATGAAGCGATTACAACGTTGTAAACTGGGCGACGGGCGCGCATCCCGACGCCGTGAGACAGAGCAGTCCCGCATCCAGAGAAGGAAACCCCAGCCATGAAGCGTTCACCCCTCTTCGCGGGCGCCGGCATCCTCGCCGTCGCGCTCGCCACCACCGGCTGCACCGCCGGTGGCGCCCCATCCGACGGACCCGTCGAGCTCACGTTCTGGCACGGCTACACCGAGGCCGACGGCGACGTGCTCGAGCAGATCGTCGACGACTTCAACGCCTCCCAGGACGACGTCGTCGTGTCGACGGAGATCAACCCGTGGGCCGTCATCGACGACACCCTGCTGCCCGCGCTCTCGGCCGGCAACGGACCCGACCTCGTCGCGATGCCCGCCGAGCGGCTCCCGGTCTACGCCGACCGCGGCGCATTCGTCTCGCTCGACGACTTCTACGCCGACCCGGCCAACAACGCCGAGAACGTCAACCCCGGCGCGGTCGACATGATCACCGTCGGCGGCACCAAGTACGGCGTGCCGACCGGGTTCGTGCCGTTGGCCGTCTACTACAACAAGGCCCTCTTCGCCGCAGCCGGTATCGAGGAGCCTCCCGCCGACTGGGACGAGTGGGTGGCGACCGCGAAGGCGCTCACCGTCGACGCGAACGGGGACGGGACGCCCGAGCAGTACGGCGTCGTCCTGCCCGATCACGCGACCGTCGCGAACGGCCTGTGGCCGTCGCTGTTCTACGGCAACGGAGGCCAGATCGTCGAGAACGGCGACACCGCCGTCATCGACTCGCCCGAGAACGCCGAGACGCTCGAGTTCTGGCGCGACGCGATCGTCGGCGACAAGATCTCGCCGACCGGGGTCGACGGCATCGAGGCCGACGGCGTCTTCAGCGCCGGGCAAGCCGCCATGACGATCGGCGGACCGTGGATGGTCTTCATCGCAGCGGACAACGGCATCGACTACGGCATCGCCCCGATCCCCGCGGGGCCGGAGGCGCAGGCCGCGTCCGCGATCGGCGTCTCGATGGCGATCACCGAGCAGGATGATCCCGCTCGGGTCGCCGCCGCGGAGGAGTTCCTCGCGTTCTTCCTCAACGACGAGAACTCGGTCGCGTGGTCGCTCGGGTCGGGCTGGCCGCCGCTGCGCACCGACATTCCGGCCGACGCGGTCTCCGACAACCCCACCGTCGCCGCCCTCACGGCGCAGGCGGAGTTCGGTCGCCCGCTCCTGCCGGGTGTCGTCAACAGCGTCGACGTGCTCGCCGCGGTCGACGAGGTCACGCAGCGGGCTCTCGCGGGTGAGGACATCGCCGCGCTGCTCGCCGAGGCGCAGGAGAAGATCCAGGCCGCGCTCGACGACTGACCGCTGCCGCAGCTCCGGGTGGCGCCCTGACCGACGTCGGGGTGCCACCCCCTCCCGAGGACACCCATGACCAGCACCACGCCCCGCCGCCGCTACCGCCCGCCGGCGCCGCTCGGGGGCCGCCGCGGCGAGACCCGCCGGACCCTCACGGCGCTCGCGTTCCTCGCCCCCGCGCTCGTCGTGCTCGGCGCCTTCGTCGCCTGGCCCATGCTCTCTGCGCTGCGGCTCTCGTTCACCGACGCGAGCGGTTTCGGGCGGGAGGAGTTCGTCGGCCTCGACAACTACGCCGACGTGTTCACCGACCCCGACATCGTCGAGGCCGTGATCAACACGCTGTGGTACACGGTGCTGTTCACGCCCACCGCCGTCGCGGTCGCTCTGCTACTGGCACTCGCCCTCAACGACCCCCGACTGCCGTTCCGTTCCTTCTTCCGCACGGCCCTGTTCCTGCCGTTCGTCGTCTCGCTCGCCGTCGCGGCGTTCGCGTGGAGCTACCTGATCGACCCCCAGGTCGGCCTGCTCAACCATTGGCTGAGCGGCGTGGGCCTGCGGCTCGGGGACGTGCTCGAAGATCCGCAGCTGGCCATGCCCGCCGTCGCCTTCGTCGCCGTCTGGAAGAACTTCGGGTTCTACCTTGTGATCTTCCTCGCCGGCCTGCAGGACATCCCGGGCACCCTCTACGAGGCGGCGCGCGTCGACGGTGCCGGTGCGTGGACGCGCCTGCGCCACATCACGCTCCCGCTGCTGTCGAACACGCTCGCCTTCGTGCTCATCTTCGCGATGATCGCGGCGCTCCAGGCCTTCGACCAGATCTACGTCATGACGGGCGGCGGCCCGTACGGGCACACCCAGACGATCGTCATGGAGATCTACGAGTCGGGCTTCCGTCGCCTCGAGATCGGGTTCGCATCGGCGCTCTCCTACGTGCTGCTCGTCGGGACCCTGTTGCTCAGCATCGTGCAGTTCGTCTTCTTCGGTCGACGCGAGAAGGACCTCGGATGAGCGCATCCATCCGACGCCGCCGGCTTCGCCCCGGCACGATCGTCACGACGGTCGTGCTGCTCGCGGTGACGGCGTTCGTGCTCCTGCCGTTCGCGATCATCCTCTTCACGGCGTTCAAGCCGGTCGCGGAGGTCAACGCGTTCCCGCCGACCCTCCTGCCCCAGGAGTGGACGCTGTCTAACCTCGAACGGATCGTGACCGAGTTGCCCTTCGCGCGGCTCGTGCTCAACAGCTTCGTGTTCGCCGGGGGAGTCACGGCGTTCGCGCTCGTCTTCGACTCGCTCGCGGCTTACGCGCTGGCCCGCATCGACTTCCGCGGTCGACGGGTACTGCTCATCGCGATCATCGCGAGCCTCATGATCCCGTTCCAGGCGACCCTCATCCCCGTCTACCAACTCGTGAGCGAACTCGGCTGGGTCAACACCTACGCGGGACTGATCGCGCCGCGCGCGGCTGACGCCTTCGGCATCTTCTTCCTGCGACAGTTCTTCCTCGCGCTGCCGCGCGACATCGACTCGGCCGCGCGCATCGACGGCGCCTCGGAGTTCCGCATCTTCCGCAGCATCGTGATCCCCAATGCTGTTCCCGCACTCCTCACCCTCGCGATCTTCACGTTCGTCAACAACTGGAACGACCTGCTCTGGCCGCTCGTGTTCACGACCGAGCGAGAGATGGGCACGATCACGTCGGGGCTCACGCTCCTCACCGGACCGGGCGGCATCATCCCGCACGGCGTCATGATGGCCGGCTCGCTCATCGCCGTCCTCCCGCTCGTGCTCGCGTTCCTCCTCGTGCAGCGCCGTTTCATCGAGAGCATCGCGACGACGGGACTGAAATGACCGAACCCACGACCGCCGACCCGAACTGGCATCGCGACGGACGACTGCACTTCGCGCTCGGCGTCGAGGACACCTTCGTGCCGCAGGGGCGCGTCGGAGAGCGCCCGATCGACGAGTACGAGCTCACCCGGCACTACGAGCACTGGCATGCCGACCTCGGGCTCGCACGGGAGGCCGGCGCCGAGCTGCTGCGCTGGGGCGTGCCGTGGCACCGGATCAACCCCGCTCCGGGCATCTGGGACTGGTCGTGGCTCGACCGGGTCGTCGACCGCTTCGCCGAACTGTCGCTGCGCCCCATCATCGACCTCCTCCACTACGGCACGCCGCTGTGGCTCGAGCGGGAGTTCGCGCATCCCGACTATCCCCAGCACGTCGCCGAGTACGCGACCCGCGTCGCCGAGCGCTACGCCGATCGCGTCACCGACTACACGCCGGTCAACGAGCCGATGATTCACGCCCTGTTCTCGGGCGAATACGCCTACTGGCCGCCCTACCTCAGCGGGGCGGGCGGCCTCGTGCGGATGATCGAGCGGCTCGCGCGCGGATTCGTATTGAGTCAGCGAGGCATCGTCGACTCGCTCGGCGAGCGTGCCGTGCTCGTGCACGTGGATGCGGGCTTCCGCTACGCGGGGGACGTCGACGCCCCGGAGCACCGGGATCACGTCGAGCGCCTACGGCGGCAGACGCACCTCGTCGAGGACCTCGTCACCGGTCGTGTCGACGCCGCGCACCCGCTCGCGGAGTTCCTGCTCGAGCACGGCATGACCGGCGACGACCTCGCGTGGTTCACCGAGTCGCCGGCACATCCCGACGTCATGGGCGTCAACTACTACCCGCGACACTCGACCGAGCTCTTCGAGGCCGGCGTCCACCACCGCGGTGGGTTCGCCGACCCGCGACCTACGCGCGACGACGGGGTCGGCGGACTCGACGAGGTGCTCCGCGCCGCGCTGCGCTTCGGCGCGCCCGTCATGCTCACCGAGACCTGCGTCACGGGGTCGGTGGAGGAGCGTCTGGCCTGGCTCGACGCGTCGGTCGACCACCTCCATCGGATGCGCGCCGACGGGGTCGACGTCGTGGGCTACACCTGGTGGCCGGTCTTCGACATGTACGAGTGGACGTACCGCCACACGACGGCCCCCCGCGCCGACCACCTCCTCACGATGGGGCTCTGGCGACTCGACGAGACCGACGACGGCGACCTCGCCCGAATCCCGACATCGCTCGTCGCCCGCTTCCGTGACCACGCCACCGACCCGCGCAACAACCGTCTGGAGCATCGATGATCCACGCCCGCCTCACCGTCGACCCGAGCAGCGCCGGGGGCGAGATCGACCGGCGCCTCTTCGGCTCGTTCATCGAGCACCTCGGGCGCGCGGTGTATGACGGCATCCACGAGCCGGGACATCCCACTGCCGACGCCGACGGCTTTCGCCGGGACGTGATCGAGCACGTGCGCGAGCTCGGCGTCACGACCGTTCGCTACCCGGGCGGCAACTTCGTGTCGGCGTACCGCTGGGAAGATGGCGTCGGTCCGGTCGATCAGCGGCCCCGGCGGCTCGACCCGGCCTGGCACTCCACGGAGCCCAACCTCGTCGGTCTCGACGAGTTCGCCCGCTGGTCGGCCGCCGCCGGCACCGAGCTCATGCTCGCGGTCAACCTCGGCACCCGCGGCGTCGCCGAAGCGCTCGAGCTGCTCGAGTACGCGAACATCCCGTCGGGCACGACGCTCTCCGAAGCCCGCATCGCGAACGGCACTCCGGAGCCGCACGACGTGCGCATCTGGTGCCTCGGGAACGAGATGGACGGGCCCTGGCAGATTGGGCACCGCAGCGCGGACGACTACGGAAAGCTCGCGGTGCAGACGGCCCGGGCGATGCGACAGGTCGACGATCGCATCCGCCTCGTCGCCTGCGGCAGCTCGAGCCGCGCGATGCCGACGTTCGGTGAGTGGGAGCGCACGGTGCTCGAACACACCTGGGGCGAGGTCGACTACATCTCCGCGCACGCCTACTACCAGGAGCGGGACGGCGACCTCGCGGGCTTCCTCGCGTCGCCGGTCGACATGGACCGATTCATCGAGTCGGTCGCCGCCGTGATCGACGAGCTCGCCGAGCGGCGGGGCACCACGCGCCCCGTCACCATCTCGTTCGACGAGTGGAACGTCTGGGACATCGAGCGCTACCACGCCGAGGACAAGCACACGGCCATCGACGACTGGCCCGTCGCGCCTCGCCTGCTGGAGGACTCGTACAGCGTCGCCGACGCGGTGGTCGTGGGCGGGTTGCTCATGTCGCTCGTACGGCACGCCGACCGTGTGACCGCCGCGAGCCTCGCCCAGCTCGTCAACGTCATCGCCCCGATCATGACCGAGCCGGGCGGTCCGGTGTGGCGCCAGACGACGTTCCACCCGTTCGCGATCACGGCGCGTCTCGCGCGCGGCCGCGCGGTGCCGGTCGAGGTCGACGTCGCGACCTATCCGGCGACCGACCTCGGTGACGTGCCGCTCGTCGACGCAGTCGCGACCACCGACGCGGCCGGGAGCGCGGTGTTCTTGGTCAACCGTTCCGTCGGGACGCCGTCGACGATCACCGTCGACGTACGCGCACTCGGCGGAATCGGTGTCCGTTCGGCCGTCGGGGTGTGGGACGCCGACCCGTACGCGCGCAACAGCGCCGAGGACCCCGACCGGGTCGTGCCGCGGGAGCTGGCGGATGTCGCCCTCACCGACGGGATCCTGACGGTGACGCTGCCGCCCGTCGCGTGGGCGGCCGTCGAGCTCGCCTGACGTCCGGCTTTCGATAGGCGTCCGCCGGGGGCAGGCGCTCCTCAACCCACGGAGGCGGCTACGTTCGCGCGTTGCGGGCGGCGAAGCGCTGCTGCAGCAGCACCGCCACGACGATGATCACGCCCGTGATGACCGCCTGTGCCGAGGTCGACAGGTTGTTGAGCGTGAACACCTGCTCGAGCGTCGCGAAGATGAGCACGCCGAGCACGGTGCCGACGATCGTGCCGCGCCCGCCGATGAGCAGGGTGCCGCCGACGACGACGGCGGCGATCGCGTCGAGTTCGTAGAGGGTGCCGTGGGTCGAGGTGCCGACCCCCGTGCGGCCCATCATCATGAAGCCCGCGATTCCGGCGGCCGTGCCGGCGAGAACGTAGAGCATCACCGTGTGGCGCTTCACCTTGAGGCCCGCGAGACGCGCCGCCTCGTAGTTGCCGCCGAGCGCGACCGTGCGGCGGCCGAACGTCGTGCGGCCGAGCAGGAACCACGCTGCGACGGCGAGGACGGCGAAGATCCAGATGAGCGGGTCGATGCCGAGCAGGTTGCCGCGGAAGAAGCCCTTGAAGTCGTTGTCGTTGATGATGAGCGTCTGCCGGTTGCCGATGAGTTCGGCGAGACCACGAGCGGCCACGAGCATCGCGAGGGTCGCCATGAACGGGACGACCCGGCCGTAGGCGATGACGAGGCCGTTGAGCAGACCGGCGGCGGCACCGACGGCGATGGGCACGATGGCGAGTAGGAGCCAGTGACTTCCGCCGGCGGCGGCCTGCACGGCGGCAAGGGTGCCGACGATCGTCGTGAGACCCATGACGGAGCCGACCGAGAGGTCGATGCCGCCTGCCGTGATGACGAACGTCATGCCGAGACTGATCACGCCGATGATCGACGCGTAGCGCACGATCTGCAGGATGGTGTCGACATCCGTCATGCGGTCGGGGCGGGTGATGATCCCGCCGAGGACGATGAGCAGGAGGGCGATGACGAGGCCGAGGTTGCGGCCGGCCGACCCGGTGAGGAAGCGGCGCAGCCCGCTCGGCTGCTCACGCTCCTCGGCGGTCACGGGGGCGGGGGACGTGGTGGGCTCGCTCACGCGGCGTTTCCTTTCATGACCAGGTCGAGGACGGCAGGCTCGTCGAGCTCCGTCGCGGGGGCCTCGCGCAGCACGCGCCCGTCGCCGACGACGAGCACGCGGTCGGCGAGGCCGAGCACCTCGGGGATCTCGCTCGAGACGACGAGGATGGCGGCGCCGGAGTCGGCGAGCTGACGGATGAGGCCGTAGATGTCGGCCCGCGCGCCGACGTCGACGCCGCGGGTCGGCTCGTCGAGCAGCAGCACGGTCGTGCCGTGCACGAGCCAGCGGGCGAGCATGATCTTCTGCTGGTTGCCGCCGGAGAGGGTGCCGGTGATGCGCTCGGGGTCGGCGGGCCGGAGGTCGAGGGCGCGGATCTGCTCCTCGGTCGCCGCGCGTTCGCCCCGCTCGTTGAGGATGCCGCCCCGGGCGAAGCGCCCGAAGGTGGCGAGCGTCACGTTGCGGTAGATCGGTTCCTGGAGCAGGAGCCCCTGCGATTTGCGCTCCTCCGGTGCGAGCCCGATTCCGGCGGCGACGGCGTCTCGCACCGAGCCCGGCCGCAGCGCGCGACCGGCGACGCGGACGGTGCCCGCGGTGCGCTTGCGGGCGCCGTAGACGGTCTCGAGGATCTCCGAGCGACCCGACCCGACGAGTCCCGCGAGCCCGACGATCTCGCCGGCCCGCACCGTGAGCGAGACGTCGGAGAACACCCCGCGCAGCCCGAGGCCGTCGACGTCGAGCACCGGGGCGGCGTCGGCCGGCAGCTCGCGCCGCGGCGGGAAGACGTACTCGACGGTGCGCCCGGTCATGAGCTCGATGAGCTTCGGGGTGGGGGTGTCGGCGACCGCGAGCCCGGAGGCCATCGACGCGTCGTCCTTGATGACGGTGATGCGGTCGCCGATCTCGCGGATCTCCTCCAGGCGGTGCGAGATGTAGATGACGGCGATGCCCTGGCTGGTCAGTTCCCGGATGACGCGGACGAGGTTCCTGACCTCCTCGGAGTC